>CAMDOF010000184.1 GCA_945903465.1 Opitutus sp. GAS368
GTCGCGGCGGGGCCGAGGTCGCGCAGGTCGCGCACCGCGGCCTGTTCAATGCGATAGTCCCAACTCACGCCACGCCTCCTCCCCGGTGAGCAGGCGGGTCTTGTGGGCGAGGTGATGCTGCCAGCGGGAATCGGCGAGGCGGAAATCCAGTTCGTCCTTCACGGCTTCGTGGAGGGCGGCGGCGAGGCGCTCGAGCTGGGCGAGCTTGGTGTCGTCGGGTGCGGCGTTGGCACGGGCGAGGGCGGCGGTGGAGATGAATTTCGAGGGACTCTCGCCCACGCGCTTGGCGGCGGCGGCGATGCGGCGTTTGGCGGCGGGGGAGAGCCGGATGGTGGTGGTGAGCGTGGCAGCCATGAGGCACAGCTGTAGCACACGCGGGCTGGTGTCAACGTGGGTGCGGCCCCTCATGAACTTTAAAAACCCCTTGCTCCTCGACCCCGAGCAATCCGGAAGACTGCCTCCGCGCATCGTTCCCCCGCGATGATTGCCCCCCAACGGCAAGCCGCGCCTCAATTCGCACCCGCAATCCCCTTTTCCGTCGCCGCCCCAAAGATCCCGCCTCATCCGAACCCGCCGCCCTCTCAAAATCGACTCTTTTACGGCTACTTCATCCCCATCCCGCCATGCCCCTCCCCTTAAACCCCTCCCCCCCGGCAAATCCAGTTTCCTAGCAATCGATGCCCGCGGATACACGGCTGGCCGCTGCAACGGCTGGGGTCGATCCAGATGCGCTGGAGCAGTTCTTCGCGGGTCATGGTGACAAGGCTGCCCCAAAACAGGTCGCCCGCAAATCCGGGTTTGCGCCGGCCCCCTGACAAAATTTCCCACAGCAATGTCCCAAGATGCCGCCGAACGTGGCGGCTTTTACCGGCTCCGAAACTGGCGGAATCGCCGTGAAGAGGTGGCGAACTCGGGTTCGGTCAGCTAGGATTGTAGGCGACGAAACGGTCGCATTCGGCGTGGATGCGGGCGAGGCCGCACCTGTGGCCGTCGATTCCTTCATCAGCCCGGATTTACAACCGGGAAAGTATGGTCCTCCACCTGCTGAAAAACTCCCGCGATCGCTCGGCGAAAAAATAGATAGGGTCGCGCCAATCCTCAGTCGGCCCCAACACGTCGCCCGCCGGAAGCTTACGCCCGCCGCAAGGGATTCTCTTCCGTGAAAATATTTCGTTCCCGAAACGCCGCCGGCGAATCGCGGAGCAGCCACGCCCGCGCCCACGCATCCGGTCGCGCGAACCACGGTCGCTTGAGCCTCCGCCCCGGCTTGTCTACCCACCGCGGCGCCGGCAGCCGCCACGTGTTCGCCAGATGCGCGGCCACCGCCGCGAGATAGGCGTCCTGCGCCGCCACACCCGTGCAGGCCGGCTCGCGGCGAATCGCCCCCGCCAGTTTTCGACGCGTGGCCCGCTGTTTCACCAGGAGGTTCACGTGGTCGAGGAAACCTTCGAGGTTGTCGCCGATGTCCGCCCTCGTCTCGGCCCGCTCCACGGCCTCCGCCAACGACTGCGGACGCCGCCAGGTATTTGCCAACTTCGTCTTCATTTTTTCGCGTTCGCCTCCGCGATCAGTTTCTCCACGAGCCAACGTTTCCCATTCTCCAACCGGCCGTCGCCGTAATAGTCACCGACGATGGCATCAATTTCCTCGATCGAACGTAGGCGCAGTTTGCGGATGAGAAATTTGATGTCGTCGACATCACCGGCGCGAAACAGCGTCGGCAACCGCGCCGCCAGACATTTCATCGCCAGCAGATACTCCGCGGACGGACGGGTAAGCACGAGCCCCGGGATTTCTAGTTCTGAAAATTTTTCCCGTGCCTCGCGCGCGCCGACAAACGCTTTCACCCCGGAGTTCATCCAGTCCTCGGGTAATTTCAGTTCGGCCGCCACCTGACGGATCAGCGGCTCGATCACCCCCACCGGATGAAAAACTGCATCCACGTCCTTCGTCGCCTGCCGACAATCGTAAGCGATCATCATCACGGTGCCGCTGTAGAGCGCGATTTCCACTTTGATCGCCGCCGCCGTGCAGAGATCGCCCAACCGCGTGAGAGCGCAAACGACCTGCGCACGCGTCAGGCGCCGGAGCAGTTTGGACATCGTACCATCGTTGCTCGGCTCGACGCCTCCACGCAAGCCGCCACCTCACCGCGCCCGCGGCCGCGCGCCCCAAGTCGTCGTTACCAATACGGATATTTCACACCCGACCTGATTTCGCGCATTTTTTCTGCCGTGGGTCCGCTTTGCGCCGCGATCTACCTGCCGAATTTCTACCTGGTCACTGAGGCGCTGAAGCCGGCGAATACCGTCGGCGCGCCGCCGTGAGCCTCCCGTCGGGTGTGACCTATGTTCTCGGTCATCGTGTCGCAGTTTGGGTGATCGTGGACGCAAACCGCCCAACTAAAAACATCGCGAAGACGGCCCGGCATTTCCGGTGGCCGCCCGCGATAGTGCGCGGCGTCCTCACCTATGCGAAAGCTGATCCCGCCGAGATCGAGCAGCCACGAGCTGCCGCAGGAATCATCACTCGCCCGTCAGTTACCACCCACGCGCTCGCGAATCCGGCGATGCCCCGATCTCGCCTCGGCGGAGATCTCTTTAGGCACGCCGGCCTGCTTGGCGAAATTACCCCAGCGGCCTATGGCCGCCTGCACCGCGTCCACGAGCTCGGCGAACTCGGTTTTTGTGATTCCCACCTCGCGACACATCGCCTCGAGCACGCCGAGACGGGGCCACACTTCTCCGTTAACGCGCAAACCTCGATCAAGCCTACCAGAGTGGAAAGTGACGTCGAAAGCTGGCGTCAACGACCAGGTCCGCCGCTCCTCGTCCTATTGAAACGCATGGTTACGACCATGAACCAACCCGCCCGGCCCCGCCCACCGCCCCGGTTCCCACCCTCATCGTCGCCGGGCCCAATTTATCAGCCACCATCCGCGATTGGCTGCGGCAACACCGGCCCGACGCCGTGATCAGCCGCTGCAACGACGTCTTCGCCGCGGCCGCCGCGTTGAAGCTCCGCGTCCCGCGCGACCTCGGCTACGCGAGTCTCCATGGGGACGACGATGCGCCCGGAGCGGGCGGCATTCTCCAGCATCGCGACGTCATGGGCGCGGCCGCCGTGGACGCGCTGCACGGCCTGCTCCACCGCTACCACCGCGGCTCGCGCCTCGTCGTGCAGGGCGCCCAGAACGACGGGTCCTGGCACACGGGCCGCACGCTCGCAAAGCCCAACTTAAGGGTTTAACTAAACCAGCGTTTGCCTAGCGACCGCCCGCTCACCATAAACTGCGCCGAAACCGGCGAAGCCCGACGGTGACCACCCCCGACCCACATGAAATCCAACCATTGCGTGGCGCGCGTGCGCCTGTTTTTCGCGGCGCTCCTCGCGACCGCCTTCGCCTCCGCCCAGACCAGCGCCCCGGCCATGAGCAAACCGGCGGCCGACCAAGCGATCATGCTGAATCCCTTCGACGTTACCGAGAGCGGCGGCAAAGGCTACATGGCGACCAACACGATCTCCGGCACGGCGATGAACACGCCGCTCAAGGAGGTGCCCATGACGATCAATGTCATCACGGCCGAGTTCCTCGCCGACATGCAGGTGCTGGATCTGCCCCAGGCGATGATGTTCAACTCCTCCATCACGCAGACCGCCCGCCTGCCGGGCAGCACCAACCGCAACGACGCCTTTTCGATCCGCGGTTTCCGCAACCGCAACGTCCTGATCGACGGTGTCACCGGCGGCGACTACATCCCGCCCCAGATGATCGACCGCATCGAGGTCGTCAAAGGCCCCAACACGCTCTACGGCCAGTCCGACCCCGGCGGTCTCATCAACATCATCACCAAGCGCCCGCGGGGCCGCGATCACCTCGGGCTCTCCGCCCGCGTCGGCAACCATGGGCTCTTCAGCGGCGAGTTTGACGCCAACAAGAAGGCGCTCGACGGCACGCTCGGGGTGCGCGCCTTCGGGGCGCACACGGAGACCGACGGCTACCGCATCATCGACGGGCGCAAGACCGATTTCCTCGGGCTCGCCAGCGACTATCGGCTCACCCAGAGCACCACCCTCGTGGTCCACGGCAGCGCGTCCAAAACCGAAGGCATCCCGAGC
This sequence comes from Opitutus sp. GAS368, assembly GCA_945903465.1. GTDB lineage: Bacteria > Verrucomicrobiota > Verrucomicrobiia > Opitutales > Opitutaceae > ER46. Next base: position 4,120 of record CAMDOF010000184.1, read on the forward strand.
CAGCGCGCGACCTATTCGTTCGAGCTCATCCCGACCGATCTCAACAAAGATGGCAAAATCGACGCGACCAATGTCAACGGCATCGTCGAAAACACGACGCGCTACAACAACACCTTCCTGCCGCGCGACTACACCAGCGCGACCGCCGGCACCCGTTTCGAGCAGGACAACCGTTTCCTTCAGCTCGGGCTGCGCCAGATGATCAATTCGCACATCAACCTCCAGTACATGTTCGTGCGCACGACGCAGAAAATGAATATGGACTTCCGCGAGTACAACACGTTCTCGCTGGGCAACAATGCCGCCGCGCCCACGCTGGTGGGGGCGGACGCGAATCATTCCGCCACCTACGATTTCACCCGCACCGAAGCGCACACGTTCAACAGCCTGCTGAATTTCTCGACCGGGCCTCTCGCGCACCGCGTACTGCTCGGCGGCCGTTACACCGGCGACTTCGCCCGCAACAGCACCTACGCGCTGCGCACCCTCGGCTCCGCGGGCGAGCGCCCCATCCTCCAGAGCATGATCAACCAGGGCCGGCCCATCCGACTCTTCCTGACGAAAAACGACGTGCTTTCCGGCGTGAAGTACTGGCTCGACGATGTCCCCACCCGCACTGAACTCCGCACGCTGGGCACCCGTACCAGCACCAACGACTACGGCGAAACGCGCGTTGGCTCCATCTATGCCACCGACAGCGTCGCGCTCCTCGACAATCGCCTCAAACTGCTCGGCGGGGTGCGCTACATCCGCATCCGCAGCCAGTCGACCAACATCCTCGGCGTGAAGACCGGCGTGTTCAATGACCAGAGCAAGACGAGTTACCAGGCCGGCAGCGTGTTCGACCTGACCAAACAAATTTCGGTCTTTGCCAACACCGCCACCGCCTTCAATCCCAATGGCTTCGACTCCACCACCGGCGTGTTTTTCAATCCCGAGTCTTCGAAGGCCTACGAGGGCGGACTCAAGTTCGACGATCTGCTTGACGGCCGGATCGGCGGCTCGATCTCAGTTTTCAACATTCGCAAAAAGAACGTCATCCGCTCCGACTTCAACCCCGTCACCTTCCGCGCCGACACGGAAATCTCCGACGACGAGAGCAAGGGCTGGGAGACGGAGCTGTTCTTCAATCCCACGAAGAACTGGCAGACCGTCATCAACTACAGCCACATCGACGCCAAGGTCGTCGTCAGCCGCACGCTCGCGCGGAACCTCCGGCTTGAGGGCGCGACGCCGAACCGCTACACGCTTTGGACCAGCTACGCGATCAACGAGGGCGTGATCAAGGGTCTGCGCTTCGGCGGCGGTGTCATCGTGGCCCGCGGGCCGATTCAGCAATTCGGCACGAGCAACAACCAGCTCGTGGTGGAGAACGGCTACACGCAGATCAACCTGTTCGCCCGCTACGGCACCAAGATCGCGAATCGCGCCGTCTCGTTCGGCGTCAACGTCGACAACCTGAACAACGTCTTCTTCATCCAGTCCCGCGCCGGCACGAACAATCCGCGCCAGATCTCGTTCTCCACCTCGCTCGACTTCTGATCGCCGTGAAGCGGCCTCTCCGCCCGGCACTGCCTGTATTGGTCCGACCGTGGCGGGGTTCGATGGGCCTCCTGTCCTTGGGGCGCCGGAGCCCGCTCTTCACGGGTCCGCCGCGCGGATGCAGGAGTGGAACGACTGGCGTTTCGGAATGTTCATCCACTGGGGCCCATGGTCCCGGACTGAGATCGGCTGCATCTGGAAAATCACGCGGGACGCCTGGGCAAGGCCAGCTGTTCGCCGACGCCTACGCCCAGCCCGACGCCGCCGCGAGCGCACCGGTCTTCTGGACGGAGCCCACCCGCCCCGTTCGCCCCGACGACCAGAGCCCCTTCTGCGCCGACGCCGACCCAGCCGACCCCTCGGCCGGCGACTTCCCAGCCGACGCCCCGGAGTCTGCCTGAATTTATTTAAAAAACGCTTGCTCCTTGACTCCAAGTAATCCGGAGGTCTGCCTCCGCGCATCGTAACCCCCGCGATCATTGCCCCCCCAATGGCAAGCCGCGCCCCGATTCGCACCCGAAATCCCCCTTTCCGCCGCAGCCGTTCCCCACCCCAAGTCCCCAGCCTCAGCCGAACCCGCCGCCATCTCAAAATCGACTGATTTACGGCTAACTTATCCCCATCCCACCATCCCCCTCCCCTTAAACCCCTCCCCCGCAAATCCAGTTTCTTAGCAGCCCCCGTCCCACAATCGGATTTAGGCCGTGACAGAAAGAAACTGAGACCCCCTTTCACCCCAACGCTTAACGAATGGTGTTTCTTCGGAGCCTGTCGGGCTTAGAAAATAAAAACCTCTGGAATCGATTATTTGCGAGTTTGAGTTAATCAAAAGTCGAATATTGACCCACGAACGCCTTCAAGCGGCTTAGTCGGACAGACTCCTAGGAACAGAGGGATTGGTTCGTCGCTGCGCTCCTCGCAATGACAGGCAGGAAAGCTAGGCACACCGGATGGACCGCATTACGCCGCACTCGACCATCAAACCGACCGAGAACCCCACGACCCCGATGATAAAACCACCCCACCTCATTGCCCTGATTCGCGCCGGGGCCGCCCTGGCGCTCATTCTAATCCCCGTCAGCCACGTCGCCGCCGCTGATGCCAGCACGGCCCCGCAACCGACCGCGACGATTTCCGGACGGGTGAAGAACGCCGCGACAAACCAGTACCTGAACAAGGCCCAGGTGACGGTGAAGGGTAAGGATGTCGTCGCCCTGACCGATGAGTTCGGGAGCTACCGCCTGGTCAACCTGCCGCCCGGCCCCGTGACACTCCAGGTGTTTTATACCGATCTCGACGTGCAAGACGTTCGCCTGGAAATCCCGGCCGGCGCGGCCATCGAACAGGACTTCGATTTGACCAGCATCGCGCGTTACGGGAGCAACGCCACCGTCCGGCTGGACCCCTTCAAGGTGGCGGCGGATCGGGAAACGAACGCGCAGGCGATCGCCATCAACGAGCAACGGTTCGCCGACAATATCAAGAATGTGGTCTCCACCGACTCCCTCGGCACGATCCTCGGCAACAACGCGGGCGAATTCCTGAAGTACCTGCCCGGCGTCACCGGCGAATACGCGCAACTCGACATCAATTCCATTTCGCTGCGCGGTATCGGCGGTGGTATGACGGCCTTCACCTCCAATGGCGAGCCGATGGCCAGCGCGTTCATCGCCGGCCAGGGCCGCTCGTTCAACCCGCAGACGATGACATTTCAGGACATCTCGCGCGTGGAGGTATCCAAGGTGCCGACGCCCGCGAACGCGGCGGATTCGCTCGCCGGTTCCATCAACCTCGTGAGCAAGGGCGCGTTCGAGCGGGCGCGCTCCGAGCTGAATTACGGCATCAATCTCATTGGCAACGGCGAAAATCTCACTCTGCGCAAAACCCCTTATTCGGTTGGCGACAAGAATACCTACAAAACCCACCTCGGCGGCGATTTCGACTACACGTGGCTCGTCAACAAGCGGCTCGGCATCGTCTTGACCGGCCTACACAGCGACAAATACAACGATCAGCACCTGTCGACGATGACGTGGAATACCGGCGGCACGGCGACCGGTGCGTCGATCACCCGCCCTTACCTGCAGCAGTACGCGCTGACCGACGGCCCGCAGAACAAGGCGCGGACCACCGTCAGCATCAAGGCTGACTTTCGGGTCACGCCCCACTCGATCCTCTCGTTGAAGGGTTCCGGCAACCGGTTCTTTTCCACGACGGGCAGCCTGGGCTGGACGATCAACCCCGGCACGACCGGAACGTCGACCACCGCGTCCGGCGCGCCGCTCACCTTTGGCGACACGTTCACGAATGGCGCGACCGGCCGCGGCACCGTGTCGATGAACGGCGGTGCCACCTGGCGCGAGGTCGACACCACCACGCTGAGTCTCAACTATCGCCTCGACGACGGCGTGTGGCGAATCGAGACCGGGGTCAGCCAGTCGCTCTCGAACAGCGCCATGCGCAACCGCGAGAATAGCCAGTTCGGCGGCTACGCCGTCGCGCTGACGAATCCGGTGCGGATCGTCTTCTCGGACATCACTCCCACGCGGCCCGGCGGCATCCGCGTGTTCGACGACAGCAATCGTGAAGTCGATATCTATGATATCCGCAACTACCGCGGGAACACGGCGAGCGAATCGAACTACGATATCATGGACAAATACCACTCCGGCAACCTGAGCGTCCGCCGCACGCTGGGTTTTCTGCCGGTCCCGGCCGCGCTGCAGCTGGGCGGGGCCCGGCGGATCCAGATCAACGACACGCAGGCGGACAGCCCGGCCTGGACGTTCAACGGTCCCGATGGCAACCCAGCCACGATCGATTCGCCGCCGCCCAACACCCTGATGCAGGTCTACGTAAATCAGGATTCCAACTACGGTTTTAAGAACATCCCATGGGTCTCGCCCAGCCGTGCGTGGGCCGCGCACCAGGCGAATCCGGCGCTCTTCTCGCAGACCGACGCGCAGAAGGTGGCGGCGGAACAGGGCCGGATCAACAACTCCGAGCGGATTCGCGAGACCGTTTCCGCGCTGTACGCGCAGGCGGAGGCGCGGCTGTTTCGCAGCCGGCTGAAAGTCCTGACCGGGGTTCGCTATGAGCACACCGCCGGCGACGGCGTGGGCGCGCTTAACGATCCCAACGCCGTTTTCGTGCGTAATCCCAACGGCACGATTGCCAAGACCGCCGCAGGCGTCTCGATTCGGAAACCAGAAGCGGGCGCGCTCAACTCGATGGAACAATTGCGGCTCACGCTCAAAGAACGCACGGCGCATTCCAAGCGCACGTACGACGGCTATTATCCCAGCCTGCACCTCACCGTCGATGTGCGCGAGAACTTCCTCGTCCGCACCGCGTACGCCCGCACCTATGGCCGGCCGAATTTCTCAGACATCATTCCGCGCACCGTCATCAACGAGCGCGACCTCACCCAGGATCAATTGGAGGACCCCAACGTGATCAAGGGCACCATCACGGTCCGCAACGCCGGACTGCAGCCGTGGACCGCCAACAACTACGATGTGTCGCTCGAATATTATACGAAGAGCGGCGGACTGATCAGCGGCGGGGTGTTCATGAAAGAGATCAGCAACTTCTTTGGTGACTCCGTGCGCGTCGCCACGATCGCGGACCTGCAGCAGGTCGGCATCGACGACCCGCGGTATGTCGGCTGGAATCTCTCGACCAAGTTCAACTCGGGCGATGCCAGGATTGTGGGCGCGGACTGCAACATTCGGTACTCGCTCCGCGAACTGGGCCGATGGGGCGCCTACTTCACGGTGTTCGCCAATGGCACGTACCTCAAGCTGCAGGGAAATCAGCAGGCGCAGTTTTCCAGTTTCATCCCCAAAAGCGCCAACTGGGGGCTTTCGTTCAACCGCGCGCGCCTGGGCATCGTCGCGATGTGGAATTATCGCGGCCTGAACCGGCGGGGGGCGCAGCCGGCCTTCGGCCCGGATGGCTTCGAATACTTCAATCCGGTCACGAAGATGGACCTCAGCGGCTCCTACCGGATCAGCCGGCGGCTTTCGTTCGTCGCGAGCATCAACAACGTCTTCAACCAATCGACCGAGCTGATGCGATACAGCTCGCAAACGCCGTTCTATGCCCGCCAAAACCGCACGGAGGAATTTGGCGCCGGGATCTCCGTCGGTATCAAGGGCTCGTATTGATGCAAGCCGGCACCCTCGGTCCAAGACGGAGCTGCGAGTGCCAGCGAGTGGTTCGCCTATTTCCACTCGCTGGCGCTCGCAGCTCCGAAAAATTGCCTTTCGAAAGTTATTTGTCGGACACGCCCTTTTTTAAAAAACCTTTATGAATCGCATCTCTCTGCTCGGCCTGGCACTGGCGATGGCGGCAACGGCGCCGGCCGCCACGCCGGCGGAAAAGGACAGCTCGTCTCGGCTATGGGTTCGGCTGCAGGACCAGCAGGGTAATCCGATCACCGCGCGCATTTACCTGCGCGGCGAGCAAGGCGAATACCACATTCCGGAGGGCAGCATCGGCCGCGGGCGGAGGGAACGTTTCTTTCACGCCCGCGGACAATTCCAGACCGTGCTGCCGCCCGGAAAATACACCGTCGAGGCCGTCAAGGGCTTCGAGTACGAGCCCGTGACGAAGGACCTCAACCTGAGTTTCATCGAACTAAACGATCGCACGACCACCGAAACGATCACGCTCAAGCGCGTCGTGGATATGCCCGCCCTCGGCTGGTACTCGGGGGATGTGCATATGCACCCGAACCACCGGGAGGGAGGACTCTATATGACGATGGCAGACTGTGAGCTGCTGGCAGCGGGCGAGGACATCCGCGTCGCGAATCTCCTGATTTCCAACCGCCAGTACACGACGCGGGTCTTCGACACCGAATTCTTCCGCGATGGCGAGGTCGATCCCGCCTCGAGCCGCGAAACGATGATGGTCGTCCAAGAAGAGTTTCGCAACACGTCCGACATGTACGGACATATGCCGCTGCTGGGCATCAAGCGGCTGGTGGAGCCGTTTTTCTCCGGTGAGCGGCCTTATTGGGAGGATTACCCACCAAACTATTCGACCGCGAAACGCGTGCAGGAAATGGGCGGCGTCGTCAGCTACGCACATCCGGCCACCCGGTTGGGAGTATTGCTCGGGCCGCACCAGGCGCGCGAGTTTCCGATCGACCTGGCGTTGGGCGTTATCAACGCGCTCGACGTGCTCAGCAATTCCGATGAAGTGGCAACAACGTACCTGTATTACCGCGTGCTGAATTCGGGCCTGAGGTGCACCGCGTCAGCCGGGACAGACACGCAGATGGACGTGCCGGACAATGGGTCAATTTCCGGCGGCGGGAGAGTTTACGTGAAAGTCGAGCCGCCTTTGACCTATCCCAAGTGGATCGAAGGCTACCGGGCGGGGCGCACGTTTGTCTCGAACGGACCGATGCTCTTCCTGAATGTCGACGGGAAGGGACCGGGTGACGAGATTCGGCTGACAGGACCAAAGCGTGTCACCGTTACCGCCGAGGCCCATTCGATTCCTCCGATGCAGGCGTTGGAGCTGATCGTGAATGGGGAGGTCGTGGCGAAGGCCGAGCCATCCGCGGACGGAACCGCCGCCAAGCTTTCGCACCTGCTAGAGGTGAACGCGAGCGCGTGGGTGGCGGCCCGGGTACGCGGGGCAGCGCATCGCAAGGTAACGAACGACTCGCACCTGTTCGCGCATACGAGTCCGGTTTACCTGCTGCGGAACGGAGAGCCGGTGGCCATCGCGAAAGATGCCGGCATCGTCCTCGGCTGGATCGATCGGCTGATCGAGGACGTGAAAAATTCGCCCCGTTTTGCGACGGAAGCGCACCGGCAGGAAGTGCTGGAAATTTTTCACCGCGGCCGTCGCCACTACGAAAAAATCGCCTCCGTCCAGTGAGCCGCGCGCACTGTGCGCAGCGCTCCTGTTGTCGTCGGTTTCGGAACGGAAGCGGGACGTCTGCGGCCAAGTTCGGAACAGGCATGACGACAGCCAAGTGGAAGTGGTCGCGCAGGATTGCGCATGCGTGGATGTCCCGACCGAAGCGGGTGCTGGTTTCGCCGAGCGTGGCTTCGAAGGATTTTGCCGCGCCCGCGGTTTCAAGAGATCACTGCGGTAATTGCCGCGATCAATGCCGTGGTAAACGGCTGCTGGATATTGAAGTCGCCGAGTTCGGCGTTCGCGGCGTGCGCAATGCTTTTCGGAAAGCCGGTCCTACCCATCCGATTCTGGCGGGATTTGGTTATGCGCTGCTGGGCCGCGCAATCGGCGCAGTGAGCGTTTGGGTATGACCCGCGTCGTTCGTACACAGCACCCGGGGTCGGCTGCTGAGCCTTTGTATCGTGCCGGTCCTCGCGGTCTCGCGGTCTCGCGATGACCGCCCGCGGGGCGTGGCGCCAACGGCGTGAACAGGAGCCCAGCGCCTCAACCGCTTCGGTTACGCTTTCGTTTTTGCACTCGCGATGTCTCTCGTGCGTTTTGTCCGGGCTCGTTGAGAATCTCGGCAGTGCGCGAAACAGTGCCTGCGCCAATCTCGGCGGCGGCGAAGCGATCCGGATGATGCAGCGAGATGTGCCATGCCCCTTCCCCACCCCGCGAGAATCCGCGCAGGATTATGCGCTTGTCGTCGATGTTGAAGCGCTTCTTCACCGCGGCGATCGACTCGAAGACGTCCCTTTCGCCGGCCCAACGCCAGCCGGCGCCATTGCTGCGCCCGAAGCCGGTCGAGCTGGATCTGTCCCTGATCCGCGACGGGCGGATTACCCGTACTCCGGCGGTTGAGATGACCGTAGATGAATTCAGCCTCGACCATGGTGTTCGAACGTCCGTGCAGCCAAACGTAAACCCCTCCACCCGCAAATCCAGTTTACTAGCCCGACTTTCCGGATTTTCTTCCAATTGTAGGGATGATTCTCATCTCAAGAGGTGGGAGCTCGTTCATAGTTGAATAAAGTGATGGCAGCCAGCGGTCCAGCTCGAGGAGCCGCCCGGCTTTCTGCTGCGCCGGCGACAGTTCGGGCGGTACCATCACCGTCGGGCGACGCCCTTGCAGGCCGATTTTCGTGCGCACGAGCGTGGCGTTGATGTTCGCGAGGTCCTGCATGAAGGCCGGCGCCGATTGCTTCGTGCCGAGGGCCAGCTTTGCGAGCGCCACCAACGTCAGGCCGAGCACGATCGCGAAGGTGGGCAACTGCAACGAAGCGTCGGCCCATTGAGACGAAGGACCCCAGGGCACCACGCCACCCTTTTTCAAGCGGCGGAACAGTTCCTCGACGTGCCCCTGGCCGCGGAAAGCGTGGACGATCCGCTCCGGTGCTCCACAGCTTGCGGGTCGTGCAAAGCACGCGGCGGCGCAGCCGTGCGCGCTCCAGTTCGCGCCGGCCCGCCGCATCCACTTGCCAGGAAAACGTCGGCTGCGCTGCGGTGCCCCCGATCATGGTGACGACAAACTCGGCGAGAGGTTCGCGCCCCAGCGCCTTTTTCATCCGGACCGCCAGGGTCGTGCTCGTGAGCTTGCCGGCCTGCACGCGGCGCGCGCAATGGCTGGTTGCGCACGTTCCAGTTGCTCCGGGGTGAGGCCGGCTGCGCCGCGATGAAACGCCTGTCCAGTGAAGCTCTCGATCGGTGGACAGGAAATCCGTGCCACGCTCGAATCCAGGAACGCCGCCAGATCGCGCTCGGCGCCGCGCGCACGCGCACGCTGCAGCGCCACGCGCACGCGCACGCTGCAGCGCCACGCGCACGCGCACGCTGCACGCTGCAGCGCCACGCCGGGCGCACGCTGCGGCGCCACGCGCACGCTGCAGCGCCACGCCGGGCGCACGCTGCGGCGC
>CAMDOF010000185.1 GCA_945903465.1 Opitutus sp. GAS368
CCCCGACAGGCAGCGCTCGATCTTTGGACGCCGACGCGCGGACGTCGGCTCCGGTGGGCGCGGCAGGTCATCGCTCGCGTCCGAGAAATTTTCTCCCCATTAACCCCGCGAACCGAGCGGGTCGTCGTTGCCGAATCCAAAGTGCAAAACACCCCACGGATCAAACCCGTCGTGCCGAAGATTCCCATCGAGCCGTCGGACCACCACTACACGCCCGCGATCCACCCTGCGGAGCAACCACGCATGCGTATCAGCCTCTGATCACACTACCATGGCCATCGATTTCTATCCCGGCACGGGTCCCACGTCCGCAACTCGCGGCTCATCCAGCGAGAGTCCATCTTCACCTGATCCGGGGTGCTGCCAGTCGGACGACCGCCACCGCACCCTGGTTCTCACCCAACTCGACGGCTCTACCGAGGGCTTCCCGCTCACATGGCTCTATCGCTGGCAGTGGCGCAATGAACTCGGCCACGAGGTCCTCACCCTCACCCTTACTGAGCACCAAATCACCATCCATGGGAGAAACCTCAACCGCATCATGGAGCACCTCCGCAACAACCATGGCCTGCACCTTCAAATCAAAGACGAACGCTATTTCAACATGGTCAAAAGGGACATCATCCGAATCTCAACCATCACAGTCCAGCCTAACGCCCAACTCACACAAAACGATCCCAGCTGACCAACGAAGCATGCGATTCATCACGAAGAAGACGCCAACCATCAACTCAACCCCACTCACTCTGGCCAACGGTAAACCCGAAGAATAGCACACTCGATTTTTGATCACGAAAAACGCCTGAAAATCCCAATCATGATAAAAATAGACGCAATATCCCTAACGCCGTTTTGGGCGTTCGGAATCCCCGACGGCGGCGCAGTCGCGCGTTCAAAGTCGGTTCAAAGTTCACCATGCCGCGACGCGCATCCGCGCGATTTGTTTGAACAGGCTTGAACAGGTTTGAACGATTTTGAACGCACCGATGCCGGGCAAACCGTTTCAGTCGAAACTCATTCCACACACGGAATTCATCCGGGAAAGCCGCGCACGCGGTTTGGGTTATCGGGAAATCGCCGCGGAACTGCGCTCGCGCTTCGGCCTGCGCACCGCCCCGGCCAACATCTTTTCATTCGTGAAGGTCCGTGCGCGCCGCCGACCGGTGTTCTCTTTGCCCCAGCGTGAGACCTCGGCCGTTCCACCCACACGCCCGGCGCCGGCTGCGCCACGCCCACCCACGCGGCCCGCTACCGCTACCGCTCCCGCCAATTGGCTCAACTACGACCCTGAAAAACCACTCGAAAAACTGACACGGTCACCATGAACACTTCATCCAAACTCATCGTCTTTTCCTGCGGAGGCAAAGGCGGCGTCGGCAAGACGACCGTCGCGACCTCCGTTGCCGACTACTACGCCACGCGCGGCATCCCCGCCACCTTGTTTGACTGCGATACCGAGAACAAACAGCGCGGCTCCTTGAGCCACTTCTTTCCCTCAGCGGAGAAACTCGACATCCGCGCAGAACGCGGCCTCGACCGTTTCGTCGACATCGCACTCGCCGCCGATGCGCGCATCGCATTGGCCGATCTCGCCGCCGGGTCTGGTCGCGACACCTTCCAATGGTTCGACACCATGTTCGATGGACTCGACGCCACCGGCATCCGCTTCACGGCAGTCGCCACCATCACCAGCGCGGCGAGCAGCGTGGAAACGTTGTTCACTTGGGCCAACGCCCTCGGCAATCGCGCCCGCTACCTCGTCGTGAAGAACCATATCGCGGGCGATGATTTCGGATATTTTGAGGACACCGAGCCCGGCCGTGCCTTCCTCGCTCAGGCCGAGCCCGTCGTCATCGACCTGAAAACGCGTGCCCGGGAGATTCAGACCGAACTCGACAACCGAGGCCTGACGGCGGCCCAGGTGGGCACGGCGGAGGCGTCGCGACGCGGGCCACTTCTTAACGGAGGCACCGCACGCGTGCGCGCTGAAGCCTACGCGCGACAGATCGACGCGGCCCTCGATTCCGCGCGCTCGCTGCTCCACCCATGACAGCACCGGCCCGATTTCCTGACTCGGTGTATGATCGCATCGGCTCTTATCTGCCGACCGACCAACGCGAGATGTTTTTCCGCTACGTCGCGAACCTGCGCACGCTCGATACGGGCGATCCGTTGCTTCTCCTGGCCGAGGGCATGGCAGTGTTTACCTGCATCTCGCGACAGGTCCCCGAAGCACTCGCCGGTGAACGGGAGAAACTACTCGCCGAATTCGCCCGGCTTTGCACCAAGCACGAAGCAGCCACGGCCAATGCCACGGCCGACACCCGCGCTATGTTCGCCGCACACCAAAAGCTCTTGGAGCAAAACATCGCGACTTGGCACAACAAGGAGCAGCAGACCGCACGGTCCTTGGACATGTGTGCCGAAAGATTCGAGGAATCTGCCGACCGAGGCATCTCACGACTTGAGGGAGTTTGTGCCGCACTCCATACCGCGACGAAGGAGCATCAGGTCGCAGCAATGAAAGCCCAGCATTGGTTCAACCGCGTGACGCTCGGAACCAAAGCGTGGCCCTTGGCCGCCTGCACCTTGGGCGGGGCGATGGCCACTGTGATCGTCCAGTATTTTCTGACGCGTTCTTGATATTTTAGCCGTAGACCGGCGATCAGCCCCCAACGCCAGCCCTGCGCTCGCCGCTCCGCTCGTGCCGGCTCCGCGGCTCGCGCAAGGCTGGTGGGCGAAGGTGGGCGGCACGGCGCGGCTCGTCTGGCGCTCCGCTCCGGGTTCGCGGCTGCGCCGCCGCCCCGTCGCTCCGGCCAGACCAGCCGCACTTCGGCCTATTCTTTGGATGAAATCGTCCTGACACGCGAAGGCTCGCAGCCACCCGACCTTACTAGCGTTTCTTCACGACAACGCTGCCACAATTGGAGCTACGCCGCCTCCAGCTGATGTGCGGGCGAGCCTGCGATTCCTCGTCGGTCTTGTCGGTGCCGCTCAGGAACGCACCGATGAAGCAGTGGTGATGCACCATGCCGAAGGGACGCCAGCCTCTGAACTGGACTGCATAAATCGGAGGGCCGCAACTTTCTGGGTTTCGTTCGGATTGCCTGCCCGACCAGTAGGTCCACGCAGTTCCGCGCACGCATCGCCAGCAATCGCAATCACGTCGCTTTTTTATTGATCCGACCTCCACGGATTTCCGATGTAGGAAAGAACGGATGACGCCGTCGTCAATCAAGGCGGTCTTTCCAGGCGTCCGCCCCTGCTGAATGCGTCGGTGGAACAGCCACAGGCCGCAGGAACCAGTGACGCATGAACTGGCGAAAAGACACGTTTCCGCGTAGAGAAGCCCCGGCCTCAGCAGACCTTCACGCGGTGCCCGCTGGCCGCAGATCGCTGTGCGGAGTCTAGCACCTTGATGCATTTGACCCAGTCGGAGAAATCGGGCGCGATCGGTTCACCGGACGCGACTGCCTGAAGAAAGTCGACGGCCCCGTGCACGAAGCCGTGCTCGTAGCCGATGATGTGCCCCGGCGGCCACCAATTCGCTACGTAGTCGTGGGACGACTCCGTCGCGAGAATGGTGCGAAATCCCTGCGGATGGCCGGGATCGCTTCGGAAAAAAACTGCAGCTCGTTCATACGTTCCAAATCAAATGTGAGGCTGCCTTCGCTGCCATAAATCTCGAAAGTGTTGTGATTCCTTCGACCCGTGGCGAAGCAACTCGACTCGAAGCTGCCAATGGCGCCGCAGGCGAACTCGACGTGCATCAACGAGGCGTCCTCGACGGTCACGGCTCCATTTTGCGTCACCACCCCCAGCCCGGAACTGAACGCGGTCGCCCCCTGCCCGTCTGGTCCAAAAACTGAAATGATCATGCCGCGTCTCGGTAGTAGAAGTTGGGCATCCCGCCGAGGCGCTGGCGCCGCCGGACTTTCACATTCACGGCACCAACCTCCAGCGCTGGCTGGATAATTCGACCATCGAGTCCCTGATGGTTTCGCTCACAGTGATAATACCGGGACGGCGACGGGGTCGGAGTCGGCGGCAAAGGCGGACGATGGGAGACCGGACGACAACGCTGCACCCGCGGCAAGAGCACTGGAGAGCGCGAGGAAATTGCGACGCAAGACGGGGTGGGTGAAGGAATCGATCTTTGCCCCGGGAGAAATCTGAGCATCAGGGACGAGTTGAACCGGGCGAAGGGATGGCCAACTGACCGTCCTGCGCCATTAGACGTAGTATTTCCGACGTTTGCGGTCCATTCGCAGCGGGACCGGGTGCCCATGTCATCACGCCATACGCACGAATCCACCCGTCTCTTAGCTAGGTGTCCCGACGTGCGCCCGACGATAGGCCAGCGGCGTCATGCCGGTTCGTTGCCTGAACTGACCGGCAAAACTGCTCGCATCCACAAAGCCGCAGCGCTGGGCAATCTCAGACGCGGTCAATCTCGTTTCCTCCAGCAGGCGCGCCGCGCTGAGCACGCGGGTCTTGATCAGGAACTCCTGCGGGGTCGTGCCGAACGCGGAATGGAAACGCCGCTGGAGCTGGCGGAGTGATTCACCACACGCCTCCGCAACGTCAGCTATGACCAGCGGTCGGGCGAAATCGCGCCGGATCATATCAACGGCCCGTGATACCGTCTGAAACAAAGGCAGGCGCTTTTCGTGGTCTTCGGCGCGTCGCAATACACCCATGATGCCGACACGGCGACCGCGTGCATCAGCCAGAGGGAGCTTGGTCACAACAAACCAATCAGGCAGGCCCTGAGGATCAAACCAGAGTTCGAGCCGTTCAATCATCTGCGCCCGGCCGGAGAGTAACCGGCGGTCGTCCTTCACATAGTGCTCCGCCATGTGGCGGGGATTGATGTCAAAATCGGTCAAGCCGAGCATTTCGCGCTCATGGCGCATCCGGTAACGATCAAGAATCCCGCGACTGGCGAACATCGTGCGTCCCCGGCCATCCTTGGCAAAAACACAGACGCCAGGGAGATGATCAAACAGCGGCTGGAACGGCGACACGGCCCCGAGTGAGCCGAGCCAATTCCGTCGCTCCTCCTCCAGGTCATCGAGTTCGCTGCGCGAGCGTTTTGGCAGCTGGAGTCGCGGATGAATAATTGTCGTTTTTCGCATAGGACTTGTCGTAGGAACCTGCGCCCCCGCCTGATAATATCAAGCGATGAAGTCGGCAACCCCCGCCCGCGCCAAAGACGACCGCTACCTCGCCATCGAGATTGGCGGGACGAAGCTGCAGGTGGTTGCGGGCACCGCAGACGGCCGCTTCGTTGACCGTCGCCGATTTAATGTATCGGCGGCTTCCGGGGCCGAAGGAATTCGGGCGGAACTGTCGGCAACACTCCCGGCACTCATCGAAAAGCACCAACCTCGCGCCATCGGTGTCGGCTACGGTGGTCCGGTCAACTGGCGCACAGGTCGCATCGTAAAGTCGTATCATGTCGCGGGCTGGCATGCGTTCCCCCTCGGGGAGTGGCTGGCAGAGCTTTCAAAGTTGCCGGTTTACGTGGAGAACGATGCGAACGTCGCCGCACTCGGAGAGGCGCTGGTTGGCGCGGGTCGGGGCTGCAATCCGGTATCCTATGTCACCGTCGGCAGCGGCGTGGGCGGTGGGTTGGTGTGCGACGGGCGCGTCTTTCACGGGTTTACTCCCGGCGAGGCGGAGATTGGGCATCTGTGGTTGGACGGCACCGGCCAGACGCCGGAAGACTGTTGTTCCGGCTGGAGCCTCGACCGGCGCGTGCGCGAAGCCACCGCGGAGGAACCACAGAGCACTCTCGCCCAACATGTCGCCGCCGCACCCGGCCACGAAGCGCGCCACCTCGGTCCGGCGCTGGCGGCCGGCGATGCACTCGCTGCGCGCATTCTCGACGAAGCAGCGCAGAAACTAGCCCTCGCCCTGTCGCACGCCACGCACCTCTTTCACCCGGAGGTAATCGTGATCGGCGGTGGCGTATCGCTCATCGGCGAACCATTTCGCGCCCTCGTCGCGCGACACTTGCGTCACTTCGTGATGGACGCATTTCAACCCGGACCGCGGGTGGCACTCGCCGCCCTGCGCGAGGACGCCGTGACCGCCGGTGCCCTGGCTTACGCAGCACAGCGACTCCACGCCGCCGGCGAGCCCAACCCTCAATTTTCCATGCAAACCTGGCTCCAATCCTATATCGCCGCCCAACATAAGGCGCTCGACTCCGTTTCTCTCGACGACGTCAGCCGACTGACGGAAACCGTCCGCGCGGCGTGGCTGCGCGACGCGCAGATCTTCGCGATCGGCAACGGTGGCAGCGCGGCCAACGCCTCCCATTTTGCCACCGATCTGGGCAAGGGCTCGTCGGACAAGCTGCCGCAACGCTTCCGCGTGCTCTCGCTCACCGACAACGTCGCCTGGCTCACGGCACTCGGGAACGATTACAGCTACGACGACGCCTTCGTCCGTCAGCTCCAGAACTACGCGCGCAGCGGCGACGTGCTGTTGGCCGCCAGCGTGAGCGGCAACTCACCCAATCTCGTAAAAGCCTTCGAGTGGGCCAATGAGCACGGCCTCGAAACCGCCGCCATCGTCGGCGCGAAGCGTGGGCGCCTCGCGGAAATCGCGCGCCAGACGATCGTCATCGAGGACACCCACTACGGCCGCGTGGAGGACGTGCAGATGCACATCCTCCACATGCTCTGTTACGCCTTCATGGAAGTGCCCGAGCTGGCCCGCACCTGAAATTCGCTAGCCGAAGTAACTTTCTCCGATGAATCGCCGCCAATTTCTCCAATCCACCACCGCCGCCGCGCTCGCCTCCAGCGCCGTTGCGCTGAGGCTTGCCGGCGCCGCAACCGATACTCCGCGCTACCGGCTCACGATGGGCCAGTGGACCTTTCACCGCGCGTTCCGCGGCGAACCGGGTTTCACGAAACGCGATACCCTCGAGTTTCCCTCCATGGCGGGAGAACTCGGCTTCGAGGGCGTGGACTACAGCGGTCTCCTCCTCGGCGAGCATCATAAGAACCCGGGCTCCCTGGCGGAGTTGAATCGCCGTGCTGCCGACGCCGGCGTAAAAAACGTGCTCATCTTGGTTGACCTCTACGATCCGCTCGGAGCACCGACCGAGGCCGGACGCCGCAAGTCCGCCGAGAAGTTCCGCCCGTGGCTAGAGGCCGCCGCCACCCTCCGTTGCAGCGGCATCCGGGTTAACGCCCGCAGTGACCTCAAGCTCCCGGTCGACGAACAAACGCGCCTGGTGGCCGACGGCATGGCCCGACTGGTCGAGTTGAGCGGACCGCTGAATCTGGACGTGCTGATCGAGAACCATGGCGAGGGGAATTACTGTGACGGCACATGGATCGCCTCGATCGTAAAGCAGGTTGGAAATTCCCGCTGCGGCACCTTGCCTGATTTCGGCAATTTCCAAAAGAACCGCGCGAGCGCCGAGTTTCATGATCGTTACGCAGGAGTGGCGGCGATGCTGCCCTACGCCAAATGCGTCTGCGCCAAGGCGCATGACTTCGATGCCCGCGGCGACGAGTGCTACACCGACTACGCCCGGATGCTTCGCCTGGTGGCAGACTCCGGCTACCGGGGATGGATTGAGGTCGAATACGAAGGCCCGGGTGGTTCACCCCGCACCCCGCCGCCCGCCCGCCCCGCCATCCCGCCACTCGGCGAACGCGAGGGGGCGCTCGCGACCAAACGTCTGCTGCAAAAACACCTCGGCGCGGCCCTGCATACGAAGCCCTAAAACAACCGCTCTCATTCCTGCCATGAGCACTACTTCCCCCGTGACGCGTCGCGAGTTCCTGCAACTTACCGCATCGGCCGCGGCCATGCTCGGTCTCGCCGGTTGCGCCGGCGTCACCGTCACCTCAGCGCCGAAGGTTCGCCCGCCGCGCGCAATACAGCCCGGAGCCAAGATCCGGATCGCCGGCATGGGTTTCAACAACAAGGGATTCGCCGACATTCAATCGTTTCCCGACGAGGAAATCGTCGCGTTGTGCGACATCGATTGGGGCTTGCAGAAGGTGCAGGAGACCTTCGCGGCGTTTCCGCGCGCCAAACGCTATAAGGATTTCCGGAAGATGCTACTCGAGATGAGCGACCAGATCGACGCGCTCGTCATCAGCACGCCCGACCACATGCACTTCCTGCCGGCCTACATGGCCGTCGCGATGGGCATCCACGTTTACGTCCAGAAACCGCTCACGCGCACGGTCTGGGAGGCGCGCGAACTGCGCCGCCTTGCCGAACAGAATCCCAAAGTCTGCACCCAAATGGGCAACCAAGGCCACCAAATGGAAGGCATCCGGTTGGTGAAGGAGTGGATCGACGCCGACGTGATCGGGCCCATCCGCGAGGTCCACATCTGGACCAACCGTCCGATCTGGCCGCAGGGCTGGACCGACCGTCCCGCCCCGCAACCGATTCCCGCGGGATTGGATTGGGAACTGTTTCTCGGGCATGCTCCCGAGCGGCCCTACAACATCGCCTATCATCCGCACGACTGGCGCGGTTGGTCCGAGTTTGGCGCCGGTGCGCTGGGCGACATGGGCTGCCACACGATGGACGCCGCGTTCTACGCCTTGAATCTCGGCGACCCGATCAGCATCCAAGCCGAGTCTCCCCAAGCGGTGGTCGAGAGCTTTCCTGCGTGGTCAGCCATTACCTATGAATTTCCGGCCCGCGGGAAAATGCCGCCGGTGAAAGTCACGTGGTCCGACGGTGGTAAACAGCCGCCGCAGCCCAAGGACCTCGACGCCGGGCGTGCGCTCACGAAGAGCGGTCAGTATTATGTCGGTGAAAAGGGCACTATTTTCGATGGTCAGGATTACTGCAACAGCCCGCGCATCATCCCGGAAGCGAGAATGCGGGAGCTCCAACCCAGTCTGCCGCCCAAGACCCTCCGGCGACCCGATCCGCTGGGCAACCCCTACCTCGCCTGGACTCAGGCCATCCGCAAGGGCGACCCCGAGTGGGCCGGTTCGCACTTCGCCTACTCGACGCGGCTGACTGAATTCGTGGTCCTGGGAAATTTCGCCCTGCGCGCGCCGGGCAAGAAAATCCTGTGGGACGGAGCCCAGATGGCCGTCACCAACCTGCCCGAGTTGAACCAGTTTCTTAAGCCGACGTTCCGCCCGGGCTGGACGCACCTCGAATTGGATAAAGTGCAACGCAACGGCACGGAAGACCTGAGTGTGCCCGCCCAGCTCCGCGATGGTTCACCCGGTTACATGAAGAAGAACCAAAAGAAATAGCTGCGAACGCCCAACCGCACGAAAGCCGCCCCCAATATCTCAACGTCCCCAAACCCTATAATCCGATGAACCCAAAAATCCGTCCGAACCCTTTCACGTGCGCCACCGCTTTGTTAGCCGCGGTGATCGCCCTGCCCGCCGTCGGGCAGGTCGCGCCCAGCGCATCTCCGGCCAGGAGCGAAACGGCCATCGTCCTGAGCCCGTTCGAAATTGTAGCCGAAAACGATTCCTACGACGCGACCAACACCATGGGCGTCACGGGAACCAATCGGGAAATTCGCCGCCTCCCGCTGAGCATGGATGCCTACACGCGCACCTTTATCGATGAGATTGGGGCCACCGATGTGACGTCCGTCATGCTGATGGCACCGAACATTGAATTCCGCAGCGACTCCGGCCCCGGCTCCGCCCCCAACGGCGTGGATCAATTTCGGATTCGCGGTCTCTTCAGCAAGGAAGAGCGACGCCGCAACGGCTTCCTCCACATCGCCCGCACCGATCTCTTCAGCACCGAGCGGGTAGAAATCCTGCGCGGCGCCCAGTCGCTGCTCTACGGGCAGGGCATCTCGGCGGGAACGGTCAACACCGTCACGAAAAGAGCCCGCCCCGGGAACTTCTTGGAAGGGCGGATCATTACCGACAGCGACGGCACCTTCCGCTATCAGATCGATGCCAATGCTTCCAAAGGGGCCTTGAGTGCCCGCGTCGCCGCCACCGCCGGCGACCAGCGCTATTGGCAGGATAACCTGAGTGATACCTCGCGTGGCATCTACTTGGACCTCGCCTACAAGCTCTCGGAAAATTTCACGCTCAGGGGCAATTTCGAAAATTTCTCCGAGAACAACCGCAACCGCTCCGACACCAGCTTCATCCTGCGCGACAACTCGCTGAAGGATTCACGCAACGGCCAACGCACGGACCTCCTGCTGTTCCGCGGCAATACGGCCGGAATCGTGGTGGCCAACGGACCCCTCGATTGGAAAAACTACCGCTCGCTGTTTGGTTCCGGCCGGATTCGCCTCTCTGACCCCAAGACTTTCACGCTGTCCCTTGAGGGAAACATCACCCGCAAATGGGCGGTCCGCGCCGCATTCAACCGCCAGGATATTCCCCTCCTGAATTCGACGATGTCGAGCAACGACTTGATTGCACCCACCGACAGCCGCGCGATCAGCAACCAGTGGACCGTGCGTATGACTCCAACGCGATTCATCAACAAATTCTACACCCGAACCGGCCAGCTGAATTCCGTCTACGAATTCGATTTCCCTTCGTGGGCGAAGAACCAATTCGTCACCGGCGCCGAGTATCGATTCAAGGGCCAGCGGTTCGCCCAGCAGCGCCAGTATGCGGTCGGGCCCGACGGACAATATACGATCGATCCCACCTGGAATCCTTCGATCACGACCCGGATCAATCTCATTCCGCGACCGGACTTCTACTTCCCCATTCAATCAGGCTACAACAATAGCGACCTCTCGGCGCCCGGGTATGCGTGGCGCGACCGGATGGCGCCCGGCTTGGTGCCGCCGACCGCCCTCAATCCCCTCGGGTTTGCCGGCGACAATCCCCTCACCATTCGTGAAGAGGACCAGAAGGCGGCCTACGCCAACCTGCTCAGCACGTGGTTCGACGGCAAGGTGGAGTTGATGGCGGGAACACGCTGGGACAAAATCAAGATCGACGACCGCACGACCCTCCTGCGTCTCACCGATACCACCATCAATACTTGGATCGTTGGCGGAGTTTATAATTTCACCCCGGCGTTCGGCGTCTACGCCAACACAGCGAAGTCACTCGCGGGCCAGGGCGGATTCAGCCCCACACCGGCAAATGAATACTTGCCCCCCGGCATCGGCCGCGCGCGGGAAGCCGGGTTGAAGCTGGACCTGTGGAACCGGCGCGTGTCCGGCTCCCTCGCCTACTACGAAAATGAAGCCGGCAGCGAGGCCGTGAACATTCCGTTGCCTGAGCGCAATGTGGTGGATGCCCAGGGCATCAACGGCCGCAATGGCGGCCAATTCCTGCCCATCTTTGTGAAATCGAAGGGGCTCGAGGCTTCGCTCTCCTTCCGCCTGACGCCAAATTGGCGGATGCAACTGAACGCCGGCACAAACAACGGCCGCATCATCGGTGACCGCGAACTTCCGATCTACTACAACGACCAATTCTACTCGGACGGCACCACCGTTCGCATCTCGTCGAATTCCGGTCCCGCGCTGATGGTTCCAGCAAGTCCAGCCGATCCGCGGGGCGCCCAGGTGCCACTCACGCTTGCGATGCTCAAGGATTCAGGCAGTCCCTATTTTGCCAGACTCGACCCGACCAGTGGCCAAATCACCAACGCCTCGACTCTCGGGTTGACGACCACCGGCGTGGGCACCGGTGCGACCGGCCTGCCGATTAGCCGCCACCAACTCGGCTTCGTCTCGCCCACGAACGGGACCTACCAGGTATTTCAAGGCGGTGATGACACGACGCCGAACTCGCAGCGATCGGCCAGTATCAATACCAACTACGCCCTGACGACGACCGCCTTCCGCGGACTTTCGTTCGGCGGCACCGCACAGTGGCGGGGCAACTTGCGGCAGGGCTACATCACGGTCGCCAATGTCCGCCGGCTTTACCTTTACCCGGATAGCACGCGCATCGACCTACGGCTGGCCTACGAGCGAAAATTCCAACGATTCCGGTGGACGACGCAATTGATGGTTCAAAATGTCTTTGGCGACCAAAACTACTTGGAAGAAACCACCGTGACCGGCGCGGCAAACGACATCGAGATCCGCGATATTCCCCGGACGTTCGTTTGGACGAATACGTTCCGGTTTTGAACGAATCCGCGAAGGCCAGCGAAAATTCCGTGCGCTCGTTCCGACATCTTCTCCTGGCCTGCGTAGCGTCGGTTGTCGGCCACGCAGCGAACGCCGCCCCGTCGCCCGATGTGGTGTTCATCGCAATCGATGATCTTCGGCCTTGGGTCGGGGCGATGGGCTTCGCGGCCGCCAAGACACCCAACATGGACCGCTTGGCCACCCGCGCGGTGACCTTTGCAAACGCCTATGCGATGTCGCCTTGGTGCCAGCCGTCCCGCACTGCGCTGCTGACGGGATTGCGCCCCTCTACGACAGGCGTTTACACCCACTGGGATAAGGGCTGGCGGAATTCGCCGGTGTTGCGCGAGTGGGTGACATTACCGCAATACTTCCGGAATCACGGCTATGCGGTGATCGGCGCAGGCAAGATTTTCCATCACGCCAGTGAGGATCAGGATCCGCGTTCGTGGGACCGCTACTGGCCTTCCCAAACGCAATGTATGCTTCCCCACGGCGCGGCCAATCCTACGTTGAACGGGCTGAACTTGCGACCCACCGTGGATTGGGGCCCGTCGTGGAAGACCAAGAATGAAATGCCCGACTGGAAGGTGGCAGACTTCATCGTCGAAGAGCTGGCCAAGCCCCAAGAGCGGCCGCTCTTTCTCGCCTGCGGATTTTATCTCCCCCACCTGCCGTGGTATGTGCCGCAGGAATATCTGGATCGATATCCCCTCGATGACATTCCGCTCCCACCATTCTTGGAATCTGATCTCGACGACATCGGAGCCTACGGGAAGCGCTTCGCTTTGGGCGAAGGAATGATGGACCCCGATGACCCGGAAGACTACGGCAGTGGGAAAGGCCTCTTCGATAAGATCCGCTCGGCCGGGCAATGGCGTCTCGCTGTTCAAGCGTATCTCGCGAGCATTAGTTTTGCCGACGACTGTCTCGGGCGCGTTTTGGATGCAATCGAGAATCGCCCGAACGGCCGCTCAACCATCGTCTGTCTCTGGTCCGACCACGGCTGGCATTTGGGCGAAAAGCACCATTGGGAAAAGGTCTCCTTATGGGAGGAAGCCACCCGCACCGTCCTCATGGTTTCAGCGCCGGGGCTCCGGCAGGGCGTCAGCTCAAAGCGCGTAGTGAACCTCATGGATCTGCACCCGACGTTGATCGAGCTCTCCGGTCTTCCGCCGCGCACCGACTTGGAATGTCGGAGCTTGGTGCCGCTGTTGCGCGATCCTGGCGCGGACTGGCATTACCCCACGCTCATGACCCTCGGGCGGGGCAACCACGCCGTGCGCGACGAGCGATACCG
>CAMDOF010000186.1 GCA_945903465.1 Opitutus sp. GAS368
GACAAGAGTGTCGCCCATCCGACGGACCGGCGACACTCGCTGGTGTAAATTGAACAATCGTCCGCGAGGGGGCGACAAGAGTGTCGCCCATCCGACGGACCGGCGACACCCGCTGGTGTAAATTGAACGATCGTCCGCGAGGGGGCGACAAGAGTGTCGCCCATCCGACGGACCGGCGACACTCGCTGGTGTAAATTGAACAATCGTCCGCGAGGGGGCGACAAGAGTGTCGCCCATCCGACGGACCGGCGACACCCGCTGGTGTAAATTGAACAATCGTCCGCGACGGGGGCGACAAGAGTGTCGCCCATCCGACGGAGCGGCGACACTCGCTGATGTAAATTGAACAATCGTCCGCGACGGGGGCGACAAGAGTGTCGCCCATCCGACGGACCGGCCACGCCCTCAAATCGAACCACGTCTGGAGCAACGCCAACGTCGATACGTCGGATCTCCCGGCGTCGTTCCTCTCCTTCGACCAAGTCCTCCTCTCCTTCGACCAAGTCCTCCTGCGCAACGGTTACCAGGGCGAAAACCACGGCAAGCGACCCGCGCACCCACTCGCCCTCCGCCGACCGTGCCAAGTCCGCCAACGACGCGCGCTACCGCGACCCGCAAAACATCCGCCAGATGACGTCCATTTATTACGGCATGATGGCGGAGATCGACGACTGGGTCGGGGAAATTCTCCATCGCCTCGATGAACGGGGTCTCGCGCAAAACACGCTGGTCATTTTCACCGCCGATCATGGCGAGGAACTCGGCGACCACGGGATGCCCGGGAAATTTGTTCTCGATGAAGGCTCCTCCCCATCCCGCTGCTCATGCGCCTGCCCGGCGTGATCCCTGCGAAAACCGTGATCAACGCCCCCGCCTCCCACCACGATCTCTTCCCGTCGATCCTCGATTACCTCGGCCAACCCGCGCGCCCCTCCGAGGGCCGCAGTCTGCGTCCGCTTATTGAAAACCCCGCCGCAGATTCCAACCGCATCGCCATCTCCGAATGGCCCGCCGCCAATCTCCCCGGCTTCAGGGTAACCGACCGCCGCTGGCAACTTCTTTTCGGCCGCAACGCCACCAACAAATCCCTCGACGCCCTCTACGATCTCCAATCGGATCCGCACGAGATGAACAACCTCGTCGGCCGCAATCCCCAACGCGACCAAGCCCGCGCCGAAGCCACCCGCATGAAAGGCCCCCTCGTCGACTGGCTCACCCGCGTGAATTCACCGCTCCTTGAATCGGTGCGCCAGCGCCCGCTGTGAACCGGCGGCCCCGCCAAGAAATCCCCTCTTTGTAGCTAAACGCGTCAGCCCGTGGCCGAATCGCCACTCGCTCCCGCTCGCGATAACCACCACCCCGCCAAACCAAGCTTCAGCGCATCAGACTCAACGCGAATGAAACCATCCAGCCTCACCCACACTCTCGCCTTCACCCTCTCGCTGCTTTTTCCGCCGGCCGCAATCCACGCCGCCGCACCTCCGGCCAAACCCAACATCGTTTTTCTCCTCGCCGACGACCTCGGCCGCGGGGATCTGCATTGTTATGGGCATCCGTATGCCCGCACGCCCCACATCGATTCCCTCGCGCGCGATGGCACGCGCTTCATGCAATACCACGCCACCGGCGCCACCTGCTGCCCCGCGCGCACGGGTTTGATGACTTCGAAATTCCCCGCCACCTATCCGACTTACCCGGCAAATGGCGGCTTTGCCGATCACATCACAATCACGGAACTATTGAAAAAACAGGGTTACGCCACGGGCCACTTTGGCAAATGGCACATCGGTCCGGACCAGAAACCCGGGACCTATGGCATCGATGTCATCGGAGGCGACGAAGAGGAGCCATCCGGCGGAAAGAAAAAGCAACCGGCGGATGAACGCGGACGTGATGCGCGCATCTACGACGCCGCCATTAAGTTCATCGATAAAAACCAGCGCGGGCCGTTTTATGTCAACGTCTGGGGTCACATTCCACACCATCCGGTCAATCCCGGGGAGGCCTTGGTGAAGCGCTGGGCACACTTGAAAGTCACCGCCACTGACTTCCCCGTGCAGATGCGCGCCAAGTTTGACGACGTGCGCCAAGGCGGCGGTAACGTCGACGACGGGATGCGCCGCTACCTGGCCGATATCGAATCGCTCGACGACAGCGTGGGCCGCATCTTGCAGCGGCTCGATCAACTCGGTCTGCGTGACAACACAATCGTCGTTTTCAACAGCGACCAGGGCGCGGACATGACGAAAGCCGGCAACGGCGGACTCCGTTTTAATCAGATGGGCAGCAATGGCGCGCAGCGCGGCGGCAAACACACGCATTGGGAAGGCGGCATGAATGTACCGTGGATCGTGCGTTGGCCCGGCCACGTGCCCGCTGGTCGCACCGACGAGCAGTCGGTCATCAGCGGAGTAGATTGGCTGCCGACGCTCTGCGCGATCGCGGGTGTAAAAATCAACCCCAGCGAGTTCGCAGGTGAAGACGCTTCGGCGGCGTGGCTCGGTCAGAGTCCGCACGTGCGCACCAAACCCTTGCTGTGGAAAACCAGCGCGCCCGGGAGCGATTCATTCATTCGCGAAGGCCCGTGGAAACTGCGCCGCCCCACCCGCAAGAACGATGGCCAGCTCGAACTCTACGACCTCGCGGCCGATCCCGCAGAATCGAAGAACGTCGCCTCGCAGCAACCCGCCGTCGTAAAAAAACTCGCCGCGCAATTGGCAGCCTGGGTCGCCACCCTGCCAAAGACCTATATCAAAACGGACGACCCCGAAAAGTAAGCCACCGGCCAGGCCCACCTCCCTCTTATGAAACCCACCATTCTGGTCATTCTGTTTTTTTCGTCAGCCGTCCTCTCGGCACTCGCCGCCGCACCGACCCGCATTCTCATCGTCGTCGGCCCGACCAACCATCCACCCGGCACGCACGAGGTCGCCGCCGGCGGACGTCTGCTCAAGCACTGTCTGGAGACCATGGCCAACCTGCCCGACGTAAAAGTGGATCTCTTTTATGAATGGCCAAAAGACGCCGCCGTGCGCACCGCCGCGTCCACCGTCGTTTTCATCGGCGACACCTTTCCGCCGAACCGCCTGCCCAACGCCACGCAAAACCTCGCTGAACTCGGAGACATGATGGACCGCGGTTGCGGCATCGTCTGCGTTCACTATGCGACCGGCCTGCTTGGCGCCGACGTCAAACCCGACGGCGAGCATCCGCTGCTGCACTGGATGGGCGGCTACTTCGCGCACAAGAGCTGCCAGCATCACGTCTCGCTCGCCAAGATTTTCCCCGCGGCGACGATCACGCCGAGGGCACCGCAACATCCCGTGTGGCGCGGCTGCGGCGAATTCACGCTGAACGACGAGCCCTACACGAACAACTACCTCGGCCCCGCCAACACCCCACTCTCCGCCCGCGCCACCGTGCTGGCCACCGCACTCCTCCCTCCCGAAGCGCCCAAACCCGAGGCCGTCTCCTGGTGTATCGAGCGCCCGGATACCGGTCGCGGTTTCGCCGTCGTGATGCCGCATTTCTATCGCAACTGGAAACTCGAAGACCTGCGCCGCTCCATCCTCAACGGCATCGTGTGGACCGCCAAACTCGACGTGCCCGCCGCCGGCGTGCAAACCACCTTGCCCGATCTCAGCACGTTCAACCCCGCCTCCATCGAGCCGATCTCACGCGCACCGAACGCTCAGTCGGGCCCGTCAAAAGACCCCTCTGCAAAGAAGTAAGCTGTTTGAATCCGCCGGCAAAAGCGCCAGTCATCCGCGTGGCTGAAAAGCCGGGCATTCAGAGGTCCCCATCTTTTACCGCCCACTTTTTGCCGGATAAAAAGTCAGCGAATTTGGCTGGAGATTTGGGTTTCGAGGCGGGCGGACTCCGCAAACTGACCATGCAGGTCGGCGACGAGGCGCGGCATCTTTTGGATAAAAGGGTCGCCGTCGTCTTCGACTTTCTCGGCGCCGACGGAGCGGCCGGGGGTGAGGACGTGGCCGTGCGCGGCGATTTCGGCGGTGATGGCGGATTTGCAGAACGCCGGGGAGGTCGGCGTAAAGGGTCACCGCACCAAAGGTGATCGGTGCTCGGGATTGCGGGAATCGACCTGAGCAGTCACATCTCGCCTCACGTTTCCTCTGCGATGAATCACCCTCTCCCCAGCCTCCTGCTGCTCCTGCTCCTGTCCACTGTTCTGTCAGACGCCGCGACCACCGCTGACCGACCCAACGTCATCATCATCCTTGCCGACGATCTCGGTTACGGTGATCTCGGCTGTTACGGCCATCCAAGATTCAAGACCCCCCACATTGACCGTCTCGCCGCGGCGGGTGCACGTCTCACCCAGTTCAATTGCCCCGCGCCGTATTGCGCTCCCACGCGCGCGTCGCTGATGACGGGCCGCTATCCTTTCCGCTGCGGCATGCCGGAAAACCCAGCCCCCGACGGCCAACGCGGTTCCGAAAACGATCTCCACCTGCCGGAAACCGAAATCACCCTCGCCCAGCTCTTCCAAGGCGCCGGCTACGCGACCGGCATGGTCGGCAAATGGCACCTCGGTCACGCCAAACCCGCATGGCTGCCGACCCAGCGCGGCTTCGACGAATACCTCGGGATTCCCTACTCGAACGACATGCGCCCCGTCCATTTGATCGAGGGCGATCACCGCGCCGAGTATCCGCTCGTGCAGGCCAACCTCACGCAGCGCTACACCGACCGGGCGATCGACTTCATCAAGCGCAACCAAGCGGGCCGCTTCTTCCTCTACCTCGCCCACGCGATGCCTCACAAGCCGCTCGCGGCCTCCGAAAAATTCTACAAAAAATCCGGCGCCGGCCTCTACGGTGATGTCATGGCCGAACTCGATGGGAGCGTGGGCCAGGTCCTCGCGACCC
This sequence comes from Opitutus sp. GAS368, assembly GCA_945903465.1. GTDB lineage: Bacteria > Verrucomicrobiota > Verrucomicrobiia > Opitutales > Opitutaceae > ER46. Next base: position 4,890 of record CAMDOF010000186.1, read on the forward strand.
TCAACGAACTCGGCCTCGATGAAAAGACCCTCGTCATTTTCACCAGTGACAACGGCGCCTACTTTGGCGGCAGCACCGGCGGCCTGCGCGGCATGAAAGCGAGTTCCTACGAGGGAGGCTTCCGCGTCCCGTGCATCGCACGCTGGCCGGGAAAAATCCCCGCCGCTCACGTCAATCACTCGCCCGCCGTCATGATGGATCTTTTTTCCACCACACTGAAAGCCGCCCACATCGCTCCGCCCCCGGACCGCGTGATCGACGGGCGCGACATCATGCCGCTGTTCACCTCCGCCGCCGCCAGCCCGCACAACGGCATCCTCGGTCAGCTCGGCTCGAATATTCTCACGATCCGCGACGCGCGCTGGAAATTGCACGTTCTCCCGGGCCAAGATCCCCGGGCGAAACTACGCGACTCCGGTGCCAACTGGATCGACTCCCGTGCGCCCGACGGCGTGACGATCCTCGCGCCCTTCGAACAATATAAGCCGAGCGATCACCCGGGCCTCACCACCGGTGCCGCGCCCGCGCCCATGCAGCTCTTCGACCTCGCAGCCGACCCGGGAGAACAACACGACGTCACCGCCGCCCAGCCCGAAACCGTGGCGCGCCTCCGCCAGCTCTACGACGAGCTCACCAAAGACGCACCCGCGCGACCGGCCGCGCCGAAAACTAAGCAGGGAGTGGCTCGATGACTCGGTTCACCGCTCACACCTCTCATGCCTCCGCCCAGCCCGCCTGACCGGCACGTTCCACACCGCAGAAAAACACGTTCTCGACAGAAAAATTCGAGACAGGAAAATTTCAGAACCAGCCGTTCTATTTCCTTTTGCTCCCTCCGATGCCCATCCGGTGGGCCGTCCCGCTGCCCCGGCTAACCCAAAAATAATTTGGTGAAATCTCTTTTCGCGTGATGGCACACGTCTTCGCCATTCACCGCGATTTCGGACGCCGGTTCGACGAGCGCATTTACAAGCAAGAACTCGCCCAGCGACTCCCCGGCGTGCGGCTGGAAACACAAGTGGACGTGACGCACCGCACGTTCACCAAGCGATCCTTTCTCGATGTCCTCACTGCCGAAGGAGCGCGGTTTGAATTCAAGGCCGTCGAGGACTTTACTCCCCGGCACCGGGCCCAGTTGCTCAATTATCTGCTGCTGCTCGACCTCGCACACGGCAAGCTCGTCAATCTTCGCCCTAGCGAGGTGCCGCATGAGTTCGTCAACGCGGCGATGACGACCGCCGAGCGGCGGCGCTTCGCCCTTCATCGAAACGGTTTCGACGCGCAAACTCCCGGTGCTGTTGCGCTCGAAGCCATTTTCATTCCGCTGCTCGAGGACTTCGGCACCGGTCTAGATCTCAGTTTTTACGAGGAGGCCGTGACGCACCTCCTCGAGGGCGAGGCGACCGTGGTGCGCGACGTCGAGGTTATCGGCGGCGACCGCACGACGCTCGGCACGCAACGCCTGCGCCTTTGTGCGCCGGAGGCCGCATTCAGGCTTACGACCTTCGCCGCTCCGCCACCGAGTTTTTCCGAGCACTGCCGACGACTCCTGCGACATCTCCCATTGGAGGCGGTGCAGTGGATAAACATCACCCACCACGTCATCACCCTGACGACCATCAGGAAAACGACAAAAACGATGGAGTCCCGAAAAACATGACGATGACCATCCACGCTTTGAAACCCATCGTGAATCCCCTTCACCTGATTTTTCTGTCGTAAATATTTCTGTCGTTCCGTCTCCGGCGTTGAGCATTTTGTAATTCCAAAAATTCCATGAAGCATCCAACGGCGCCTCTTCGCTTTCTATTCCTTTTCTCCGCCTTCACCGCGCTGCTCGTCCCTGCCTCCGCTGCCGACGCTCCGCGCGTCGATTCCTCGACGCTCACCGGCAATGTCATGGTCGGCGACCAAGGCTGGTTCAACGCCGAGGACGACGGCGCCAGGCGCGGTTACCACCCCTGGACCCGCGGCCATGGGAAGCCAGCCCCCGGTAAAGTCCGCATCGACCTGCGACCCGATCTCACCGCATTCCCCGCCGCCGAGCGCTTCCCCACCGATCTCGTCCACGCCGACGGAATACCCGCCAAAGTTTTCAGCTCCTACCTCCGACCGACCGTCGTGCGCCATTTTTTCTGGATGAAGGAGCCCAGCATCGACGGCGTCTTCATCCCGCGCTTCATCAGCTCGCTCAGTCGCGGCACTTCCCTCGCCGCCAACCACACCGGCCTCGCCGGCCAAATCATCCGCGGCTAACCTCCCGCCACCGAAGAACTCCCCTGCTCTATCCCCGCCCCTTCCATACCGTGAAACGCTCTCACTCCATTATCCTCCTCGCCTTGTTCGGCACCCTGCTCAGCACCGCACCCGCCGCCACCCCGCCGCAGAAACTCAACGTCCTCCTCATCGCCGTCGACGATCTGCGCGACACCCTCGGCTGCTATGGCAACGCCGCCGTCAAGACACCCCACATCGATCGCCTCGCCGCCCGCGCCGTCCGCTTCGACCGCGCCTACGTGCAATACACCGTCTGCAATCCCAGCCGCAGTTCGTTCCTCACCGGTCTTCGCCCCGACCAGACCGGCGTCACCGACAACCGCACGATGCTCCGCGATCGTCTGCCGGATGTCGTCACACTGCCCCAACTCCTCAAAGAAGACGGGCGCCACGCCGCCGCCTTCGGCAAGATCTTCCACCTCGGTGGCGGCCGCGACGTCGCCCTCCGCGCCAAGTGGATGGATCTCCCGCGCTCCTGGCACACCGCGCAATCCTTCGAGGCGACCCCACTCGGCCGAAAGAAACTCGCCGGCCGCGATCTCACCCAAGGAAAACTCGCCTGGTGCCACTGGGGCGCCATGGACGGCGGCGACGATGATCAACCCGACGGTCAGATCGCCGCCGCCGTCAGCGCCGAGATCGAAAAACTCGGCGACCACCCGTGGATCATCGGTGCCGGTTTCATGAAGCCGCACGATCCCTTCCTCGCGCCAAAAAAATATTTCGAGCTCTATCCCGAAGCTGCCCTCGCTCTGCACCGTCCGCCCGGTGACCAAACGCCCGCCCCACCCCTCGCCGTCGGCTTCAGCGAACTCGGCACGGCCTTTGGTAAATTCACCGACCGCGAACGCTACGAATTCCTCCGAGCCTACTACGCGTGCACCTCCTACATGGACGCGCAGGTCGGCCGCGTGCTCGCCACCCTCGACCGGCTCCAACTCTGGGAATCGACCATCGTCATTTTCCTTGGCGACCACGGCTACCACCTCGGCGAGCGCGTGTGGTGGAATAAAAATACCCTCTTCGAACGGAGCTGCCGCGCGCCCTTCCTCATCGCCGCGCCCGGCATGCCGCCCGGCGTCGCCCGTGGCCTCGTCGAATTCATCGACCTCTACCCGACCATCGCCGATCTCTGTGGACTCACGCCGCCGCCCAACCTCGCCGGCCAAAGCCTCCGCCCTCTCCTGCGCGACCCGGCCTCACCCGGCAAACCCGCCGCCTTTACCCTCGTCACCCGCGGCACCGCCCGCGGCGATTCCATCCGTACCGATCGCTGGCGCTTTACACGGTGGAGCGACGCCGCCGTCGAACTCTACGACCACGCCACGGATCCAGCAGAAGATCGCAACGTCGCTTCCACTCACCCCGACATCGTCCGCACTCTGGGTCGCCAACTCTCCGCCGCGCTCGCCGCTTCACCCGCCCTTCCTCGCTAAATCGCCTCTCCATGAAATCTCCCAACGTTCTCCCCTTGCTCACCTTCGCCCTGCTCGCTCTCGTCGCCCGACTCGACGCCGCGACCAACCCCGCCCGCAAACCCAACTTCCTCTTCATCTACACCGACGACCAGCGCGCGGACGCCATGGGCGTCGTCCAACGCGAACAAGGCGATCGCGCGCGCTGGCCTTGGTTTCAGTCACCCCACGTGGACCGCCTCGCCGCCGAGGGCGTCCGGTTTCGCAACGCCTTCGTCACCCTTTCGCTTTGCGCCCCCAGCCGCGCCGCGTATCTGACCGGCCGATACAATCACGCCAACGGCGTCGCCAACAATCACACGCCTTTCCCGCCGGACAGTGTCACCCACGCGAGCCTCTTGCGCACCGCCGGCTACAAAACAGCCTACATCGGCAAATGGCACCACGGCAGCCAGAGCGGCCAGCGGCCCGGCTTCGACTACTCCGCGAGCTTCGTAGGCCAGGGCAGATATTTCGACTGCCCCGTCGAGATCAACGGCGTGTCCACACCCACGAAGGGCTGGATCGACGACGTCGATACGGACTTCGCGATCGAGTTCATCAAGCAGAACCAAGCCCGCCCGTTCTCGATGGTCGTCGGCTTCAAGTCGCCCCACGGCCCGCGCGGCGGCGCGAATCTCCCCGAACGCCTGCGCACCAAATTCTCCGGCGAGACCACCCGCCCCGTCCCCAATCTCACCACTCCCGCCATCTACGGCCCAGGCTCGGCCGCGGCCAGTAAGGCCGCGACGACCACCCAGGTGGTCGAAGCCCACTTGGACTACTTTCGCCACATCGCCGGCGCCGACGAAAACCTCGGCCGCCTGCTCAAGACCCTCGACGACCTCGGCCTCACCGACGACACCGTCGTGGTCTACGCCAGCGACAACGGCTATTACCTCGGCGAACACGGCCTCGGCGACAAGCGCTCCCTCTACGAAGAGTCACTCCGCATTCCGATGCTCGTGCGCTACCCGCGGCTCTTTCCCAAGGGCAAGACGATGGACGAAATGGTCCTCAACATCGATCTCGCACCGACGCTCCTTGAACTCGGCGGCGTGTCGGTGCCCCCCGCGATGCAAGGCATGAGCTGGGTGCCGCTCCTCACGGGAAAAAATCCCCCATGGCGCCATTCGTTTCTCGCCGAATATTTTTACGAAGGTAACTACGAGACCCCGACGATGCTCGGCGTCCGCACCGCCAACGCAAAAATCATCCAGTATCCCGGCCACCCCGAATGGACTGAGGTTTTCGACCTCGCGATCGACAGCTACGAAATGAAAAACCTCGCCACCGATCCCGCTCGCCGCGCGCAACTCACCGCCGAACTCGACGCGCAAATCAAAGCCGCCAGCTACGTCGTCCCCGCCGGCATGGATCAGCCGGGCGATAAATCCGCCAAAGCCGCCAGGAAAAAGGCCAAGGCAAAGCAACCGTAGGCCGCGGCCGATCCATCGAGTTTCCACCCTCCCATTCCCATGACCAAGCTCCGCCGTTTTACGTTTCTCTTTCTGTGCGTAGGCGGGTTGTCCGCTCCCACGCTTGCCGCCGAGCGCGCTGCGCAGCCGCCCAACATCGTCTTCATCCTCGTCGACGACATGCCTTGGTTCGGCACGCCGGTGCGTATGAGCGCCGCGTTGCCGGAGTCTGCGATGGCTTTCCGCCACATGCCCAACGTGGAAAAATTCGCCGCACAGGGCATGACGTTTCGCAACGCCTACGCGGCCGCCGGCATGTGCGGCCCTTCCCGTTGCTCGATCCAGACCGGCATGATGACCGCCCGCCACCTCTACAGCGGCAACGGCGGCTTCGGTGAAAAAACCAACGGCACCGTCCAATACATGAGCCGCGGCCAGGATGCCGCGCGGCCCCTCCTCCAGCCGGAGCCGCAGGGCAACCTTCGATTCCCGTCCATCGGGGACCTGTTCAAATCCGCCGGCTACGCCACCGCCCACTTCGGGAAGTGGCATCTCTACGGTGGTGGCCCGGTCCAGCACGGCTACGACGAAAGCGATGGCGATACCGACAACACCAGCGGTCGTCCCATCGACGCAGCGACGGGACAGATGACCGACACGTCTGACGATCCCAAGCAGATGTTCAGCCTCACGCGACGCAGTCTCGATTTTATGGAACGTCAGGCGAAGGCCGGCCGCCCCTTCTATCTTCAAGTCTCCCACTACGCCACCCACGCCCGCTGGCAGGCCACCAAGAAAACCCTCGAGAAATACGAGCAAGATCCCGCGTTCGCCAAAATCGAGAACCGCCGCGACCGCACTCACACCATGCTCGGCGCCGCCATGGTCGAGGACCTCGATACCGCGATCGGGCTGCTGCTGCAGAAACTTGACGCGCTCGGTCTCACCCAAAATACCTACGTCGTCTTCACCACGGACAACGGCTACCGCAATTGGAATCAATCCTTCGAGCCCTTGCGCGGCGCGAAATGGTGGCTCTGGGAATGCGGCATCCGCGTCCCGCTCATCGTGCGCGGCCCCGCCGTACCCGCCGCCTCCCGCAGCACGGTCAACGTCGTCGGCTACGATTTCCTGCCAACCTTCGCCGATCTCGCCGGCGCCTCCACCAAGCTAGGCCCGAACATCGACGGCGTGAGTTTCAAACGCATTCTCCTCGGCGGCCAGCCCTCCGCAGCGAACCTTACCCGGCCGCTCTATTTCCACTACCCACACTACCGCGTTTCCCCACCAGCCTCGGCGCTCATCGTCGGCGACACCAAATTGATGCACTGGTATGAATGGCCGGACCAACGCTTCGTCTACGACCTGCATCGCGACCTCGGAGAGAAGAACAATATCGCGGCCGCAGATCCCGCCCGCACCACCCAACTCCAGCGCCAACTGATGGACGGTTTGAAAACCGCCGGAGCCTATTTCCCGAAACCAAACCCAAACGCCGCTCCCCAAGCCAAGCGCTACGATCCCGCCAACCTCGCCGATCAGGGCGAGGGCAGCGACCCCGCAGCCACCGGCAACGATGCTCCTCCGGCCGAGACCAAGAAAAATGGCAAAGCCAAGAAGCAGAAATAAACGTCACTGCAACAGGCCCGGCTCCCAGTCGCCAAACTCCCATTCGTCTTTCCGCACGGCCTGGCCGTTTTCGAGGAGATGGTTGTTCAGGAAAATCTCACCCGCCTCTCCTGAACCCTTCGCCGCGGCCTCCGTCGTCAGAAAAACATCCGCGAGGTAACGGTCGTATTTGTCGGGCTTCGACGTGTTGATGACCACGGCCGTCGCCCGGCTGACGAGCGCATCGACGAAGCGCTTCGCCGCCTTGCCCGCGGACGTCTTCAACTCCGGGCAGTCCAGCCCGCGCAATCGAAGCTTCTGCTCGATGAAAACTCCGGGCGAGACTTCCAACTCGACGACCAGCGTGTCGCCATCCACCACCCGGAGGAGGGTGGCCGCGTAGGTGAAGAGTTCCGCCTTTGACGCCCCTGCCACGCGTTGGAGGCTGTCGTCCTCCGTGATCCGGACGATGTCGCCTTTGCCCAACCGCCGCGCTTGGTCCGCCGCCAGCGGCCAATAAAGTTTGAATCCGAGATCGACCGCCATTCCCTCCCCCCGCGCGATGATGCGATGCCGCCCCGGCGTGCCGCGGTTCGGCTGGAGCAACTCGATCTTGGGCGGAATGACGGCAACTCCGCGGGAATCGCGATCGCGCAATGCGATCGCCACCGCATTGGTGGTCCGCACGCGCGGCCGGAGATCGTCGGAGGTCCAACCGTTTTTGATCGTTTCGCGCAGAAGCGCCTCCCGCCGGCTGGCGTCGGGCACCTGACAGAGGAGCTGATAGTGAGTGCGGCTCAATTGTGCGTGGCCACGCACAATTGGAAAATAGCGGAAGAACTGCACACACTCGTAGAGCGTGCGCCTGCTGATGCCCGACTCCTCCGCTAGCTCGGAATAGACGCTGGCCCCATAGGCTGCCCGCTCCTTTTTCAACAACAGATGTTCGTAAATGAGCCGGCCGATTTCGTGGTAGCTCTCCACCCACGCCCGATCAATCGCCCGCCGCCCTTCGACGACCACCACCATCACCGCCGCACGCAGTTCAGCGAAGGTTTTCGGGATCGGCTTGGCGGTAAGCGTGCGGGTGGCCATGGGCGGGGTACTGCGAGCTTTCTGAACACACCACCCGCCGGTGTCGCTGAAAAACGCACCGAGCCTCGCACAGTTATCGTTCAACGACGGTCAATTCTTCGGCTCCGCCTCGCCCGCCGAGAGGAGGCGGAAATTTTTCCGCCAACCGAACCAGCCTTTCAACCCAACGCCTAACCAACCGGTGTTTCCTACGAATAAACCCTCCGGGGGTGAGAGGAGGTGGCAAATTTTTCTGTCCGAAATTTTTCTGTCGAGAGCGCCCGGATCAAAAAGCAGGGAAGAAGCAAATCCAGTTTCCTCGCAACTCCCGGCCCAAAACCGGGTTTTGACCCCGACCCGAAGAAACCGTGGCGGTTTCGTAACTGCTCAGGCTGGAAAAAGCTGTCGGCGAACGCGCACGTTCCGCGAAGAAAGTAGAACTTTAGGCTGAACTCGGACTGCGGAGGGAGGGTCGCCTTCGTCCATGGAGGAAAGCCGGGTGATTCAAGGCCGGGAGTTTTTTTTGGGGTGACCTCGCGTTGATCCGGACTTTGCCGACCGAGCCTAGCGAGTGGGGCCGGACGCGACTGTCGGCGAAAGTGGTCCGCACAGTCCCCTGTGCGGAAGGGGCGTCTCCTGACTCGGAGCCGCCCAGGG
>CAMDOF010000187.1 GCA_945903465.1 Opitutus sp. GAS368
TCCGACGGTCGCGGCGCTCAAACTCAATTATTACGATCGGCAACGCCGACTGCACAGCGGCCAGGCGTGCCGACGCGGGCGTCCTCCCGCCGCGGTCTTCGTCGAGGTGCCGTCGGTGCCGTCATCTTCCGGCGGCGGGGAGCGCGGCATGGTTGAGTGGATCCACCCCGGGGGCGCCCGTCTCATCGTGCACCGTGGCAGCGCCGGGGTCGACGAGCTGCGCGCGTTAGTGGAACTGTTTCGACGACCCCGCGTATGATTCAGATCACCCCGCAAATGCGGATTCTCGTGGCGGTCGAGCCGGTCGATTTCCGCAAGGGCATCGACGGTCTGGCGGCGCTCTGTCGGCAGGTGCTGGCGAGTTCATCTCCGCGCAACGTGGCCGCCTTGAACCGGCACCAGTTCGTCGTTCCGAACGGTGAAGATGATTTCGGAACCCTCTCCAACTTCGCCAGAGATAAGTGCGCGGGCCAGCTTCGTTTCAATGTTGCGTTGTAGGAACCGCTTCAACGGCCGTGCGCCGAAGACCGGGTCGTAGCCCTTCTCCGCTGCCCATTCCTTCGCCGTCGGGTCGAGCTTCACCGTGACGCGCCGGTCGGCTAGGCGCTTGTTCAGATCGGCGAGCAACAGGTCCACGATGTTCGTGATTTCCTCGAGCGTGAGCGGCTTGAACAGGATCGTCTCGTCGATGCGATTCAGGAATTCAGGTCGGAATGATTTCCGCAGGTCGGCCATGACGCTTTCGCGCACGGCTTCCGGGATCGAGTCGCCGGTCACGCCTTCGAGCAGGTGGTGCGAGCCGATGTTCGAGGTCATGATGATCACCGTGTTCTTGAAATCGACGGTGCGCCCTTGCGAATCCGTCAGTCGGCCATCGTCGAGCACTTGCAGAAGGATGTTGAACACGTCGGGGTGCGCCTTCTCGATTTCATCGAATAGAATGACCGCATAGGGCTTTCGCCGTACGGCTTCCGTCAACTGCCCGCCTTCGTCGTAACCCACGTATCCCGGAGGAGCACCGATCAACCGTGCTGTGCTGAATTTTTCCATGTATTCGTCCCAAGCAACACACACGAATTCGGACGGCTGTTATGGGCTTGCGGCGGTGGTGTGCCCGCGCGAGGTAGAACGTCGATGTCTTCGGCGAATCCACGGAATCGTTTTCCGCGTGCCGGCATCCGATGCGCCGCAGCCCGATCCCGATGGTGGCCCCTGCGGCACTGGCAAGGACACTACGCCTGCTTCGTTCTTCGTTGCCAGCCCTTCCGGGGCCGCGCGAGCGTCGAGGACGGTCGGATAAGAATCGCTTAATTCTTGCTTAATTATCGATTAATTTCAGGATGGCAGCATGAACGAACTCACCACTATCGCGGTCCTCGGGGACAAGCCGCTTGAAGGCAGGCTGCGGCAGGCGTTCCCCGGTTTTACCGTCGTCGGGGCAAAGCTCGCCGACCAGATCAGCACTCTGCTGGCCGCCGGCTCGGTCGGGCTCTTCGCCACCCGGGTCCGGGGCGACGGCGCGGCCGGCGCGACGCTCCTCCGGCAGATGGCGCGCGAGACGGTCGCATGGCGGGTCCCGGCGGTCTTTCTCGCGCCGTCGTCGGCCGCCGCGTTTCGCGCGCTGGGACCGATGATCGCGGAGCCGACGGTGGGCGTCGCCTATCGCGAGGACGAGGTGCGGGAGGTCATGAATCTGCTCCGGCGGCGGGCGGGACAGGCACCGGTGCGGACCGGACGGACGGCGGAGGCTCCCGCCGTTCACTCCGATCTCGACGGGCACCCGCTGATCGCGGACACCACCGGGTTTTTGCGGAATCCGGATTCGGGGCGGCTGGACGCGCGGCGGATCGCGGACTTTTACGGCGAACCGCTGAAAAAATTTGCCGACAAGCTGGGCGTCACGCCGCCGGCGGTGAGCCAGACCCCGGACTCGCCGAAGTATCAGGGGCTGCTGGGCTACTTTGAAAAGGTGGCGCGGATCGCGCCGTTGCTGGAAAACAAGGCGAGCTTCGGCGGCTGGGTGAAGACCCCGAACCGCGAGCTGAAGGGCGAAACCCCGCTCGATCTCCTGTGGGGCGGGCCGGCGCGGGCGCAGCGGATGGTCGATGCGGTGGAAGACGTGCTGGTGGGCCAGCCGGACTGATGTACGCAGGACCGAAACTCGCCCGCGCGCTGGCTGCGTTCGCCCCCGCTTCCCATGCGGGCGACGTCGCCCGCCGGGTGGGGCTGGCCGGCCTGCTCACACCCGTGCGGGGCGGCGCGCCGGTGGCGGATCTGCGCTTCCTGTATGCGAGCCGGCGGCGCAACCGTTTCACGCCGTCGGGCGGACCGCGGAGCCTCTATATGGGCGAGGACGAGGACATCGGTTCGGCGGAGACCAAGCGGGCGGCGCTGCTGGGTTCGTTTGCGAAAAAGCGGGCCGAACCGGCGGCGGTGTTTTGGGCGCGGGTGGACTTTCCGGCGGCGGTGCTGGATTTGACGGATGCGTCCGTCCTCGCTGCTCTCGGGACGACCGATGGGGAAGTCCACGATCCCGACTGGCGGGAGCGGTCGGCGCACTCGTCGTCGGAAGCGCTCGGCGCGGCGGTGTTTCGCGACGGGCGGTTCGCGGCGATCAAATATTGGAGCGTGCGGGCGCGGGCAGCCGGGCGCAGCGGGTTCTGTCTTTGTATCTTTCGGACCCGGGTGCGGACGCCCTGCCGGGTGGAATTCGCTTCGGCCGAATTGAGTTTGCGCGAGATCTGGCCGTAAGGGGCGGCACCGCCTGGTGGGCGGCGGACCGCGAACGCTGCCGGCCCGAGGACCACGTGGCCAAGCGGAGATTTCTGGATCGCGACATTGGCGGACCGTCCCGTCTCAAAGGTGCTCGAGACAGAAATCACCTTTCATCGCGCTGATTTCTTCGCGGCTGGCGCACCTTGAACTGGCGCCAGTTCGTCGTTCCGAACGGTGAAGATGATTTCGGAACCCTCTCCAACTTCGCCAGAGATAAGTGCGCGGGCCAGCTTCGTTTCAACGTTGCGTTGTAGAAACCGCTTCAATGGCCGTGCGCCGAAGACCGGGTCGTAGCCCTTCTCCGCCGTCCACTCCTTCGCTTTCTTGTCGAGCACGACGGTCACCCGCCGATCCGCGAGGCGCTTGTTCAAGTCGGCCATCAGGAGGTCCAAGATGCTCGTGATTTCCTCCAGCGTAAGGGGCTTGAACAGGATGGTCTCGTCGATGCGATTCAGGAATTCAGGACGGAAAGATTTCCGCAGGTCGGCCATTACGCTCTCGCGGACGCTGTCCGGAATCGTGTCGCCCGTCACGCCGTCGAGCAGGAAGCGCGAGCCGATGTTCGAGGTCATGATGATAACCGTGTTCTTGAAATCGACGGTGCGCCCCTGCGAGGCGGTCAGTCGACCTTCGTCGAGAACTTGCAATAGGATATGGAATACGTCCGGGTGAGCCTTCTCGATTTCATCGAAAAGAATCACTGCATAGGGCTTCCGCCGGACCGCCTCGGTAAGCTGACCGCCCTCGTCGTAGCCCACGTAGCCAGGCGGTGCGCCGATCAGCCGTGCTGTGCTGAATTTTTCCATGTATTCCGACATGTCGATCCGCACCATCGCCGCTTCCGTGTCAAAGAGAGTCGCCGCAAGCGCCTTCGCCAACTCGGTCTTACCGACGCCGGTCGGCCCAAGAAATAAAAAACTACCAACGGGCCGGCGTGGATCCTTGATCCCACTGCGCGCGCGGAGGATCGCTTCCGTCACCAGCGTCACCGCCTCGTGCTGACCAATGACGCGGCCGTGGAGCACTTCCTCGAGCCGAAGTAACTTCTCCCGTTCGCCCTCCACCAAGCGCGTGACCGGCACGCCACTCCATTTTGAAACCACCTCCGCGATCTCCTCTTCCGAGACCTCTTCCTTGAACAACGATCCCGGCTTATCGTGTGCCGCTTGCGCCAAGCCCTTCAGCTCCGCTTCGAGCAGCGGAATTTGCCCGTGCCGCAGCTCCGCCACCTTGCTCAGATCGTAGGCGCGCTCGGCCTGCTGCATCGCAACTTTCATAGCCTCGATCGCCTCGCGCAATGTCCGCGTTTTCTGATTCGCCGCTTTCTCCCGATCCCACGTGACCTTGAGCGCCTGAGCTCCCTCCCGTGCGTCCGCCAGCTCCTGTCGAAGGGCCTCGAGTCGACGCTTACTCGCCTCGTCTTTCTCCTTCGCGAGTGCGGTCTCCTCAATTTCCAGACGGAGGACTTTTCGGCTGAGCTCGTCGAGCTCCTGCGGTAACGAGTCCATCTCGGTGCGAACCAGCGCACAGGCTTCATCCATGAGATCAATCGCCTTATCCGGCAGAAACCGATCCGTAATGTAACGACTGGAGAGCGTCACCGCACTCACCAGCGCGTTGTCCTGAATCCGGACTCCGTGGTGAAGCTCGAAACGTTCCTTGATGCCCCGCAAAATCGAAAGTGCGTCCTCGATGCTCGGCGGCTCCACGACCACCGGCTGAAAGCGCCGCTCCAGCGCCGCGTCTTTCTCTATATGCTGACGATACTCATCCAGCGTGGTCGCACCGATGCAGTGCAATTCTCCACGCGCCAACATCGGCTTGAGCAGATTCCCAGCGTCCATTGCGCCCTCGCTCTTGCCCGCACCGACGATCACGTGGAGTTCATCAATGAACAAAATAATCCGGCCCGCACTCTGTTTTATTTCAGCGAGCACGGCTTTTAGGCGCTCTTCAAATTCACCGCGATACTTGGCGCCCGCCACCAGGGCCCCCATGTCGAGCGAAAAGAGGGTCTTGTCCCGCAGTCCTTCGGGCACGTCGCCTCGCAGGATACGTTGCGCCAAACCTTCTACAATGGCGGTCTTGCCGACTCCCGGTTCGCCGATCAGCACCGGATTGTTTTTCGTCTTGCGCGAGAGAATCCGGATCGTCCGCCTGATCTCTTCGTCCCGACCAATCACCGGATCCATTTTCCCTTTCCTCGCGAGCGCCACGAGGTCGATCCCATATTTCTCCAAGGCTTGATAGGTCGATTCCGGATTGTCCGTCGTCACCCGCTGTGCACCACGCACCCCTTGCAGCGCTGCCAGCGCCTTCGCACGATCCAGCCCAAAACTCACCAAGAGTTTTCTCAGGCTATCCGGTCGGGCGACCTCAAGCAGCCCAAGAAAAAGATGCTCCACCGAGACATAGTCGTCCTTCAGCTGCCGCGCTTCCACCTCACTCCGTGTCAAGACGTCGTTCATTGCCGACGTCACGAAGACTTTCGAGGAATCAACCGAGCCGGTCACCGTGGGCAGACGATCGAGCTCGCGCTCAATGGCCAGCGACATCGCCCCGGGCCCGATCCCTAGCTTTTCCAGCAAACTGGGAACGATTCCTTTTTCCTGACCCAGCAGCGCGTCCAAGAGGTGCCCTGTATCCACTTCGTGGTGCGAACGACGCCGAGCGCTGTTTTGCGCTGCAGTAACCGCCTCGCGCGACCTCTGCGTAAATTTAGCGAAATCCATAATCGAGCACCTTCGCAAATTCCGCGCCAGCAATCAAACCTGCCTTCGCCCCGCAAAAAGTTGCGGCCGCCAACACCGCTGCGCCAAAGCGACCCGGCGACTGCCACGCACTGGGCCAATGTGTCGGAAAACCTGCGATTACTCAAAACCGATTTCGTAAACCTCCACGACCCCGAGCCCCGGTTTCGCCGGCTGATCACGTTCCGGATTAGCATCGCGCAGCTCGAAAGGCCGAACGACGACAGTGTAGCTTCCCGGAGACAAATCGATGAGGACCGCGGGCTCGCGACGATTCCCGGGAGCGTGACCCGTGGCAAAAATCTGCTGGGGGAGATACATCTTTACCTCCGGGTCAAAATCCTGCTCAGGCGACGTGCGCCCATCGGGCATGGTGGTCCAATCGTCGCTCTTAATGATGATTTCCCCCGCCGCATTCAAAATTTCCATCACAGGATCATCGAGGACGTCGGGCAGATTAAACGGCGCGCGCGCCAGCGAAGGACCGAGGACGCGGATCAGCAGTCGCTTTGTGGTCGCAGGCGCCCCCTGCACCACAAAGCCCGCGTACATCTCCTTACCGGTGAGATCGGCGTAGCCGCGGGTGGCGAGCGCGACGAGACGGGCTCCCTCGCGCCCGGCATCGTAAGCCTCGATGAGGCCGAAGCCGGTCGTACCGAGCACACCTTCGACCACCGCCGAGTAGGCCCCCGGTGGCAGTGTCATCAACACCGCCGCGTCACGACTCGTGGCCGTAAAAGGAAACGCGCCGACGCGCGCGCCGGCCGCCGCGATTTCACCAGCCGTCGCCGGTCGGCCCGCGCCGATCGGTGTGGCCCAGTTATCATTTTCGGCCAGCAATGACCCCGCGGAAAAAATTCGCAAAACCGGGTCGGTCAGTGCGCCGTTCACGCCAAAGCTCTGCAAGGAGGGCCCGGCCGCCCGGACGAGCATTTCACGAGGCGCAGATCCCTGAATGACAAAGCCGCCAATCAAAGACTGGATGCCCGTACCGACAAACGCTCGGGTCGCCACGTTCACCAACGTACCGGCCCCCGCGGGCGTCTGCGTCTGGAGCCGGAAGAGCGCCGTCGCGAAGGCATTTTTCTCGATCGTCAGCGCCGTGTCCGATTCATTGGAACGTCCAGCAGCAATCCCGGCGGGAGCACTGATGGGCGCCGGCAGGATGAGATTCGGATTTGAAAAATAGCCGATCTCGGTTCCCGGCGGATAAGCCATGATGTCGCGATAAAACCGGCCATCGGCCCCGAAAAATCGGTAGCCATAGCTGAAAGGATAAGCGCCCTGCCCGCTGAGCGCATTCTCGCGATCATGCGCGCAACCCAAGACATGGCCGAGCTCGTGCGCGAGGGTGTTCGTCCCTTGGATTTCCGAATACTGGAGGACAGAAAAGGCAAAGCGCGAGTTGGATAACGAGTCGGGTTCCTCGCGATCTCCCAGTAAAAAACTCAGACCACTGCTCCGCGCGTCGCGCCGGCCCAACGTCAGGCACACGAGATCGGCGCCCGCCGCGTCGCGCGCCGCGTGCAATTCATCCATCTTGCTATCATCGGTTTTAAAAAGAGCCGTCAGGGCATCATCCTGCACCCGGGAGGCGGAGCTGGCGTCTTCGTCGTAAAAAGTCTCGATGATCCGGACAAGTTTAACGCGCGCCGTGATCAGGCTACCCGCGAAGGCCGCATTGACTTTGGCGATGGCCAGATCGTAGGCGCTCTGCAAGGCCGCTTCACGGGGGGCACCCGCCAGCGTGGGCAAGACCGCCTGCGTATAGGCCATCATCAGGTGAATCTCTGCGCCCTGCGAATTCTCGATGGCGGCCGTCACCGGTGGAAGCGAGCCCCCGGCGGTGCTCGCTTCTACCGAGACTAATCGACGCCCTGCCGCCGCGGTCGGCGGCCGGCGCTCACCCCCACAGGGCAGCACGAGCGCAGGATCAACCGAGTAGAACTGGGCGAGCTCAGCGGTGGCGGCGCGGAGGACAAACCCTCCACGTTCCGGATCCTCGATTGAGGCGTGCAAAAAACCGTCGTTCCAGGCGAACCAAGCGCGGCTGCGTGGCCGACCAACGATCCGCCCCGCGCTCGTAAACCGATCGGGTCCGAGCAATTCGCTCTCATCAATTACGATTGACCACACCGTGCCATCAGGCAGCGGCACTTCGAGATGACCGCGACCTGGACTCTGCCAAAACGGCGAACGTTTGCCGGCTGCAAGTGTCGCGTCGACCCGCACATAATAAATCTTGCGGGCGGGAGCGGGTAGCGCCTCCGAGAGCTGGGCGGCCTGCGCCGACTGCACATAGGTAAACAGAGCCGAGGCGCGGGCCGTTGCGACAACGCTCCCCGCAGCGGGCGAAGTCTGCTCGCCAACCACCCGCGGGCGAAAGAGGTCCCCGGTTGCCGGCACCCTTTTTTCAAGGGGTAAATCCAGGCTTTTCCACTGACTCGTCCAGACGACCGCCAAGGTCACTATCCCCAGAAAAAAGATATGTTGAGCAGACTTGGACATGATGAAGATGAGCTGGCCAGGAACGACCAATCGAAAACCTACCTGATAAATAAAAACGAGCTAACTTTAAAACTCCGAACTTACCCCTCGACCAGCCAAACGGCTTCGGTGGGCTCAAGACTTTACCGGGCACGGGACCAGCTTTTGGCGGCGCCACTCGCCCCCAACCCTCCGCCGCCCGCCCCGACCAGCAAATCCGGCACCCGCCCGCGAGGCCCCTCACCGGCGCCAAGACCGACTTCCGCAGAAGCGCCGCCCTGCGCGCGGTCGGGCCCAGTTACCCGAGCGTCGTCAACAACGCCCGGATCTGCGCCGCATGATCCGCGGTGTCGACCTTCTCAGCAACCGCAAGGACGGTCCCATCGCGATCGAGGATGAAGAGCGCCCGCGCCGGCCCGACATATTTCCGGCCATACATCGATTTTTCCACCAGCGAATCCGCGGCCCGTGCAAATTGGTCATCGGGGTCACTCACCAACGTATACGAAATCGCCTTCGCCGCGGCATAACGCCCATGCGATCCGCAGGTGTCGCGACTCAGGGCGATCACCTCGAAGCCCGCCCCCGTAAACTCAGCCGCATGCGCCGCCAGGCTCTCGTTCTGCCGGTCACAGCTCGGCGTGTTATTTTTCATATAAACCGAAACGATCGTCCGCCGCGTCAGCAATTGGGCAAAGGTCAAGGTCTCAGCGACGCCCCGCCGCCAGACCTTGACCGAGAAACCGAGGGAGATTTTTTGCCCGCAAGTGATCATGTGAGGCAGTGAGGCCCGCTCACGGACGCGGTCAAACGCGGCGGGCGTTTTTTTTAGATAAACCGGCGCTTTTTTAGGCGAGTGGCCAACGCCCTACCGCGCAGTGGGGACGCAAGTCGCCGCAAAAATAGCCGAAGATTGGGCGGACTCATCGCGTCAGCGGTCCGCCCGATGCCCCCATTAATGCGGCGCGCCGGCCCCGCCGCCTGCTCCTGTCGCCAGTGACTTGGGCGGATGAAAGCAGAGCGCCAAAGCCACCGCCGCAAGCGAAGCGACGACCAAGGGGACTAAAAACAACCCCCGAAAATCCACGATCTTGTTCGTCGTGTAGACGCTCTGTATCAGCCAAGGACAGATCGAATTTGCGAGTAGTGCCCCGATGCCGAGGATTTGTAAATTGAAGAGCCCCTGCGCGCTGGTCCGGATGTCCTTCGGGAAATACGCGTCGACGAAAATATAAACCGTCGCAAAGAAAAAGGCGTAGCAGATGCCATGCAGTACCTGGATGAGGATGATCGCCAGCGCGCTCTGCGGGATAAACGCGTACACGCCGAAACGAGCCGCGTGACCCAAAATCCCCACAATCATCGTCGTCCGCCAGCCGAGTTTCTTCAGGGTCACCCCGAGTACAAACATCGTCACAATTTCCGCGACCTGCCCAATGCTCATGACGGGGGCGATCCAATTAGGCGCAATCCCGACTCCGCCCGCCGCGACTGGCGTGCCGAGGAAAACGCCCGTCCAGTTAAAATAACAATTATGGACAAAGGAATCCACGAGCGTGACCAACCATAGCACCAGCACAAAGGGATGCTTGAGTAACTTCATCGCCTCGAGCCAAGCCAGATTATCGCCGCTGGCGGTGGCCGGCTTCCGCGCGGTCCGCGGAAGCGTGAGGCTAAAAGCCGCGAGCGCCAATGACGCGATCCCCGCCACAATGAAAGTCCACTTCGTCGCTACTTTGGCGGCATCACCACTCAAGGGATTGGCCAAAGCCTGACCCAGCCAAGCCACCAACCCCGCCGGCTGCGCCGCGTTCACCGCCTCCCAATTTACAAAGATAAAGGTGAACGGCCACGCCGCCAGAATCCATCCCACCGTCCCACCCATCCGCACGATCCCGAATTCTTTTTCGGGATCCTTCATGTTGGCAAAGGCGATCGAGTTAGTGATCGAGATCGTCGGCACGTAAAGCAGGCAATGCACGAGCATCAAAAGGAAGAACGGCATGAACTCTTTGGTAAATCCACAGCCAAGGATCGCTAGGCCGCCCACCAAGTGGGAGAAGGCCAGAAACTTCTCCGGTACAAATTTGCGATCAGCCCACTGGTTGCTGAAAAACATGCCGACAATCGAAGCGACGGGGAAGGCGCCGAGGATCAGCGACTGCTGGCCCGGCGTAAATCCGAGGCTGGGCAGATAACCGAATATCAGAGGCAGCCAAGCGCCCCAGATGAAGAACTCGAGCGCCATCATTACGAAGAGCGGACCGCGGTAGGATTTAGGGAGGGGATTTGTCATGGTTTAAGGGATACAAAAGCACCGAGTTCAAGTCGCCGGCTGTCGCGTTGGCGGGTTTAAATTTTTCCTGCGCCGGAAACTAGGGGTCGGCGCCGCTAACTCAACCTTGATCCGCATAGCCACGGGCTCCACTACTGTTTCCAAGTCCCTTGGGCCACCGCTGGAATAAACAGGTCGAGCCCGGGCGGAGGGAACTCCAGCGTCCGCCCTTGCTCCGCGCTCATGTACGCGGTCATCAGCAGTTCCACGACCTCGAGCCCGTCGTCAAACGTCAGCTCCGGCTTTTTTCCATCGAGAAAGCAGCGCACGAAATGGCGGTTCTCCACTTCGTAACCGTACTCCGCTGCCTCATTGCCGACGATCGGCATCAACCCTTGCTCGGCGTTTTGTTTCTCCACCATATCCTCCCCCGCCTGACCGACCACGCGGCGGCTGAGAAACAACTGGCTGCCAGTGTTGAGCGAGTTGTGGGAAAACGAATACTCGGGTCCAAGCAACTCCGCGTTTAATCGCAAGCCCGCGCCCACAAAACTCCAGGAAGTCGTCACCTCGCCGATCAAGGGCCGGCCCGCCTCATCGACATACTCGATGGTCGCCCGCGCAAAATCTTCCGATGGACGCTTCGCATAATCCACCTCGGACCCCATCGTCGCCCTCAACCTCTCCACATATTCCGGTCGTGACCATTTCAGGCTGTGAATATGTCCCGTCACTTTTTTCGGCCGAATACTATGCCGCGGCTTAAGCGGATCACTCAGAAGAAACCGGACGACCTCCACACTGTGGCACATCATATCGTTGAGCACGCCGCCGCCTTGTTGCGCACCTTGCCAGAACCACGGCATGTGCGGTCCGCTATGCTCCTCCGCCGCTCGGGCCAGATAAGGGCGCCCCGTGATCGCGGCCCCGCGACTCCACGCGAGCGCGCGCCCCTTCATCAAGGAGGGCATAAACAGCTGGTCCTCCAAATAACCGTGCAACACCCCCGCGCGCCGAATCAATGCCACACACTGTTTCGCCTCCGCGACATTTCTCGCCAAGGGCTTTTCACAGGCGACCCCGAGCAGTTTGCCCCGACCCGACTCCAAGGCCGCCACGATCTCCTCTAAATTCTCAACGCGCCGATGATTCGGACCACAGATCCAAATCGCATCGATCGCTGGGTCCGCCACCATTTCTGTAATCGAGCGATAGGCCCGTGCCTCCCCCACCCCTAACTGCCGAGCCAACCCCGCCGCCCCGGCCGCATTCTCATAATGCGGGCTCCACACTCCCAGAATATCGGCATCGCGCACGGCGACCCACGATTGAATGTGGAATTTGGTAATGAAACCGCTGCCAATAAAACCAACGCCAAGACGTTTAGACATAGGGTAAGAAAATTAAAAACCAGCGCCGGCAGAAGAAAACCTTAAAATGCGCCCGAAGGTCAATGATCGCCCCGCCCCCCACGTCGCACGCGCCGCCCACGCCGCACCCACGCCGCACGCCGCACGCGTCGCCCACGCCGCCCGGGCCACGTGTCCACCCGCAAGGGCACGGCCGGACCGCCGCGGACAGCCCGCGAGCCAAGGCGCGACGCGGCTTCGCTCACTCCTTCACCCGGCCCGTCAAGCGCGCGATAAATTTAATCGCATAAAGATAAGCGCGCTCCCGCACCACGAGCGGATCTCCGGCTGTTCCCTCGACGCCTAGATCGGAGATGTCGTCGACCACCATGCCTTCCTCGGGATGGAGCACGATATAGGTCAGCACTTTCGTCAGCTTATCCTTCGGGTAAGTATCCAAGAGATGCTGATAAACGACGCGGGGCAGATAGCGCTCCACCGGCATCTGAATCGCATCGGGCACCGCCGCGACGTAAAGGAGATTACGGATACAACGCAGATCATCCCCGTCGGCGCCAGGCGGCCAAGAGGCAATCTTGCTGCGCACGCTCTGGACTTGGTCCTTCATGAAATCTTCCGGCTCTTCATCGGGCGCCGACATTGGTGAAACAATCCCGTGGTCGGGCGGTACGTTATAATCAAGTTCTGCGGTATCTTTCGCCGTGATTTTCGCCCAAACCGGTTCCAGCGGGAGCAAGGCAGGCTTGGCTACCACCGGCGTTGGCACGAGCGGCGAAACCACCGCGGGCGCCGGTAACACCGGGGAAGCGCTGGGCGGTGTCACGTCTCTGGGTATGACCAGCGGCAACGGCGGCGCAGGGGGCACGGCGGGCGCCGGGGCCTTCGGCAGCGGCGGCTCCGCATCGACCGCGATGGCAATCCGCCCACGCCATTCCGCCAGCAACCCCACCGCCGCCCAAGCAGCCAACGCGGGAATCAACCAGAGCTTGCCCGACCGCATGGCAAATCGCTGCTGCGCATCCCAACGAAATAATTTCGCCCCCGCGAGGCAGCCCGCCACGCCCACCAGCCCAAGCGCCAACAAACTAAAACGCACCCCGCCAAAACCGCGCCCACTCACACAGCCTTGCAGGGCCTCCACCGCGTAACGCCCGGGAAAAAACGCCGAGACATGTTGCGCCCACAGCGGTAGGCTCGCGAGTTGCACCGCCACCCCACCAATAATTAACATGGGTAAAAAGATACATTGCCCGAGCGCCTGCACCGCCGGGACGTTGTCCGCCAGCGTCGCAATCACCAGACCGAGCCCGATAAAGGCCAAGGAGACGAGCGTGAACGCCAGCCACAGGTCCAACGGGTGCGCCGGCACCGTCATCCCAATCGCCAGCGCCGCGCCGAGCTGGACCAAACCCGCGCTCAGAATAATCAGATAACGCACCAAGACCGTGCTCGTCACAAAGACCCACGTCGGAACCGGCGACAGCCGGTAACGCCGCCACACCCCGCGCTCCCGCTCACCGACCAGCGTCGTTGGTAAACCAAAACACGCCCCTCCCAGCACCGCGACCGTCAACAATTCGCCCATGTGCCGTAGCAAAGGAATTTTCTCGTGCCGATAGAGCACCCAGAACGCGACCAAAAAAATCA
>CAMDOF010000188.1 GCA_945903465.1 Opitutus sp. GAS368
GTGGGTGGTGGGGGAGCGAAGCACGCCTTCGTGGCCACCATCGGCGACAGGAGTGTCGCCGGTCCGTCGGATGGGCGACACTCTTGTCGCCCCTGCTGCATGAGAGCCTCCCCACCAAAACAAGTTTTGGCACCGACGGGAAGAAACAGCTTTCTTTTCCCACCAACGACTCGCAGAAGCTGTTTCTTGAGAGCGGCCTCGACCTGCCAAAGCTGGCGAAACGGATCCCTCACTGAATCGAACTGCCAATACTTTCTGGACAGGTTCACGATGGTGTGCACTAAGAGCACGGCCTTCCCCACTTCAATCAGCCTGACTCATGCCACGTTTCCTGCGCGCGCTCAGCGTTTACTTGTTCGCCTCGGTTGTTGCCGCGGCTGAGTTGGAGGTCATCCATGGCTGGCTGCAACTGCCGGAGGGGGAAACCCTGGGGCAGGTCACGGCCGTTGGCGCTGGCATGCGCGGCGACGTGTGGGTGTTTCACCGCGCTAGTCGCGTCTGGGCCGCCAACCCCGCAGAGGCCGGGCCGATCCCAGAAGCCACAGTCTGGCGGGTCGACGGCGCGACCGGCCGCGTCCTCGCTCGGTGGGGTGCGGGCACCTTCTTGCTCCCGCACGGCTTGTTTGTCGATTCGCGCGGCCACGTCTGGCTTACCGATGTCGGCCGCCACCAAGTTTTCGAGTATGCGGAGGACGGCACACTCGTGCGCAGTTGGGGCGTGGACAAAATCGGCGGCCACGATGGCTCGCATTTCAACAAGCCCACCGACGTCGCCGTGCTCAGCGATGGCTCGTTTTACGTGAGCGACGGCTACGTAAACAGCCGCGTTGCGAAATTCTCTGCCGACGGGAAATACCAATTCGAGTGGGGGCGTAAGGGGGTCGGCCCAGGTGAGTTCAAAATACCGCACAGCATAACCGTGGATGCCTCGGGCCGTGTTTACGTCGCCGATCGCGAAAATGATCGCATTCAGGTTTTCACCCCGGAGGGTAAATTCATCATGCAATGGAAAAACCCCGCGTTTGGGCGACCTTACGGCGTGCGGATTGGGCGCGATGGATTGCTCTATGTCGCGGACGGCGGCGAGCAGCCGAAATCCCCGCCGGAGCGCTCAAAAATTACCGTGCTCAACGTGCAGGGGGAAGTCGTCGCGACGTTCGGCCGCTGGGGTAACTACGATGGTCAGTTCGCCATGGCGCACGGTGTCGCGGTGGCCCCGGACGGCTCGATCTACGTGGGCGACATTACCGGTAAGCGGGTGCAGAAGCTCCGCTGGGCCGCGCAGCGGTAGGTCCGATCCACCGGGCTAACGACGGTGGCGTCGCGCCACGAGTCTCGCAAAAACGGCGGCGTTTCTCATCACTACCCAAACAACGCCCCGATCGGCTTCCCGCCGTCGGTGATCGGCCCGAGGCGGTCGCCGTCGTAAAGGTTTTCGTGGTGTCGATTCCCAACGAAGCGTGGATCGTCGCGAAGAAATCCGGCCCACTTCCGCCCGCTGTTCCCGCTCGCGAAGAGGGTGCTCCGGTTGATTCGTTTCCCCATAATCGATTCCCGATGCGCATTCGAAGATCGCGGAGGTTCTCGACGATTTCAATCGCACCGACGCAGGCCGAGAGCGGTACCCACGTCGGCTTCGAGGCGGCGACCGAGCGCAGTGTAGGTTTGCTCCAAATCGTAGGCTTGCTGGAGATTCAGCCAGAAGCGTTCACCGGTGCCAAAGAAGCGTCCGAGGCGGAGGGCCGTGTCGACGGTGATGGCACGACGACCCTTCGCGATCTCGGTGAGGCGCGAGTAGGCAAATGCCTTCGCGGAGTTTCACCCTACCTTGCACGTGCCGGCGTCGATCAGCTCCTCGTGCAATTGGATTTGCGCCTACCCGAACAAAAAACGCTGGCTCCTTGACTCCGAGCAATCCGGAGGCCTGCATCCGCGCATCGTCCCCGCGTTGATTGCCCCCCAACGGCAAGCCGCGCCGCGATTCGCACCCGCAATCCCCCTTTCCGCCGCCGTCGTTCCCCTCCCCAAGTCCCGAGCATCAGCCGTCCCCGCGGTCCTCTCAAAATCGACTCATTTACGGCTAACTCATCCCCATCCCACGATGCCCCTACCCTTAAACCCCTCCCCCCCGCAAATCCAGGTTCCTAGCCGCCCCCTCCCCAAAATTGGGTTTTCTCCGTGACTGAAAAAACCGCGCCAACCTTTAACCCCAACGCTTAAAAATGGTTTTTTTAGGAGTAATAATTAACGATGCGCGGGCCGCGCTCGGAAATCTTGTGCGCGACGTCGACGGACGAGGCGCGCACGTGGAGCGAGCCGCACTTCGTCCTCGCGACCGCGCTTCTGCCCAACATGCAATCGTCCGCGTTTAACCACCAGTGCTCCTACCTCGACGCGTTTTTCGACGACGGGGCGCTGCAGGTTTTCTTTCCCCATCGCTGGCAGCAGGTGGTGCATCTCACGATTCGCGAATCCGACCTCGCCGGTCTGCCTTTCCGGGCGCAAATCGCCCGCTAAGGCCAGCCCACCGCCTCGATACGCCGCCACTGCGCCAGAAAACCGATCCCATGGAAATATCCTTTGCCCCGGCCCTAATCCTGCTGGCCGCCGTCCTCGACGGCGGAACATCGGCCGCGGCCGCCGACCACACCGGCGACGTCACCGAGGTGCGCGTCATTCGTCACATGAACCAGCATCCCGGATCCTCGGAACTGTGGGAGCCGTATCTCGCGCAGTGGCAAGGCAAACACCTCGTCGCGGCCTTCGGCGTGAAGAATCCCGGCCAGACCGACATGGGTGACATCCTCGCCGGCGTCTCCACCGACGACGGCAACACGTGGGCCGACCCTGGGGTGTTCTTCGATCACAACCAGCGGCAGGGCATAATTCAGTTCGCCTACGCCAACGCCATCCTCTTCAAGCCGCCCGGCCACGAGGTGCTCAGGGCCTACGCAATGCGCTGTCCGATGAACTACCGCCCCAGCGAGGATGCTCAGCTCGTCGGGGCCTACATTGCCGACGGCGGGCGCTCGTGGATTCCCGGGGAAATCTCGATGGGCTACACCGGCCCGCTCATCGTCATCGCCGGTCCGTACGCGCTGATGGAGCACGCCCACCCGCGCTACCTGTTCCCGTGCACCGCAACCCGCGCCGCAACGATCCCCTCGGCTCGCGCGATCACTTCGTCCTAAACAACACAAGCCTCATGGAAGGGAACCTCGCCACTTTCGTGCCGCAGCCCGCCACCGCCCCGAATGGGTTCCTGCACGAGGGCAACATCGCGCCCGGCGACGCGGCTGGCGAAATCAAGGTGGTGATGTGCACGGCCTTTGAGGACGAGCTCAAGATGATCGATCCCCCGCGGGCCTTCTCCACCGTGAGCCGGGACGGCGGCCACACCTGGAGCCCCGCGAAACAAGAGCCGGACCCGTGGAACGTGAAGTTAAAGGCCTTCTTCGGCCGCACCGAGCACGGCACGCACCCCTACGTCTACAACGACGCTCCCGCCTCGCCCGCGCCCACCGGCCGTCTGGCGCTGCGCTACAAGCTCAAGCCCGCCGGCGGCAGCTGGGGCGCGGAGAAGACCTTCTACGATGCGGGCATCAAGAATTCCTACCCGACGCTGATCGAGGTCGCGCCCGTTGACTTTCGGGCCGTCTGGGACAGCGGAACCAAGGATCGCTCCTGCACCCACATCCACTTCCGCTGATTCCGCGTATCGAACAAGCCGTGACACCACTGCCATCAAAACCAACCAATTCCCTTCCGATGAAAAGCACGACCCACCCCGTCTTCCTCGCCGTCATTCTGATGGCCTCCGCCCTCCCGAGCAGCGCCCAGACGGCGCCGACCGCCGCGGCGTCCACCGCCCGTGCCACGGGAGAGACCGTGCAGCTTTCGGTCTTCGAGGTCACCACGACCAAGGACATCGGCTACCAGTCCTCCAACTCCGCCGAGGTCACGCGCATGAACACCGCGATCGTCGACGTCCCGATGAACGTGACCGTCTTCAACCAGCAATTCATGGAGGACATCCTCGCCCGCGACACGACCGACGTGCTCGACTATGACGCCTCCGTGCGCAAAACGACGGAGAACGACGGTTTTCTCGCGCGCGGCTCCAGCAGCGTTTCCGCCAACTTCCTGAACGGCTTCGCCCAACCGGCGGGCTTTGGGTCGCAGTCCGTCGCCAACGTCGAGCGCGTCGAGGTCATCAAGGGCCCGGCGGCCGTCCTGTATGGCCAGGGCGGTTACGGTGCGACCGTCAACCGCGTCACCAAGAGACCCCTCGCCCGGGCCCAGACCACCCTCCGCACCTCGGTCGGCCCGCAGGACTCCTACCGGTTCGCCTTCGACAACACCGGCCCGGTGCCGCTCTTCGGCGGCAAGCGCCTGCTCTACCGGCTCAACGTCGAATGGGACGACGCCGAGGTCTACCGCGGCACGCCGAGCAACCGCTTCAACCTCTCCCCCGCGCTGACGTGGAACATCTCCAACAGCACCCAGATCACGCTCGAGTACATCCGCGACCGGCACGTGCGACCCGGCGGCTGGGCATTTCCAATGATCGGCCGCGATCCCAACGGGATCACCACCGGCGACGGCGTGTATCACGCCTTTGGTGACCGCGACTACAACCACACCTGGCCGGGCGATATCCGCCAGAACACCCGCCAGATGGCGTCGATCGACGCGCGGCACGCCATCAACTCCGCCTTCCAGCTCCGCTCGCAATTCCAGTACAGCGACCGCGACCAGCACCAGGTCGAGACGCAGCCGTGGATCGAGTCGCTCACCATCCTGCGCGACGCCGTGCTGACCCCGCGTTCATGGCGCGACGTGCCGCGCGGCACCGAGAACTACCGCACGCGCAACGAACTGGCCGGCAAGTTCAAGACGGGACCGCTGCAGCACCAAATCCTGCTCGGCCACGCGTGGGACCTACAGTACGACGACAACAAGACCTCGCGCTCGGTCAACAACTACGGCGGCCTCGCCGCCGGGTCCGCCGCGCTCGAGGGCAGCGGGTTCAATACCACGAGCGGCGTGACGTTCAACCGCTTCCCCAACCTCACCCTCGCACAGCTTATCGCCAATCCAAAGCTGGGCGGCTACAACCCCAACCTGCTCCTGCCGGTCAACGTCTTCGACCCCGCCAATTCACCCGCCGTGCCGCCGCCGGCGCAACGCCCGCCGCTCTATCTCGACACCTGGACGCACAATAAAATCGGCAACCGCGAACTCTACCTCAACGACCTCGTTTCGCTCTTCTCCGAGCGGCTCTACCTGCAGGGCGGTATCCGCCGTACGAATACAGATCGCGCCAACCTCAACCGCGTCACCGGCACCTTTCCGAGCCGCCGGCTGAATCCCGCTGCGGCCAAGGCGATCGCCTCCGCCGAGTCGACCAACCACAGCGTCGGCGCCGTCTGGCATCTCACCGCGGACAAGACGTGGACGCTCTACGCCAACGCCAACAGTTCGTTCAGCCCGGAATTCCGCTCGCAGCCCGACGGCTCGGCCCTGGATCCCGAGGAGGGCAACCAGAAGGAGGTCGGGGTGAAGTTCAGCCTCGCCGGTGGCCGCCTGCAGGGACTTGTGAGTACGTTCGAGATTCGCCAGGACAACCTGACCGAGGCCGATCCGCTCAACCCCGGCTATTTCCGCCAGGTGCAGGGGCTGCAGAGCAACGGCCTCGAGGTGAATCTGAACTTGCGGCTGACCAACCGCTGGATGGCTTTCGGCAGCTACACGTACGTCGACGCCCGCGAGACGCGCACCGGCCTCGCGCAGGCACGGCAGGCGAAGGACTCGTTCACCGTCTTCAACCGCTACCTCATCGACTCCGGCCGGCTCAAGGGCGCCTTCGCCAGCCTCGGCACGATTTACGTCGGCCCACGCGATAGCGACCGCGGGGCCAACCCGCGCAACGAACCCGTCTGGGTCGCGCCGGAGTTCTGGCGCTTCGACGTGATCCTCGGGTACAAGATTCCGCCCGCCCGCAACAACCGCTTCCGGCACGACGTCGCGCTCAAGGTGAAAAACGCGCTCAACAACAATGGAATGTTCTTCGTCGTCACCCAGGATCGTTACACCCCGGATGCCGGCCGCGAGATCGAGTTCAACCTCACCACGCGTTTCTGAGCCATCTCCCATGCCTCCGCCCATCCTCCGCTTCGTTCTGCTGTTGCCGTTCCTGTTCGCGCTGGCGCCGAGATTGCGCGCGGCCGCGCGCGCGCCGCTCAACGTCGTCCTCATTCTCGCCGACGATCTCGGCTGGACCGACCTCGGCTGCTTCGGCAGCGACCTGTACCGCACCCCCTCCATCGACCGACTCGCGCGCGAGGGCATGAAGTTCACCCAGGCGTATTCGGCCTGCACCGTGTGTTCGCCGACCCGTGCCAGCCTGATGACCGGAAAATATCCCGCGCGCCTGCACGTCACCGACTGGATTCCCGGCCGGCCGCCCGCCAATCCCAAACTGCTCGTGCCCGACTGGACGAAGTATCTGCCGCTGGAGGAGACGACGCTGGCGGAGACGTTTCGCGCCGCCGGCTACGCGACCGCTACGATCGGCAAATGGCATCTCGGCAACGAAGCCCACTGGCCAACGTTGCAGGGTTTCGATGTGAACATCGCCGGCACCGAAGCGGGCTCGCCCACGAACGGATATTTTTCGCCTTGGAAAATCTCCACCCTGCCCGACGGCCCGCCCGGCGAATACCTCACCGACCGGATGGGGGCAGAAGCGGAGAAGTTCGTGCGCGCGAGCGGCGAAAAACCGTTCTTCCTTTATCTGCCGCATTTCGCCGTGCACACCCCGATCCAGGCGCCCAAGGACCTCGTCGCGAAGTACACCGCCCTCGTCCAAGCCGGCGCGCGGCACACCAACCCCACTTATGCCGCGATGATCGAGAGCATGGACACCGCCATCGGCCGCGTGATCGCCGCACTCGAGGCCCGGCGGATCCTCGACCGCACGATCATCATCTTCACGTCGGACAACGGCGGCCATCTGCCCACCACGTCCAATGTCCCGCTGCGGGTCGGCAAGGGTTCCTGCTACGAGGGCGGCACACGCGTGCCGTTGATCGTCCGCTGGCCGTCGGTCACGGCACCGGGCAGCGTGTGCAACGAACCGGCCATCACCCCCGATCTCTATCCCACGCTGCTCGCGATGACCGGAGTGCGCGACGTCGCCGGGCACAGGTCCGACGGCGTGAGTCTCGAGCCGCTCTTGCGCCAGCAGAGCGGCTTCCGACGCGAGGCCCTGTTTTGGCACTACCCGCACTACCAGCTCTATCAACAGGGCGGCACCGTGCCTTACGGGGCGATCCGCACGGGTGATTTCAAGCTGATCGAATTCTTCGACGGCCGGCCGGCCGAACTCTACGACCTGCGCCAGGATCCCCGCGAACAACGCGACCTCGCCGCCGCGCAACCCGAGCGGGTCCGCGCGCTGCACGATCGGCTCGCCGCCTGGCGTCGCGACGTGGGTGCGCAGATGCCCACGGCCAACCCGGCCCACGATCGCTCGAAGCCGGAACACGAGCCCACCACCCGCCAGGCGAAACGGGAAAAAAAGGCGTAAGGCGAGAGCCAGCCGCGGCGCGTTTCCGTCCTTCCCTGTTCTCTCCATGAAATTTCCGGTCCCCAACCTTTCCCTGATCGTCTTCGGATTCCTCTTCGGCGGTTGCGCCCTCTCGGCGGCGGGCGCAACCGCGCCGGTGGCGGCGAAACCGAATGTACTCTTCATCGCGGTCGACGACCTGCGCGTAAACCTCGGCTGCTACGGCGATCCCGCGGCGATCACGCCCAATCTCGACCGCCTCGCCGCCCGCGGCACGGCGTTCACCCGCGCCTATTGTCAGCAGGCCGTCTGCAATCCTTCGCGGCAGTCGCTGCTCAGCGGCCGCCGGCCAGACTCGATTCGCGTCTGGGACCTCAACAAACTCTTCCGGCAGACCGCTCCCGACGTCGTGCCGCTGCCAGAGCACTTTAAACGCAACGGCTACTTCGCGCAGTCGTTCGGCAAAATCTACCACGGGAGCACGGGCATGAGCGATCCGCAGTCGTGGAGCGTGCCGGAACAATTCGCGGACTCGCCGAAACGCGACGACTACCGCCTCACCGAGAACCGCGAGCCGCGCTCCGGCCAGAAGGCGGCCGCGATCGAGTTTGTGGACGCACCCGACAACGCATATCCGGACGGCCAGGTCGCCGAAGCCGCCGTGGCCGCCCTCCAGGGTTTGGCCGCCGCCGGCGCGCGGCAGCCGTTCTTTCTCGCCGTGGGCATCCGCAAGCCGCACCTGCCGTTCACCGCGCCCCGACGCTTCTGGGAAATGCACGATCCCGCGAAAATTCCGGCACTCACCCACGCCGCTGCTCCGCGCGGCGCACCCGCCCTCGCGCTCCACGAATCCGTCGAGCTCCGCGGCTACACCGACGCCGCCACGGCTCCCCGGCTCGACACCGCGCAGATCACCCGGCTCCGGCGCGGCTACTATGCAGCGGCGACGTTTGCCGATTCTCAGATCGGCCGGGTCCTTGATACCCTGGAGTCAACCGGCCTCTCCCTGAACACGATTGTGATCGTCTGGGGCGACCACGGTTTCCATCTCGGCGAACACGGGCTCTGGACCAAGACGACCAACTTTGAGGCCGACACCCGCGTTCCGCTCATCGTGGCCACGCCCGACACGCGTCCCCGGGGTGTGCATACGCCCGCGCTGGTCGAGCTGCTCGACATCTATCCCACGTTGATCGAGCTCTGCGGCCTGCCGGCGCGGGAGAAGCTCGAGGGTCGCAGCTTCGCCGCCAATCTCGGCGCGCCCTCCGTTCCCGGCCGCCGCGCCGCGATCAGCCAGTTTCCGCGTCCGTGGGTCAGCGGGAAAAACTTCCGGCCCGAGTTCATGGGCTACACCGCGCGCACGGCCACGCACCGATACGTCGAATGGCGAAAATTGGCCGATGGTTCCGTCGTCGCCCGCGAACTTTACGCCTATCGCGGCGACGAGTTGTTTGAAACCGAGAATCTCGCCGATCGTCCCACCGAAGCCGCCCGCCTCCGCGAACTCGCCGCGCTGCTGCCCTGCCGCCCGCCCACCGATAAATCACCGACCGTCCCACCGAAGCCGCCCGCCTCCGCGAACTCGCCGCGCTGCTGCCCCTGCCGCCCGCCCACCGATAAATCACCGACCGTCCCACCGAAGCCGTCCGCCTCCGCGAACTCGCCGCGCTGCTGCCCTCGCCGCCCCGCCCACCGATAAAATTCCTTCCCCGTGTTGCACCCCATCGTTTGCCTCCTGCTCCTGCTCGTTCCGCTCACCGCCCAGCCGGCGACGGCCCCACGCCCGAACATCCTTTTCATTATTTCCGAGGACAACGGACCGGAACTTGGCTGCTATGGCACGCCCGAGGTGCGCACGCCTCATCTCGACCGCCTCGCAGCCGAGGGTGTCCGGTTCAACCGCGCCTACGTCACGCAGGCCGGCTGCAGCCAGTCGCGCGCCAGCATCATGACCGGACTATATCCACACCAAAACGGGCAGATCGGTCTCGCGACGTGGGGCTTCCGGATGTACCGCGCCGACACCCCGAACATCCCGCGGAACCTCAAGGCCGCGGGCTACCGTACCGGCATCATCGGCAAACTGCACGTCAGCCCGGAGTCCGCGTTTCCCTTCGATTTCGCGGCGATTCCCTCCGCCAATTTCGCGCGCAAGAATCTCCCCGACTACACGAAAAACGCGGAGACGTTTTTCAACGCCTCCGCGCAGCCGTTTTTCCTGAGCGTCAATTTCCCCGACGCCCACCAGCCGTGGACGCGCCAGGTCGATGGGCTGCCGGCGCGGCCGCTCGACGGCAAGGACGTGAAGCCGATGGCCTACATGGGCGTGGATGAACCCACCCTCCGCGAGCAGGTGGCCAACTACTACAACTGCATGAACCGTCTCGATACACTGGTGGGCGATTTGCTGGCCGCCCTTCAACGCTCGGGCAAGGCGGACAATACACTCGTCGTTTACCTCGGCGACCATGGGGCCGACATGCTCCGTGGCAAACGCACGTCGTACGAGGGCGGCGTGCGGATTCCGCTGATCGTGCGCTGGCCCGCCAAGGCGAAGCGCGGCCAGGTGCGCGAGGAACTCGTCTCGACGATCGACCTCATGCCCACCGTGCTGGCCCTCGCGCAGGCGGAGCCCGTGACCGGACTCCCCGGCCGCTCCCTCGTGCCGCTGCTGCGCGGCGAAACGAGCGCGTGGCGGACGTACCTGAGCACCGAATACCATACGCACGCCGCCCGAGCGAACTTCTATCCCCAACGCACGGTGCGCGACGACCGTTACAAGCTGATCGAGAACCTCCTGCCGGGCGAGGTGAACCCCGGACACGCGTTCACGTTGGACGGACACCTCGGCGTGGACCTGAACCAGGCGGTCCGGTCGGCCCCTGCGGATATCGCCGCCGCGTACGCGCGCATGGGGAAACCCGCCCGCTGGGAACTGTACGATTTGCAGACGGACCCGTTTGAGTTTCGGGACCTCAGCACCGATCGCGACCACGCGGCCGTCCTGGCCCGGCTGCAAGAGCAGTTGGCGCAGTGGCGGCAGGAAACCGCCGACCCGCTGCTTCAGCCCGCCAACCTCGTCCGGCTGAAGGCCGAGATTTCCGCCGCCTCAAAGAAAGAGGCGCGCGAACTCTCGTGGCAGTATCCATATTATTTCCTCGGGCAGGAGCCGCCCGCCGTCGCGCCGCCCGAGGCGACAACCAAGGGACGGAAGAAGAAGAAATCGCCATGAACCGCGTAAATCCCTCCCCCCGCAAATCCAGTTTCTTAGGAGCCATCCAATGAAAACTGGCAACCTCGCTCGGTTGAAAAAAGCGAATCCGGAAAAATTCTGACAACAAGAGGACGCGTTAAAAAAATTGTTTCGAGACGTCAGCGCGGCGCGTGGGCGTAAACCAGTGCGGTCCTCGGGCGGGACCACCCCAGACCCGAAAGCGACCGCGCAGACGGATTCAGCGTTTCGAGCCGGCGGCGCGCAGCGATGGAACGACGGTACCCATGCGGCCGCCGGCGCAGATGCACGCCTCGGGCAATGGGCTCGCCCATCTGCCGCCCGCCGCCCACCTTTGGGGAGGAGCTGAAAATGAAGACCCGCGCTAAACCCCTCCCCCCCGCAAATCCAGGTTCCTAGCCGCCCCCGCCCCAGACCGGGTTTTCTCCGTGACTGAAAAAACCGCGCCAACCTTTCACCCCAACGCTTAACAAATGATGTTTTTCAGGAATAAACTCAACGCGAACACTCATCCCTCTGCGTTTCTGACAATGGCTGCCGTGTTGTTGGCGCTCTCGGCAATTCCGGCCGAAGCTCACGCCCAGGATCCGTTCTCCAAGAACGAGAGGACGAACAACGCCCGGGACATGGCTGCGCGACGGCGACCGCTCATTTACAATTCCGACGGCGCTCACATTTTCCAGGGTGAGAAAATTCGCGGCGATGGGTTTCAATATAATCGCGCGACTGATTTCCGTGATCGCCCGTTGTCACTGACGGAATTGCTCGAGCATGTGGACGAAGTGGCAAACTCACAGGTGACCACCTACGTTCTGAACGGGAACGCCTACGAGACGGTCCTCTACAACAGCGCCCAGGAGCGACGCATGGGGCGCGACGTGCCCATGGAACAGATTCGCACCGATCCAGCCCGATCGACCATTTCTCAATACAATACCGTTCTTGCGCTCAACGCGTTTGAGGCCGCGGGCATCGATCCGTTTCGGGCGCTGGTCGATCGTATCCGCGAACATGGGATGGAGCCAATTGCTGCGGTGCGCATTCAAGGAATACATGTCGGCGGCGGCGCTGCGACCCGCTCAGCATGGTTGCAAACGCATCCCGAATGTCTGCTACGTTCCCCCCGGGGCAGCGGCGGAGGTGATGAGTCGGCCGCGCTCAACTTCGCGCTTCCGGCCGTTCGCGACCGCAAGGCCGCACTCATTCGCGAGTTCCTCGCCGCTTACGATTGGGACGGCATTGAAATCGATTTTCAGCGGTTTCCGCTTTTCTTCGAAGCAGGGACCGAGCGGATGAACACGCCGCTCATGACGGAGTTCATGATTCAACTGCGCGCGGTCGTCGATGAGGTGGGCAAGACCCATGGACGGCCGCTATTGCTCGCCGTGCGGGTTCCCGAAACGCCCGGGCGCTGCGCCGAATTGGGGCTCGATCCGATCGCCTGGGCAAACACCGGCCTCATCGATTTCCTTACCCTCGGTCGCTTTCTGAACCAGAACAATATCTCCGGAGGCTCACCGCCGGAGATCGAGATCGATCTTCACGCGTTTCGGTCTGCCATCGAGCGTCCGATTCCGATCTATGGAACATTAAATGTCGTCTACCGGATCCAAATCAAGGATGCCGGCGACAACAACCGCGAGCACGCCCACCTCCTGACTCCCGCCGACTTCCGCCGCGAAGCCACAAAACTATGGGATGAGGGATTTGACGGGGTGCAGCTTTACAATTTTTTCATGCATCGAGCCCGTCGGAGGGAACCGCCGTTTTTCCTTTTGCAGGAGCTGGCCGATCGTTCGACAATTCGCACCAAACCTTCAGCGGAAGAACGCGCGTGGCTCGCACGATTTCCTCTCGAAGAAGTTCCGGTTGAATTCCGGGAGAAAACAGGGACGCGTTGATTTGAGCAGGGCCGACGGGACCGGTCCGTTGCACGTTGACTGAACGTGCGCAACGCCTTCACGAACGACAAACTCATCCCCATTCAAGCACAGTTGGTGAATATTTATTCCAAATACCCGGCCTTCGATGGGTATAAAGCCAGCGGCTAAAGGCTGTATCGCCGCACCGCGCAAGCGCCGCCGCCGTTCCCTACACCGGAAGCCTCGCCGCCGCCCTCGCCCAAGCAGGTGATGCTGACGAAATATAGCTCCAAATCGTAGGCTTGCTGGAGATTCAGCCAGAAGCGTTCACCGGTGCCAAAGAAGCATCCGAGGCGGAGGGCGGTGTCGACGGTGATGGCACGACGACCCTTCGCGATCTCGGTGAGGCGCGAGTAGGCAAATGCCTTCGCG
>CAMDOF010000189.1 GCA_945903465.1 Opitutus sp. GAS368
TGGATTTCCGCCTCGCCGATTCCCGCTGGCAGCATCACCTCGCCCACAAGACCCGCCTGCTCACCGGGGAGGAGGCGTGGCGTGAGTTGGGACTATCGCATTGAACAGGCCGCGGTGCGCGACCTGCGCGACCTCGGCCCCGCCGCGACCAACGAGGTTCGCCGTTACTTGGATGAGCGCATCCGCGGCGCGCCCGACCCCGCCGCCTTTGGCCAACCCCTGCGCGGCGACCGGCACGGCTACTGGCGCTACCGCGTGCGCGACTGGCGGTTGCTCTGTCGGCTGGAAAACTCGGTGTTGATTGTCGTCGTTGTCGCGGTCGGCCACCGCTCCTCGGTCTATGAACCGTGACACCGCCTTGCGGCTCGTTCGCTTCACCGGCATTTGCGAACGCTTTTTTCTAAACCTCCAGCCAGCCCCTACCCGGAATAAACGCGTCTGCGCTCGTCCGCCGCTCAGGTCGGACCGCCTCCCTCCCGAGGTCGCGCGAAGCCAATTGATAGGAAACTATTGATAGGAAACTGGATTTTCAGGGGGATCGGATCCGGGAGGGGTTTATCTGCGTCGCGACGCCACGATACCGATAGCCATTCAACGCGCCCGTGACGCCGGTGATGGTGAGGGTCGCGGTGGTGACGTTGCTATATGGCGCGTTATTGGCGAGGTCGGCGAACGTCGAGCCGTTGTCGGTGGAGAGCTGCCATCTGTAGGTGAGCGTGCCGCTCGTGACGGTGGCCGCCTGGGTGAAGGTGGCGTTGGTACCCGTCGCGGCCGTGACGGTGACCGGTTGCGTGGTGATCGTCGGGAGTGCCGAGGCGAGCGGCATCACGACTACGAACGCGAGGAAGGAGAGAGATGACCGGCAACGGAGCGAACTCATAAATCGAGGGTAGTAGATGACCAGTCGAGGGTAGCGGACCGACGGGCGAGACACAGCGCAACGCTCCGCTCCGCCGCAACACCAATTCCTGCGCGAATCTTGCGAGCTCCGCCGATCACTCGCTCACGCTCGCAGCTACCCGGGGGCGGTTACGACGATTGCCGGGGCGCGTTTTCAATCGCGGCGTGTGTTCCGCCGGGGCGCAGCGCCTAGTGGCCGGCTGCTCTCCCGAATTTGCGCTCTTGAATTTGTCTCCGTGAATCATGGCGGCGGTTCTGAGTTGAAACGCGGCGGACGCAGCGTGGCTCAGCTCCGCCACAACCGAATCCAATCCACGGAGGGGATGCCCACAAAAAGCACAAAAAGACGCAAAAACGAACATCCGGTTTTTGCGGTTTTTGTGCCTTTTGTGGCAATCTGGCCTTGGGGAATTTCCTCGCGGCGCGCACGGAATCTGCGGGATGGCAGCGCGGCGCCCGCGGAGGACTGAAGTGATCGCTCCGCGCCCTCCGCGAGCTACGGACAGTCATAACACGTCAGGTCTTGACTCTTGACAAAAGCAACTGTCAGCGGGCGGACCTACTGGGTCAGGCCAGAGCATGGTGCAGTCGTTGCCAACGCCGGGCGTTTGAGCGGAGAGCATTCAGATTTCCGAGATTTTCTTTCTGAGCAATTCAGCTGTAGGGCGCCACCGCTTCCCGCCGCAGCTGGGCCTCAGGTCATGCTGCCGGGGATTTCTGCGATTTGGCATTCGGCGCAATCCAGCCGATGGCTTCAAATGCACCATGCACTGGCCTGACCCCGTCCGACCGACGGCGTGCACCCGATACGTCCGGCGAACATACCGCCAAATCACGACGCGAGGAAATCGAGGGATTTTCTGCGTCCGGCCGGAGTGACGGCAAGATCTCCCGCGTGATCCCATGCCGGTTGTGGTTCATACCAGACCGGCCGGCTCTCCGAGGCGATCAACCAACTCCCACCCAATCCAGTTTCCGATCCTTCACCACGCGGTCCAGCCGCCGTCGACTGCGACGTTGTGGCCGGTGACGTAGCTCGACGCATCCGCGAGCAGGTAGATGACGGTGCCTGCCATCTCGTCGGGGCGACCGACGCGGCCCATCGGGCAATGCGCGCGGAGGCGCGCCATCCACTCCGGGTTTCCTTCCTGCATGCTGGGAAACGGAAACGGCCCGGGCGAAATCGTGTTGCAGCGCACACCGCGCGGCGCCCAGTGCACGCCGAGATACCGCGCCATTTGCTGGAGCCCGGCCTTGCCGACGCCGTATTCGATGGGATTCGGCAGGATGGGCGCGGGATACATGCCCGGGTCGGGCGCGACGGTGCCGTACATGCTCGAGAAGATCACGACGCTGCCGCGCCCCTTTTCGGCCATGGCCTCGCCGACCTCGCGGGCCAGGATGAACGAGGAGGTGAGATTGACATGGTTCGCCGCGTCGAAATCCGCCGGCTGCAGTGCGCTCACGCTTTTTGGAAACGACTTGTAGGTCATCACGACCAGCCCGGCCGGCACGCCACGCTGCGCAAGTCCGTCCCGCACGAAGCGCAGGGTCTCGGCGTCGTCGCCCGCGTCGAGCGTCTCGGGGGTCACGCCCGCCGCGAGTTTCTCCCGCTCGACCATCGTCTGCGCGCGGTCGGCGAGATCCGCGCAGCGCACCGTGGCGCCGTGCTGGACCAGCGCCTTGACCACCGCGGTGCCGAGGTAGCCGGCCCCGCCGACGATCCAGATGTCGCGGCCCGTAAGATCGAAGAGGGAACTCATGCCGGCGGATGCTAGGCCGCGGGCGGCCTTTGACAAAGCCAAACGCGGCGACGGCCCGACCGGGCGGCAATCGGTCTCGGCGGGATCGTCCGAACGTGCTTCGGTCAGGTCGCATCTCGGAGATTGCCGGTCCGGCTGCGAGAGAGAATTTGTGCCCCGACATTGGAGAAACGCCGGCCAATCGGGCCGTAAAGCCCCTCCCACAGCCAGGCCGCTGCAGAATTCCGCCAACGGAGCCGTCAAGCGGCAGATGCTCCCCTGGTCGATCAGTCGCGGCCACTGCGAGCTTGCTTTCATGGGGCCGCTTTCGGAGTTTCTCATCCGTGAATTCTCACCCCCGTCTTCATCCGGTGCGTGCCGTGCTCGTCGCCGTCGCGCTGGTCACGGCGGCCTTCGGCGCGAAGGTGGAGTTCGAGAGCACGGTCTTCGATTACGGCAACGCCGATCCGTACGACCGCGGCAACCACCATGGTTTCAACCATGCGCCCAACGTCGCGATCCTGCCCG
The DNA here is from genome assembly GCA_945903465.1 of Opitutus sp. GAS368. GTDB lineage: Bacteria > Verrucomicrobiota > Verrucomicrobiia > Opitutales > Opitutaceae > ER46. The sequence continues at coordinate 3,171 of CAMDOF010000189.1, forward strand.
ATGGCCGGCTGCTCGCGGCGTGGTTCTCGGGCGCATACGAGGGCGACGTGCATCAGGCGATTCTCGGCGCAACGAGTGCGGACGGCGGAAAGACCTGGGCGCCCGCGGCGCCGATCGTCGATCTGCCGCGCAAGTCAGATTTCGATCCCGCCTTCCTCGTGAGGGGACGCCGCACGTGGATGCTGTTCACGGCGGGGCGCTGGAACCGCTATCCTTTTGTCGGACTGCGGGAGGTCGAGCGCCGCGAGGTGGGCCTCGATTCATACCGGCTGCACCTGATGCACACCGACGACGCGGGGCGAACGTGGAGCGCGCCGGCACCTGTCGGGCCGGAACGGCGCGGCTTCTGTCGCGGCAACGGCATCGTTCTCGCCAGCGGCACGCTGTTGTTTCCCGTCTACGACGACGCCGGCGAAGGGAAGTGGGTGACGTCGCTGCTCCGTTCCCGTGACGACGGTGCGACGTGGCAATGGGTGGGCGCGGTCGGCGCCGCAGACGGCAAGGCCGGCGGCGAACCCGTGATCGCCGAACTCGACGGCGGCCGCGTGCTCGTGGCGATGCGCTCCCGCGACGGCCGCGTGTGGTTCGCGGTGACGCGGGACGAGGGGACTACGTGGGAGCAGCCGTTCGCGAGCGACTTCGACGGGGCCGCATCGTCGCACGCGTTGTTGCGCACGAAGTCCGGCCGCGTGCTTCTCGCCTACAACGCCTGCAAGCCGCCGCACCGTACCCCGCTCGTCCTCCGGGAACTCGTCGACCCGCGCGCGTTCCGCTGGGGCGAATCGATCGTGATCGCGCATGCCCCGGCCGCTCCCGCGGACGCCTGGTCGAGTCAGGTTTCCTACCCTTCGATCGCCGAGACAACGCCGGGCACGCTTGTCGTCGTGTGGACCGAAATCATCCTTTCGCCGCAGCGGCAACCGGGCATCATCCGAGCGGCGCGGGTGGCGTGGTGAGCGGCGAAACCCGGTGCGAGCCGTTCGTCTCATGAAAACAATGGCCGCGAGAAAGGGACCGGGTTGTCCGCGATTCGCCGTGGGAAATCGGTGGTCGGCGTGGTGGGCGTCGTTGGGGATGGCCGTGGTCTCCGCTGCTGCAGTGCCGGAGGCGGCGCTGCGCTGGCGGCAATTGCCGCCGCTGCCGGATCCGCGCGGATTCGCGTCGCCGTTCGTGGGCGTCGACCGCGGGGTGTTGCTGGTGGCGGGCGGGGCCAATTTTCCGGAAAAGCAGTTGTGGGACGGCGGCCGGAAGGTGTGGCACGATCGCGTGTTTGCCCTCGAGGCAGGTGCCGCGGAGTGGCGGCCGGCGGGGCGGTTGCCGCGCGCGCTTGGCTACGGCACCGCGATCTCCACGGCGGACGGCGTCCTCTGCATCGGCGGCAGCGACGCGCGCGAACACCATGCGGCGGTTTTTCTGCTCCAATGGCGGGACGGAAATTTGGCGGTGATCCCTCAGCCGCCGTTGCCCCGGCCGATCGCGCTCGCGGCCGGCGCCCGGGCTGGCGACGTCATGTATGTGGCGGGCGGGCTCGCGGCTCCGGACGCACCGGAGCCGTTGAGGACGTTTCTCGCCTTCGACCTGCGCCGCCCCGAGGCGGGCTGGCGGGAACTACCGTCGTGGCCGGGCCCGGGTCGATCGCAGGCGGTGGCCGCGGCGGTCGGTGATGATTTTTTCCTGTTCAGCGGACTGCGGCCGGCGACCGCGACCACGGCCGGGCCCCGGCTCGAGTATTTGAAAGATGCATACCGCTACTCGCCCGGCCGGGGCTGGACGCGTTTGCCCGACCTGCCGCACGCCGCCGCCGCGGCCGCCTCACCGGCGCCGACCCTGGGCGGCGACGTCTTGGCGGTTGGCGGGGTTGACGGCACGGGTTTCGGCCGGCCGCCGCAGGAATTTCATCTCGTGCCGCAACGTATCCAACGGTGGTCGTCCGTGGCAAAAACGTGGAGTGAAGCGGGCAACGCCCCGGTCGGCCGCGTGTGCGTGTCGACCGCCGAGTGGGGCGGCGAATGGATTCTGCCCAGCGGCGAACGCAGTGCCGGCGTGCGCTCGCCCGAAGTGTGGGCGTTGGATGTTCGGGCCGCAGGAAAGTAAGCCATGAATGCACGGAGCGAAAGGCGGGTTCTCCGCCCCGGCCAAAGTGGGCCGGAGGAACTGGAAAGTCCGGGAGCCGGCGACCTCTTCGTGCTCCGGCGCGTTTCGCGGCTGCTACCGCTCTTGATTTGGATCGCTGCAACGCTTGGGGCCGCCGAGCGGCTCGTCGTCGATCTCGTTGTTCCGGACGATGTGCCTGCTCTGCCGGTCGGTGACCAGCGGCCCGCGCGCGCCATCCTCGACCTTGCGGCGCTCCTCGCCGGCATCGGCCGGACCGGCGCACCCGACCTCGCCACGCTTCGGGTCCTGGACGCCGCGGGTGAAAACGTGCCGCTGCGCTGGGACGACGAGGGCCTCGCGAGCGATTTCGAAACGGTCGAGGGCGTCGTGGCGGCAAGCACCGGTGCCCTCACCCACACGCGCATCCCGAACGGCGGCCTGCACTACAACGTCTCGCCGCCGGTGCTCCCGCGCGGCCGTTTGGTGTGGACACACACGCGGCGCGGTGCCGAGCCCGCCCGCTACACGCTCGAGGCGGCGCTGCGCGCGCCGGGCTTTGTCTCGAAGGCGCCCGCCCGCGGCTGGATCGGTGATGGCGTGGCGCGCTTCACGCCTTCGCCGCCGTCGACGACCGGGTCGTCCCACACGCGCATCGACGTCATCGACTGGAACGGCGACGGCCGGCCCGACATCGTGGCCGGCGAAAACTACGGCAAGATTTTCGTGCTGCTCAACCACGGCACCGCGACCGCGCCGGCCTTTGGCGCCGCCGAGTTCGTGACCGACGAAGCGGGCCGCGCGCTCGACGCCGGAATCAGCGCGGCGCCGCTCGTGGTGGACTGGGACGGCGACGGCCGCCGCGACCTCCTCGTCGGCACGCATTGGAACCGCGTCCTCTTCTTTCGCAACGCCACAGGCGGGTCGCGTCCACGTTTCTCGTATCGCGGCGTGGTGGCAATCGACGGCCGGCCGCTCGAACTGCCGCACGCGCCGGTGGTGGGCCGGCCGGCGGGAGCGTTTGCGCGCGATTATTATCCGGTGATGGCGATGGCGGATTGGGATGGCGACGGCCGCGCCGATCTGATCGCCGGAGGCTACGTGACGGGCCGGATTTTTGTGTTCCTCAATCGCCGTGGTTTGGACGACGGCACGCCGCGGCTCGAGCCGCTCGGACCGATTTTGGCCGACGGCCGGATCCTGAATGTCGGTGACTGGGCGGCCGCGCCGAGCCTGGCCGACGTGAACGGCGACGGGCTCTTTGATCTCGTGACGGGAAACTACCCAATGACGCCCGAGTCCACCGAGGCCGCCCCGCTGCGCCTGTATCTGAACGTTGGCCAGCCGGGCGCGCCGGAATTCCGCGAGGCGCCCATTCCCGTCACCGGCCGGTGGCCCGCGGGCCGGCTGTGTTCGCCGCGGCTCGCCGACCTGAACGGCGACGGACTCCTCGATCTCGTCGTGAGCAGCCACGCCAATATTTTCTTCTTCCTGAACATCGGCACCCGGACCGAGCCCCGTTTCGCGGTGCACGGTGATTTCATCCGGCCGGAGCAGGGGAATTCACCGCTGGGGGCGACGCAACTCATCGACTGGGATGGCGACGGCCGGGTCGACGCCGTATCGGGTTATTCGGTACGCCTGAACCGCGGCGCGCCCGATCCCTTCGAGTTCGGACCCAACGTCCCCGTGCTGCCCGCCGGCCGCACGATCGAGCATCCCTCGAAAATCGGCGACGACTGGTTTCACCCGCGCTTCTTCGACTTCGACGGCGACGGCGGCCACGACATCCTCTTCGGCGACTGGCACGGGCACGTGTGGCTGCACCGCCAGCTGGGCGCGGCGGACTACGATTTCGCCGGCCGCAAACTCGCGCTCGAATCGGGCGAGCCGATCAAAGTCGGACCGCAGGGCGTGGCGGTCGCCGAGAGTTTCCAGGCGCTGCAGGGGGCGCGCACCGTGTTCACGGCGGCGAGCTTCACTGGCGACGGCCGGACGGATCTGGTCGTCGGCGACACGTTCGGAATCGTCCGGTTTTTGAAGAACGTGCGTTCAAACGCCGACCCCGTCTTCCGCGAGGCGCAGACGATCGGCAATCTCGGCACGCGACTCAGCGTCGATCTCATCGACTGGAATCTCGACGGACATCCCGACGTGATTTGCGGATCGGCGAATGGCCGGGTGCGGGTGTTTCTCAACCGGCCGGACCAGCCACCGGAGTCGCGGTTTGCGGCGGGCCTCGATCCGCAGCTGCCGCCGATCGTGCAGCCGCGCATCATCCCGGGCGACCTCAACGGCGACGGCGACGTCGATCTGTTTCTGTCCGGCACGCAGGGCTCGTTCTGGCTGGAACGGTCGTTGCTGCGCTTCGGCTACGCCGCGGGGCGCGTGGAGCGCGTGCGGGTCGATCCGTAAAGGGAACCGCGAATCGACGCGACAACCGCGAACCCCGACGATTTCATTTTTGACGACATGAAACCCCCGTCTGCTGTCTCACGCCGGTCGATCCGCTTCGTGTTGGGCATGTTCGCTGCATCCGGCGCTTGCGCGCAAACCGCGTCGATCGAGGGCCGCGTGCTCAACGCCGCGAGCGGCAGTTACCTTGAGAACGCCCGGGTGAGCGTGAGCGGCACGGCGCTGGAGACGCTCACCGACGCCAGCGGCGAGTTCCGCCTCGGCCAGATTCCGCCAGGCGACGTCGCAGTGACAGTCGCCTACAGCGGGTTTGCGCGGCAGTCGCGGAGCGTCGCGGTCGCGGCCGGCGCGACCGTGCGGCTCGAATTCGCGCTGGAGCCGCCGCGCGCGGGGGAAACCGATCCGGCGGGTGCCGTCGTGCGGCTGGCGGAGTTTTCCGTGAGCGAACGCCGGCTGAGCGGGCTCGCGCTTGCGCTCAACGAGGAGCGCGTGGCGCCGAACATCAAGAACGTGATCGCGTTCGACGAGTTCGGCGACATGGGCGAGAGCAACCCGGGCGAATACCTGAAGTATGTGCCGGGGCTGTCGATCACGTATGGGCCGAACATCCCGCAATTCGCAGCGATCCGCGGGATGCCCGCCGAGGGCACGCTCGTGACGATCGACGGCGGGGCGGTCGCGACCTCGGCCGGCGATCGCGCGTTCGAATTCACCGGCGCGGCCACGAACAACATCGATCGCATCGAAGTCACGAAGTCGCCCACACCCGACCAGCCGGCCAACGCCATCGGCGGTGCGATCAACATCGTCGGCAAGAGCGGCTTCAGCCGGAAAAAGCCGCAGCTTTCGTACAGCGTTTACGGCACATTCAATCTCGTCGACGGTCGGCCGGGCCTGCGGCCATCGTTCTCACGCCGCCCGGGACCCGACCCGCGGACCGACGAACGGCCGGTCGGGCCGGGCTTCGATCTCACCTGGCTCGGGCCGGTGAGCACAACGGTGGCCGTGACGCTCAGCGCCGGCGCGGGCTCGCGCTACAACTACTACGACTCGGTCAACACGCTCTGGAACCTCGTGACCAACGTCGACGAGCGGCTGATTAAACAGGACGTCATCGTGCTCTCCGATCGCAAGCTGGCGGGTGCCGCGGTCGACTGGCGGGTGACGCCCCGCGACACGCTGCGGGCCTCGATGCAGCTCTCGCGCGAGCATTTTCGCGTGTCGCTTTCGGCGATGGACTATCGCTTCGGCGCGGGCGCGACCGGTGACGCGTTTTTCGTCCAGTCGCGGCCGGGCACGGGGATTGTCGCCAACACCGCCTCCGCCTACAATTCCGACAACGCCACGGCCACGCTCGGCCTGCGTTACGCGCACCAGGGGCCGGTGTGGCAATACGACGCCGACCTCTCGTATTCGCGCGGCGAGCGGGAGACCTACGACACGAAGGCCGGCACGTTCAGCGGCTTCACGGCGATGTACACGGGACTGACCATGCGGAGCGAGGGGCGCGATCGGGTTTATGGCGGCGCGCTGCCGCGCATCACCGCGACAAACGCGGCCGGCCAGGCCGTGAACGTGCACGACGGCGGCGGCATGCCGTTGACCGCGGCGGCGGCGGCCGTGGGATTGGAAAACGACGACAGCATCCGGAGCGGCCGGATCAACGTCGGGCGCGAATTCGATTTGCGCGTGCCGGTGAAGTTCAAGACCGGCGTGGCGGTGCGCCAGGAGCGGCTCGACACCGGGCGCACGAGTTTTCCGTGGACCTTCGCGGCCCCGGCCGGCGCGACACCGCGCAGCCTCGGGCTCGTGAGCGACACGTTCTCCGCCCGCACCGAGTGGTACGATTATCTCGGCGCACGGGTGCCGGTGCAGTGGATCAGTCCGGCGAAGCTCTACGACTATTTTCAGCGCCACCCGCAGCAGTTCACGCTGACCGAGGCCACGGCCTACACCACCGAGATCAACAACTCAAAGCACCTCGAGGAAACCATCAGCGCCGCCTACGTGAGCGTGGAAGCGAGGGGCTTCAACCGGCGGCTGAGGTTCGTCACGGGCGTGCGCTACGAGCGCACGGCGGACCGCGGGCAGGGTCCGCTGAACGACATCGGCGCGACCTACGTGCACGACGCCGCCGGCAACATCGTGCGCAATGCCGCGGGCACGCCGCTGCGCGTGACGACCAACGCGCTCGAACTCGCGCGGCTGCAATTCACGCAGCGCGGTTCGCGCAGCGACCGGACATACGACGGGTTCTTCCCCAGCCTCAACGCCTCATGGCAGCTGCGGGATCGCCTCGTGCTGCGGTTCGCCGCCGCCCAGACGATCGGGCGTCCGCCGATCCGCGAAATCACTCCGGGCATCGTGCTGCCGAACCCGACCACCACCGTGCGCACGATTACCGCGAACAACACGGGGCTCCGGCCGTGGACTTCCGACAGCGTGGACTTCACGCTCGAGGCCTACGAGACGCGGGGCGCCACGATCACCGCCGGCGTCTTCGCCAAGGATATCCGCCGTTTCTTTGTGCCGAGCACGACCCCGGCCACAGCGGAGTTTCTCGCCGAGCACGGGCTCGGGGCGGATTATCTGGGCTACGACGTCGTGACGAAACGCAATGGCGGATCGGCGCGGCTCACGGGCGCCGAGTTCAGCTGGCGGCAGGCGTTGACGATGCTGCCCGGCTGGACGCGGGGGTTGCACGCGTTCGTCACCGGCACGTTTCTGTCGCTCGACGGCGACAACGAAGACGACTTCACGGGCTTCTCGCCGCAGAATGTCAACTGGGGCCTGAGTTTCGCGCGCGATCGCTTCCTCGCCAAGGTCAACGTGGCGCGGGCTGGGCGCGTACGCTCGCTGAAGATCGCCGCGAGCGCGTCGGTGCCGGCCGACGCCTATCGCTACATCGCGCCGCAAACGACGGTCGACACCTCGGTCGAGTATCGGCTGCACCGGCGGCTCGCGCTCTACGCCAGCGCGCGCAACGCGACGCAATCGAGCAAGTTCACCGACGACTACGCTGCGAGCACGCCCGCCTTTGCCCGCACCCGGGTGTCGCAGCGCTTCGGTGCGATGTTTACCCTTGGGGTTAAAGGGGATTATTGATGGCGTGGCGCAGCATCTCTCCGCGAGTTCGTCCCCAAAATCAAATCGACCACACCTGTCTCGCGTTCCCAACCCGCGCGGACAACAACCAAGACCATGCCTTCCCTAAGTCACCGCGTGTTTCTCGCCCTCACCCTGTGGTTCCTCGCCGGCGCCGGATTCGCGCAGCCGGCCCCGCTGCCGCCCAAGGAAAATTTTCAGATCTTCCTCCTCATCGGTCAGTCCAACATGGCGGGGCGCGGCACGGTGACACCGGCGGATCAGGTCCCCTATCCGCGCGTGCTCATGTTCAACCAGGCGGGCGAGTGGGTACCCGCCGTCGATCCGATGCACTTCGACAAACCCGTCGCCGGCGTCGGCCTGGGCCGGACGTTCGGTATCCAGATCGCCGATGCGACCCCTGGCGCGACCATCGGGCTCATCCCGTGTGCCGTCGGCGGATCCCCGATCGACTCGTGGCTGCCCGGCGCGCTCGACGCCGCGACGAAGACCCACCCGTGGGACGATGCGATGTGCCGCGCGAAAGCCGCGCTGGCGGCGGGCACATTGAAGGGCATCCTCTGGCATCAGGGCGAATCCGATTCCAAGTCCGGTCTCGCGCCCGCCTACGCCGCCAAGCTGGCCGACCTGATCACCCGTTTGCGCGCCGAACTGAACGCGCCCACCGCCCCGTTCATCGCGGGTCAGATGGGGAAATTCGCCGAGCGCCCGTGGGATGAATTCCGGGTGCAGGTCGATCAGGCCCACCGCGACCTCCCAGGGAAGATGCCGCACACGGCGTTTGTCAGCTCCGAGGGCCTGACTCACCGGGGCGATATGATTCACTTCGACTCCGACTCCTATCGCGAGCTCGGCCGGCGCTACGCGACGGCGTATCAGAATCTTGGACGCGCCTCACCCGCGTCCGCCACGACGCTGAGCGAATACCGCGCCTATCCGGCCACCAGCGACCCGGCGCTCCGCCTCTTCGCGCGCTTCAGTTGCGCCACGCCCACCGGCATTTTGCTCGTGAAGATGCATGGCTGGCACGGCCAGGTGAAGACCGCCCACAGCGACAACATTCCCAATTCCGCCGCGAACGGCTACTTCGTCGTCGAGCCCGAGATGCGCGGCCGCGGCGATGCCACGGGCAGCCCCGATTGCAACGGCTGGGAATTGCAGGACGTGATCGACGCCGTCGAGTTCGCCAAGCGCCACTATCGCGACCGCATCGCGTCACCGCAGATCGTCCTGCTTTCCGGCGGCAGCGGTGGCGGCGGCAACGCCTACGCGCTGGTCGGAAAGTTTCCCGACTATTTTTCCGCGGCGGTCATGGAGTCCGGGATCAGCGATTATCTGCTGTGGCATGTATTCGACGCCAAGGGCGAGTTTCGCGACGAGATGGAAGGCGTGAACGGAAAAGATCCCAAGGGACGCAAGCCCTGGATCGGCGGTTCTCCGGCCATGAATTCCGAGGCGTATCGCAGCCGCGGCGGGCTGACGACGGTCGCCAACCTGCTCACGCCTTCGCTCCTCATTCACGGCGCCGAGGATCTCCGCGTGCCGGCGCTCCACGCGCGGCTCTGGGCCGGCGCCGCGCAGGGCCAGGGGCACGGGCCGCTCGTCACATATCATGAACTCGCGGGCGTCGGTGACCACCGCCACTACGGCAACGAGACGAAGGTGCAGCAGAAATTATTGATAGGAAACTGGATTTTCAGGGGGATCGGATCCGAGAGGGGTTTACCCGCGATAGCCGTGCGAGAGAACAGGCGAACAGAGCGGGGAACGTGGTCGAGGGCTTACCCCATACCCGACGACCTCGAAGCCGACGTATCCGAAGCACACAATCTCGTCGGCCGCGAACCCGCGCGCTCCGCCAGTCTCGTGGCCCAATGGGAGATTTGGAATCACGCGCAGGACGCGCCTCTTTGGTAAAGTCAAAGCAACGAGGACGTGATGTGGCCGAGCAGGGCGAGCCGAGGTGAATTCATCGCGACCACCGCTATGTTCAAGAGCACCCACAAAAACGGTCGCGAAGTTGAACGTTTCGATGTGTTGACGAGCGCTGCCGACTCGAAGCTCAGACCTCCTGACCCCCGGCTGGAATCAGGGTGAACCCACTTGGCGGTAGATGAGACGAAGGGCGGTCGTCGGGAAGCAGGTTTCCGTCGCCGTGAGGGTGGCGCAAAGGTCGGCGATGGTGGCGTCCTGCAGCGCACTGCCGCAG
>CAMDOF010000190.1 GCA_945903465.1 Opitutus sp. GAS368
TGCATCGCCAAGTCATGAAACGCCGGGCGAGCGATTGCAGACCCGCCGGCTCGGAATGGTGGACCGCTGTCATCGTGGTGGTCGTTGTCATCGCCACCAGCGTAGCAGGAATCAGTCGCCGAGTTACGCACTCTTGCCGAAGCTACACGCCCCTTCCGCACGCCTCGGTCGTGGGCGTGAGGGAGATGGTGGCGAAGTGCGGCTCTGAGTCAGGAGGCGCCCCTTCCGCACAGGGGACTGTGCGGACCACTTTCGCGGACATCCCCGGCGTTCTTGCGCGCGGTGCAGCTATCGCGGCGGATGCGGCAGAACACCGGGGCGCCGTCTTCGCGGCGGATCAGACCCGCTATTTTCTGCGGGACCTTCCTCATCCTGACAGCGCGCTCGGCTTGGTTGTTAGCGAACGGGACCCTGCAGCCGGTGAGGGAGGCCTGGACTTGGGATCGGTGCTGGTCGAGACGCTCGAGCAGATTCCTGGGCTTGGATTTTTTCTCTGGGCCGCGTTGCTTCGCCCGGGCTGACGGGGCCAGAGGATTTTGGCGGTGGGCGTCCTCGATGATGGCCTCGTAGCGCCGCTGGCAGGTTCGCACGTGGAAGGGGGAGCGAGCGGTCGCGTTGGGCTTGGCGGCGTCGACGGCGGCCTTCATGTCGAGCAGGCAGGTGATCATCGATTTCGCCCAGGCTTGGGGATGCTCTTCACGGACGAAGGTCCATTCGCGCAGGGGATGGGCATTGCACCGTCCGTGGTCGCATGGGCAGCCGAAGGACGGTTTCTCAAAGTCGTGGATCGCGCGCCCGAGGAAGCAGGGGAGGATGTCGAGGGCATGGATGGCCTCCGAGCCGCGCTTGGGGTGGCTATCGTAGGTGGTGCCGGTGGCGGTCGGGGGCTCGCCGGCACGGGTCGTGTTTCCGAAAAATTATGACTCCCCGCGCGAGCCTCTTGGCTCGCTTGAAGCTTTGCCACGCCGGCACGGGTCGTGTTTCCGAAAAATTATGACAGCGGCGCCGGGGTGTGTTAGGGTCGGGCGATGTCACGGTGTTTCTGCGCGGTGCGGGTTGCGTTGTTCGGCCTCACTCTTCTCTCGCGAGGGGTGTGGGGCGAGCCACTGGCCGTGCGCCTCATTGGCGTTCAGACGCTCCCCGCGCGGTTGATGGTGGGGGGGACGCTGGTTGGCGGGCTTTCGGGCCTCGACTACGACGCGGCGACCGACCGTTGGCTGGCCATCAGTGATGATCGCTCGGAGCACAGCCCCGCGCGCTTTTATACTGTAAGCATCGACTATGACGAGAACACCGTCCGCGCGGTAAAGGTGACGGGCGTCACGATTTTGCGGCAGGCCGACGGCACGACTTATCCTGATCGGCCGACGTTTGCGGAGCGAGGCGGTGACGTGCCTGATTTTGAGGCGGTGCGAATTGATCCGCGCGATGGCAGTGTGTGGTATGCCAGCGAAGGGGATCGCCGCTTAAGTCTTAATCCGTGGATACGCCGGGCGGATCGCTCCGGGAATTTTCTAGCGACGATCGCGTTGCCGGAGTCGTTGCTGTTTTCCAGCAACCCGCAGTACGGACCGCGGAATAATCTTACGTTTGAATCGCTCACGTTTTCTCCCGATGGCGATTCTTTTTGGACGGCGCTCGAGGCGTCCCTGTTGCAGGATGGCGCGGTGTCGACCCAGACGGTGGGTGGGACGACCCGCCTGACGCGTCTCGCGCGCGACGGCAGGATGCTTGTGCAGTACGCTTACCCGCTCGACCCGTGGCAGTTGACGCCGGCAGTGGGCCGGTCGGGAGATAACGGCTTGGTGGAGTTACTCGCGTTACCCAGCGGCCGCTTGTTGGCGATGGAACGTACGGGAGTGGACGTGATGAAGCCTGCGTGGGCCTTTGGCGCGAGGATTTACGAAGTGGACGTCACGCTGGCGACCGAGATCAGCGGGCGGGCGACGTTGGCGGCGGCGGGCGAAACCTACGTGCCGGCGGCGAAACGGCTCGTGTTTGATGGGGCCCGCGCCGGTCGCCCGCGGGTGGATAATCTTGAAGGACTTGCGTGGGGGCGGCGCTTGGCGAACGGTCATGCCACCCTCGTGGCCGTGTCCGATGATAATTTTTTAGCCGGCCAAGAGACCCAGTTCTGGGTCTGGGAAGTGGTCTCGCCGCTCTAACCGGAGACGCGGGGTGTTTGCAGAAATTTCGGCCCGCTCGATGGGGATGAGCAGGGACTCGAGAGGTCTGAGAAATTGAGGAAGGCGTTGGTGGCCGAGGATTCGCCGGCTCCGCTGGATTGACCTCAAGGGTGGATTGGTCGGCGCGGCACCCGTCCGGTGCGCGGGTTGATGCGCTCCCTATACCACTCATAAGTGGAGGGTGGATTGGTCGGCGCGGCACCCGTCCGGTGCGCGGGTGGTTCGAGCCGATAATCGGTGGTGGCGTCGGCGGGACGCGGGTTGCCCGTACTTCGCGCCTGAGTCCATCGGGCGCGACCGCGGGTTTGCAACGGTCGCGCCGGAGCGCCGCAACGGTGAACGGTTGGCCCCGCGGTGGTGGTGAGTCGCGGTGTGTTGACCAAGGAGAGGGCGGGCGGGCGTCGGGGCGAGGTTGGGCCGGTGCCTCCCTGTGGTCGCCGAGTCTTCTGGAACCGGGCGTGCCTTGGCTTGCATCGAGGACCAACGTTCGCAGCGTCGGTGCGAATGAATACACGCATTTTCGGCCGCAGCGGTCGGTCGGTTGGTGAAGTGGGGCTCGGCACCTGGCAGTTGGGGGCTGGTTGGGGCGACGTCACCGAGGAGGCTGCGCTCGCGACGCTGCGGGCGGCTTGGGAGGCCGGTACGACCCTCTTTGATACCGCGGACGTGTACGGGATGGGGCGGGCGGAGATGTTGATCGGAAAGTTTCTATCGGAGACGCCGAGTGCGCGGGCGGGGGCTTTCATCGCGACGAAGCTCGGGCGTTTTTCTCCGCCGGGCTGGCCGGCGAATTTTACTCGCGAGGGTATTCGAGGGCACACGGAGGCTTCGCTCAAGCGACTGGGCGTCGAGGCGCTCGATCTCACCCAGCTGCATTGCGTGCCTTTTGCGGTGCTGCAGCAGGGGGAAGTATTTGCGCATTTGCGCGAACTGAAACGCGAAGGGAAAATCCGCGATTTCGGCGTGAGCGTGGAATCGATGGCCGAGGCCGATTTCTGTGTGCAGCAAGAAGGCGTCGCCGCCTTGCAGATCATTTTTAACATTTTCCGGCAGAAGCCCGCGCAGACGCTTTTTGCTGCAGCGCTGGCTCGTCGCGTCGCCCTTTTGGTGCGTCTGCCGCTCGCCAGCGGATTGCTGGCCGGCAAGATGACCAAAGACATGACGTTCCCCGAGAACGACCACCGGAATTTTAATTGCGATGGCCAACGATTTAACGTGGGCGAAACGTTTGCGGGGTTGCCTTTCGCCAAGGGAGTCGAGCTCGCGGACGCGCTGAAAGCCCTCGTGCCGGCGGGGCAGACCCTGGGCGATCTTGCGCTGCGCTGGTGTCTCGATTTCGCGGCCGTAAGCGTCATTATTCCGGGAGCGCGCAACCCGGCGCAAGCCCGGGCCAATGCCGCCGTGACCACGCAGGCGCCGCTCGCCGCCGGCTTGCGCGAACAGCTGGCGGAGTTTTATCGGCGCGATGTCGCCCCGCATATTCGCGGGCCTTATTGAGGTCAATGAATCCCGTGATGGGGAGTGATGCTCGTCGGCGCACGGGTGGCGGACCGCGCTGTGATGGTTCAGCTTGCCTCCTCGGCGAGGCCCCTCCGCGAACTATTTTTGCCCAATGATGGCGCCGATCGCGCGGGTGGTTGACACCTTTGGCGAGCTCGGTGCGTCTTGGCTCGTCTCCACACACTATGCCGCGTTTGCTCCGCCTGCTTTTCACCCTCATCGGTACGTTCACGACGCTCTGGGCTCAGAGTGGTGACAAACGGGGGGAAGATCAGAAACCGTTACCTGCCCACATTCAGGTGCCGCCGGCGCCCGTCCGATCGCCCGCAGCTGAGGCCGCGACGTTTACCTTGGCCCCGGGCTTCCGCGCCGAGTTGGTCGCCGCGGAACCGCTGCTGGGTGATCCGATCGCCCTCCAGTTTGGGCCGGACGGTCGCGCGTGGGTCTTGGAAATGCGTGGGTACATGCCGAATATCGATGGGACCGGAGAGCGCGAACCGGTGGGCATGGTCGCGGTGCTGACAGATACGGACGGTGATGGTCGCTATGACCAACGCACGGTTTTTGCCGATAAATTAATCATGCCGCGGGCGATCGCTTTGGTCGGCGACGGTCTGCTGGTCGGAGAACCGCCGCATCTCTGGTTCCTCCGCGATACCAATGGCGACGGCGTGGCTGACGAGAAGACGGAGATCGCCAGCGATTATGGCGAGATCACCAACCCCGAGCACAATGCCAACGGCCTGCTCTGGGCGATGGACAATTGGATTTACTCCGCGAATTCTACCGCGCGGTTTCATTATGAGGGCAATGGAAAATTCACCCGCGATTCGACGGTCACGCGCGGTCAGTGGGGTATCACCCAAGACGATGTCGGTCGTATTTATTACAACAGCAACAGCGATCCCCTCCGCTACGACGCGCTGCCCTCGGCTTATTTAAAACGCAACCCCGCCTTCAGCGCGGCGGGTGCTAATGTCTCGGTCGTGCCGAGTAATCTCCGCATCTGGCCGGGGCGGGTCACCCCAGGCGTCAACCGCGGGTACAAAACGCTGGGTGACGACGGTAAAATCACTTCGATGACCGCCGCGGCGGGCCCCGTGGTCTATCGCGGCGGGCTCTTTCCGGAAGACTTCCGAGGCGATGCGTTCGTGCCCGAGCCTTCCGGTAATTTGATCAAGCGAATTAAAATCACGGAAAAAGACGGCGTCCGCGTGGGGGCCAATGCGTACTCGGGCAAGGAATTTATGACTTCGACCGACGAGCGTTTTCGGCCCGTGAGTCTCTATAACGGTCCCGATGGTGCGCTTTATGTGGTGGATTTGTACCGCGGGATTTTGCAGCACCGGAAGTACGTGACGTCCTTCTTGCGGCAGCAAATCGTCGAGCGCGGGTTGGACCAGGGCATTGGCCTCGGCCGGCTTTGGCGGATTGTGCCGGAGGGGGCGCCGCGGGCTAATTTTAAAGCCGTCGGGTTGGCGCAGGCTTCCGTTAGTGGGCTGGTCGAAAAACTCGGTGATGCCAACGGTTGGGTGAGGGATACGGCGCAACGTCTTTTGGTGGAACGGCGCGATCCCGCCGCGCCCGCGGCCTTGCAGGCGGTCGTGCGCGCGTCGGCCCAACCGGCCTTGGCCCGACTACACGCGCTCTGGGTGCTCGATGGGTTGGGGCGCGCCGCGTGGGATCGGCCGACGTTGCAGGTGGCCTTGGCCGATCGCGATGGCCGGGTCGTCGCGGCGGCGGTGCGGCTTTCGGAGCGCTGGGCCCTCGCCGACTCGGATGCGGATGAGCTTGGGAACCGCGTCGCCGCCTTGGTAAAGTTTCGCAGCGAGCCGGCGGTGCGTCTCCAATTGGCGTTGACGCTCGGCGGTTCCAAAACGGCCGTCGCCGCTGCCGCTTTGCGTGAACTCGTCATTGTGGCGGGGCGGCAACCGTTTCTGGCGGAGGCGGTCGTCAGCGGTATCGGTGGGCGGGAAAATGACTTGATCGAATCCCTCGTGAAGAGTTCAGCGGCGGCTCAGCAGAGTGGAGACACGCTGCGTTTCGCGACCAGTGCGATTCTGAAGTCGGGTAACGCCGCGAAGATCGAGCGAGTGCTGGGTATCATCGGCGCAGACGTCACGCCAGAATGGGCGCGGGTGCCGATGCTCGCCGGCGTGCGTTACTTCTTGCCGAAGTCCTCCGAGGGCAAACCGTTCCCCGGGATGCTTCCAGCGGAGCCGAAGGCCTTGCTCGCGCTGGCGGCGAAAAAAGATTCAGCCGCCGCGCCGATCGCGACCCAGCTGTTGGTTCAGCTCAAATGGCCCGGTAAAACGGGAGTGAGCGATGCGCCCGTACGATCCCTCTCTTCGGTTGAGCAAAAAAGCTTCGAGCAAGGGAAGGCGCAGTTTGCCGCGCTGTGTGCGGCCTGTCACCAGCCCAACGGCCAAGGACTCGCCGGATTGGCCCCGTCGTTAATTTATTCCCGCTGGGTGCTCGGTGACGCGCGGATTCTCGCGCGGATTTTGCTCAATGGAAAAACTCAGGAGAACAGGGTAATGCCTCCGTGGAAAGCGGCGCTTGATGATGAAAATATTGCCGCGGTCTTGACGTTTGTCCGGCGGTCGTGGGGGCATGAAGCTGAGCCTGTGACGATCGATGTCGTGACCGCGGCGCGCGCGGCGACGACGGGCCGCGAGGAGCCTTTTAATGACGCGGATTTACAGGAGCTCGCGTCAACGTTGCGGCCGAGAAGAAAATGACGGCGCGGGTAGGGCAGGCGATGCTCGAGCTCGGGCTGAACGAGCGCACGGGGAGATGGCGCCGTCAGGGGTCAGCCAGTCTTTTTTAAATATCCATGGCGGCCACCGGCGATCTCCGAGCGTTGGTGCCCCCGCGCCATCAAAGGAAACTTCCCGCGGGGCCCGCCCCCCCCCAATTTTCGCGCGATGATCGCCAAGGTCACGATGCCCGCGGGCAGATCTCCGCGCGGCGAGGCCGGACTGTGCGCGCGGGTTTAGAATTTTTCTGCCAGTATTTTCGACTCGGTCGGCATCACCGCGCGTGCGGGCCCTCCCGTTTGACCGCGGTCATCGCGAGGTAGGCCTCCCCCAATCGCCGGCCGATCACCAGCTGACTTTCGGCGCTGAAATGGTGCTGGTTCACGTTGGGTAGGTCATCCAGCCCAATACATGAGACGTGCGGGATCGTCGTGTTCAGAGCGAACTGCGTGCGCCGTACGACCGCCATCGGATCGTCCGGTCCAGCTCCGGTGATTCGGCGCGCGATGGGCGAGTTCACGCTGCGCGCAAGGACAAACGGCGTATCCACCGCAGCCTGACGTCGCCGCAGCGCGAGGATCAGGGCCCGGAGATTGTCCCCGTAGCGTGCGCCCAGGGTGGCGTGGATCGCGTCATCGATGCCTTGGTGCCAGATGAAGCCGCGCACTCGCGGTTCGAACCCGCGCGTCCGCAATTCCGCGAGCCGCTCCTCGACGAATTCCATCCACGGAGTGAACAACTCGCCCCCTTCCCGCCAGGGCCAAGCAGAAACTTCGCGCGGAAAGTTCGCCCAAACTTTAACGATCGCGATCGGGCCGACCCCGCTCTCGTGGAGCCGACGCGCAAAACCGATTTCAGGTCCATGCACGAGCTGGTCGCCGGTGCTGCGATGTCCTCGCAGTTCGCCCCATGGGTAGTACCTCGGGGAGCGAGCTCCCTCTGCCACCGGCGCGCAGGTAAAAAGCGTCAGCCGATCCGCCGCCGTCGAAACGAAGCCGGGCGGCTCCTCCACGACCGCATCCGCCCCCGCCATGTTGGATTGTCCGGCCAATAGAAAAACATCGATGGGCGGGCGCGTGGCGGGCGACGCGGCCTGCGCGAGAAAAGCCATCGCGCCAGCTCCTAAGACCGCCGCGCGCGGCCCCAGGTTTTTCGCCCGCCACCAAGTGAACAATCGCCCACTCATCGCGCCGACCTTCCGGCGTTGGCGTGCAGGATGCGATCTCAAACCTCGGCTGGCCGGCGCGGCGGGCGGTGGCGTATTCACTTGAAAGCGCCCCAAGCTGGCGAGGGCTGCCGTCCGGTTAGGTTTTCGCGTTTCGCCCTCGGCGCCCGGCGGTATCGGCGAAACCATCCCAAGTGAGCTCCTCGGTCGGCGGGCGGATGCCTCCCTGCGCAAATAAATCTCATCGGGGCAGCTTCGAGCGGTTCGACCAAGCACGGGCTGGCCCGATTAGCGTGATGGCTCGATGATTGCGGACTCACTGAGGCTGGGTTTCGCCGCCGGGGGTGGCGGACATCGCTTTCTTGGACATCGCAAAAATCAAGCGAGCTCGGCCGCGGGGTGCCAAAGCGTCCGGGCGTTAACGCGGGAAAAATACGGGTCGCCCGGGTCGCCCGGAAAGCGACTTCTTACGATGGATAACATTCCAAATATTTCAGCCCAGTGCTGGTATTAAAGAGGACGATCGTCTCGTCGCGACGCACGGCGCCAGTCGCCAGCAACTCTTTCAAAGCGGCGTAACAGGCGGCGCCCTCGGGGGCCGGGAAGATGCCTTCGGCCGCGCCGATTTCTTTGGTACAAGCGATCATCGCATCGTCGGAAACCGCCAGTGCCCCGCCCTTCGATTGGCGCAGGGCGTCGAGCATGAGGAAGTCGCCAATCGCTTTCGGCACGCGCAGCCCCGATGCCTTGGTGTGGGCCCCGAGATGCTCGGCGGCGAATTTCTCGCCATCCATAAACGCCCGCACGATCGGTTGGCAACCGGCGGCCTGTACGGTGTACATCCGCGGCCGCTCCCGCCCAATCCACCCCAACTTCTCGAGTTCATCGAAGGCCTTCCACATGCCGATCAAGCCGGTGCCTCCACCGGTCGGATAAAAGATGACGTCGGGCAGTTTCCAGTCGAACTGCTCGGCTAGTTCGTAACCCAGCGTCTTCTTTCCTTCCGCTCGGTAGGGCTCTTTTAATGTGGAGACGTCGAACCAGCCCTCGGCCACTTTGCGCTTCGCCACCTCGGCCCCGCAGTCTGTGATCAGACCATCGATCAGGGTGACGTGGGCGCCCATCTGCTCGCACTCGATGATATTCGCTTGGGGCGTATCACGGGGCATGAAGATGTGCGCTTCCATTCCCGCGCGGGCGGCGTAGGCCGCGAGGGCGCCCGCCGCATTGCCCGCTGATGGCACCGCGAGTTTCTTCAGTCCAAACTGTTTCGCCATCGAGACCGCTGTCGTCATCCCGCGCGCCTTAAAACTCCCCGTGGGGTTTTGCGCTTCGTCTTTGATAAACAGCTTCTCAAGTCCGTGCTTCGCGCCCAGTCGCGAGGCTGGGTGCAGCGGCGTCCAGCCTTCGCCAAGCGTGACCACGTCCGACTCCAGCCGCACCGGTAGCACTTCTCGATAACGCCAAAGTGTCTTCGCGCGCGTCCGGAGCGCTGCTTTCGTCATGGTGCGACCGGCCGCCACCAAATCGTAGCAGGCAAATAGCGGCTTGCCGCAGGCCGTGCAGAGATTCTGGGGCACGCTGCCATCGTACTCTCTGGCGCAGGCGGTGCAGACGAGATGAGTAAAATACATAGCGCAGGAAAATCCACGAAGGGTATGGAGGCGAGGACGGAGATAAAGTAACGAGGTTCGTTTCTCGAGCTGGGGAACGATCAAAAGACCAGTCGGAAATTCCCCAACTCTGTGACCCGATCTTCAGCCCGTATTCTTTTCCGGTTGCCCCATCGCAACTCACGGCCGGCGGCTTCGCTAGTGTCGCGATCCGAGGATATCCAGCTCCTCAATGCAGCCCCGTCGCAACTCACGGCCGGTGGCTTCGCTGGTGTCGCGATCTCCTTGCCGGTGCCTGCAGAAGACCCACGCCTGTCGTGCGCATCGCCGATCATCTTGCTAGGCGTCAACTGGCGTCGCAGAGGGTCGCGCGCGTCTTGGCGTCGCGACCTCGTTGCCCGGGAAATTAACGAGATCGCAGCGTTGATCGGGTCGCTGTCGCGCGCGTCTTGGCGTCGCGACCTCGTTGCCCGGGCTGGCTCCATCCGTTGCGCCGGGCATCGCTCAAGGTCCACCCACCCAATCGCCGCGCGCTGCGAGACCTTTTATCAGTTCACTTCCTCGCTCTAAGTGCGGCTTTCAGTTTCTCGATGAGGTAAGCATCCGTCGAGGCGTGCTTTGCTTGGGTTGCGCCGGGATAATACAGCTCGCAGGGTACGCCCATCGCTTGGCAATGCTCTTGCAGCTTCACGCCAAAATTTGCCGTGTGGGTCGGATCCGTTTGCACCTGACCGAGCGCGGGCGGTGCGCTGAAGCTCATGTAAATCGCCGGATCGTCCGCACTCACGAGGGCATAGGGAGAATACTCGGCGATCCACGGCAGGATCCTCTCTCGCGCCGCCACGAAGTCGTCAAATTTCTTGAACTCGCCCGCCCGGCTGAACGCGTGGCCGCCATAGGTGCTGTTCGGCGTCCATGCCCGCATCTGCTGCGGATCAAGCGTGGTTTGCGCGCCATTCACCGCCGCGCACCAGAGGCGCGTCGACTCGCGGGCGATCGGATCGTCACTTTTCGGATCCGCAAGATCATCATGAAACGCAAGCCACAGCGACGAACACGCCCCGGCGCTGCCGCCACTCGCGCCGACCCGCACCTTGTCAATATTCCATTCCCCCGCTTTGCTGCGAACGAATTGTAAGGCGCGCGCCGCATCATGCAGCGGGGCTTTCACCGGCGGCACGACTTCCTGCGACTGCGAAATATACCGGTAGTTGACCGCTACGACCGAAATACCCGCCGCCAGAAAGGGCTTCGGATTTACCCCGTGCTTGTCGCCGGACTGCCAGCTGCCTCCGTGAATATAAAATACCAGCGGCGTAGGCCGGTCCGCGGTCGCCTGATAAAAGTCGAATACGTTGCGCTCGTGCGGACCGTAGCGAACGTTCGCGGCGGTTGGCGGCATCGGCGGCTTCGGATAACCTTTCAGCGCAGCGACGAGATAGGCCGTCGCGTCCTTGTGCTTCACGTCGGGTGCCCCGGGGTAAACCAGCTCGCAGGGCACGCCCACGCTCTGGCATTTCTCCTGCAACTTCACGCCGTAGTTCGCCGTATGCGTCGGGTCCTTCTGCTCTTGTCCGAGCGCGGGCGCGGCCGCGTAGCTCATGTATATCGCCGGATCATCGGACGTCACGTGCTCAATCGGCGAGTATTCCTTAATCCACGGGAGGACCTCCTCGCGATGCTCGAGAAATTCCGCAAAACGCGTATCGCGCGTCTTAAGATCGTTCGGGTTCATGAAGCCGAAGGCGTGGCCGCCGTAGCGGCTGTTCGGCGTCCACGCTTGCAGCTCTTTCGGATCCAGCGAGGTCTGCGCGCCCATCACGGCGGCACACCAGAGGCGCGTCGACTCGCGGGCGATGGGATCTTCGCTCTTCGGATCAGCCATGTCTTGGTGAAACGCGAGCCACAGCGACGAGCAGGCACCGGCGCTGCCGCCACTCGCGCCAATCCGCGTCTTGTCCAGGTTCCACTCCTTCGCCTTGCTGCGAATAAATTGGAGCGCGCGCGCCGCGTCGCGTAACGGCGCTTCGACCGGCGGCTTCGCCCCCGCCAGTTGCGCCTGCCACGAATATCGGTAGTTGATCGAGACGACCGAGATGCCCGCGGCCAGGCACTCTTTCAGACTGCCGGGATTCTTCTTGTCGCCAGTTACCCAGCCGCCGCCATGAATGAAAAACAACACCGGCGTCGGTCGGGTCGACTTCGCTCGGTAAAAATCCAACACTTGCCGCTCGTGGTCGCCGTAGCGGACGTCCACCTCGGTCGGTTGGATCGAGGGCGCGGCCTCCTTCTTCGTGGCCGCGGGAGTGAGTTTATTCGAGGGCGTTTTCTCCTGCGCATCGGCGCCGAATATCTGGCCGCAAAGGACCAGACTGAGTCCGACGAGAAAGATGCGATCAATGGGTGGGGTCATGGCTGTTTTAATTTAAGGCTGAATTCACTGTGCGGGGCGGATTGCTTCGTCAGCAGTTCCAAGCTATCGGCAATTAAAGGGACATTGCGGGGGCGTTGTAAACTCGCGATGCGAGGCGCGGCGCGTTGCTGATGCTAAAAACGCGAGCAGGTAAACCCTTTCCCCCTCCACCGGTCGGCCGGTTATTCTGCTCGAGGCCAAAACTTCTTTGATGGTGGCTGCGAACCTAAAATTTATGCGCCAGAAAGCTACGATTGGAAGGGTAACGTTGGCGCGGGCCTGTCGGGGGCCGACGTTTTAGTAAATTCCCGAAATTCGCGAGCGCGGCGGTCCCTGAAGATCTCCGGATTTTGCCCGCGAAAGTCGATCGATGGAAATTCGGCTCCTAGGCCTTGAGGTCACCGTTCCGCCTGGCGGCTACCCCCCCGCTTCGTTCACCCGCCACCGCCGCGTCTCCACGCACGTCGCCGCCGCGTCTCCACGCACGTCGCCGTCGGCCTCTCGGCCTCGTCGGCCCCCCGCTTCGTCCACCCGCCACCGCGCGTCTCCACGCACCCTCTCCTAATGCACGCTGGTTTCAGGCCTTTCTTAAATGTCTTTTCCCCTCTTTCATTCGGACCGCTCGGGATGCCGCCCCTCTCCGTGATGCCTCCGGCTTTGTCCCGAGGCGCGGGCCTGCCCGCTCAGAACACGATGGACTCGTGAGCTTCCCGGCTGCGCGGGGAGCTCAGGGACCTTCCGTTTTATTAGGAAATATTTTTCTCCGACGCTCCCCGGTTCACTTCGGTATTTTGTTAGGTGACGAAGCAAAAAGAGATCGAGATTGCATCGTGAAAAAGACCCTGCGATGGAATGGGCCGCGACGGCGTTAATTCGATCTTGGGGTCGCGCTGCACGCTCTGCGACGGCTGCAGTTTCAATCATTCTCGGGTGTTCAAAAGTCCCCATAGCTCAAGTGGATAGAGCGTTCGTTTCCTAAACGAATTATCCCAGTTCGAGTCTGGGTGGGGGCACCACCTGCTAAATTTATCGGGGTCTTTTTCAGTCGGGTTGGGCCCGGCCTCGCCGTGCGCAGAGGGCGGTGTGCAAGCCGTCCGCCGCGGAAGTTGCCAAGTCGCCGGGGGCATCGGTGGGTGCCAAAACGCGGGTATCGGTCTCGGCGGCCCCGGCAAACCCCGCAGATTTCCGGTGGAGCGAGGCCTCCTCGGCCACCCGTGCATCC
>CAMDOF010000191.1 GCA_945903465.1 Opitutus sp. GAS368
GGGATCCAACACACCGCGATCGCCTCCTTCGGCACGGTGCGAATGCGGCACTTCTGTAACCAGTCGGCCAATACAATCAGTTGATCGAACGAGTCGCGGATCCGTACGATCAGCATCGTCGACTTCTGTAACCAGTCGGCCAATACGATCAGTCGGTCGGTCGTGGTGCCGAAATTGCGCACCGGCTGCGGATCGCGGTCCGCGGGCACGGCGACGTAATGCACCTCGGCGGCGAGATCGATGCCGGCGGCATCGGGATGAATCACCGTCTGCGTGATCACCGGCTGCTTGGGCGGACAGAGCGGTGCCTTTTTTGACATGCGCGTTGATGGCGCTCGCCGGGGCGGACCGGAGGGAGAAAAGGGATGCGGCAAACTCCTAACCGGGGTCGGCACCGCTTGCGCGGACGCGCCGCCAATGACACCCCACACGGCCTTCGGCATCAGACTGCTAGACGCGCTTAAAAAGCACCGCCGTGTTGCGACGATGGACAGCTGGCTTGGCGGAAAGAACCGCTCACCTACGTGCACGATCTGAGGCCTCGCGCCCGCAGTTTCTTGCGGTCACGGCAAAAATCCGGTTTTGGAGCCGGGGCGGCTAGGAACCTGAATTTGCTTCTTCCCTGCCTTTTGATCAGGCGCTCTCGACAGAAAAATTTCTGACAGAAAAATATCCGACCGCCTCTCGCCCTCGGAGAGTTTATTCCTAGCAAACACCCTTAGTTAAGCGTTGGGGTGAAAGGTTGGCTCGGTTTTTTTGTCACGGCCAAAAACCCATTTTGGAGCGGGGGCGGCTAGGAAACTGAATTTGCAGCGAGAGGTGCAAAAGCCCCCTAGCGCGCCCATCGCGGGATGAGTCCGCATAGCTTGGCCTTCATGCGGCTGCGCTTGTCTTCGTTGGGAGACGAAACGTTTTCCGGGAAAATAAAATGGCCCGAGACGTTGCGGTCTCACGGCCAAATTGTGGTGGACGCTCGTCGCGCGCGCCGATTTCGGAATCAACAGCCTGATCGACTGGAGACCGCCGAGCACAACGGGCGGCTCAAGGAGCTTGAGCGTGTCAATGAGCTGCACATGAACGAGCACTGTCTTCGGCGGATAACCCTCAGCACGTGCGCGTTCGACGGAGGCGCCGACACGGCGGGACGAGTGGCCCGCCTTCGAACCCTCGGACTGCTTCGGGCGCGATGCATGGAGCCGCCAGGTCCCGAGCGTCCGAAAAGCCGGTAGTCGAGACCACCAAACATGGAGCGTTCACGGCTCCGGGATGCTGTCGCGAGAGGCGAGTTGTGCGGCCGTCGAGTTGTCGCGGCAGTCGACGGGGATGAGGGTTGTCTCTGGCTAAGGCTGGCTAAGCCTCGTTACCCACATAGAGTTTTCGCCGATGACGAATCTGCGAAACGTTGGGCACCTTAAGGCGTTCACGCTAGCGCTGTGGGTCCCCGTGATGGGACTCGCAGCCGATGGTGCCGGACTGAACCTCCGCGCTGCATTTGCGCAGGACTTCATGATTGGCGTTGCGCTCGCTACGGCCCAAGTGGACGGTCGCGACCGACGAGCGGGTGAGATCGCGGCGGAGCAGTTTTCGGCGGTTACTCCGGAAAACGCGATGAAGTGGCAGTCATTGCACCCCGCGTGGGATCGGTATGATTTCAAAGCCGCCGACGCCTATGTCGAGTTTGCCAGCAGGCACACCATGTCCCTGATTGGGCATACACTGGTGTGGCACAGCCAAGCCCCGTCATGGGTGTTCGCAGGCGCCGAAGGAAAGCCCGCGACGCGGGAGGTCATGTTGAAACGAATGCAGGAGCACATTCATGCGGTGGTCGGTCGCTATAAAGGCAAGGTAAAGGGATGGGATGTCGTCAACGAAGCGCTCTCCGACAGCGGCGCAGACATTCTGCGCGACTCTCCATGGCGCCGGCTGATCGGAGACGACTTCGTCGATCACGCTTTCCGGTTTGCCAAGGAGGCCGATCCGCAGGCGGAACTTTACTATAATGACTACGGTTTGGATGACGAGAGGAAGCGGGCTAACTGCATCCAGCTAGTGCGTGGCATGCTCGATCGCGGGGTGCCCGTCACCGGCGTCGGCACCCAATCTCATTTTCACCTGGATTATCCCTCCCTCGCTGCAGTGGACCAGACCCTCTCGGCGCTTTCCAGCCTTCGACTCAAGGTGATGGTGACCGAACTTGACGTGGATGTATTGCCCTACCGCGAGAATCCCGGAATCGCCGACATCAGCCGACGCCAGACGGGAGACAAAACGATGGATCCTTATACCTCCGGCCTCCCCGAGGAGATTCAGATCAAGCTGGCGAAACGCTATCGGGATCTATTTGCCATCTATCTTCGCCACCGCGAAGCGATCACGCGAGTTACGTTTTGGGGATTGGACGATGGACAGAGTTGGCTGAACGACTTTCCGATCGCTGGTCGTACAAATCATCCGCTATTGTTCGACCGCGAATTGAAGCCAAAGCCGGCATTCTTTTCGGTATTTCAAAAAGAAAGGGCAACCGCGGGCGGCGCGACGAAAGACGCGGGCGGCACGACGAAGTAAAAATTTTCGGGGCAAGCCCCGGGGCATTGGTCAATCCGAACCTACGTCCGTCATGAGTCTCCACCCTAATTCTGCTGCGTCTCCAAAGTGGCCCGTGCGCTCCGCGCGCGGCTGGATCGGTCAGTGCCTCCTCCTCGCGGAAGCCGCGCGCGGAGCGCACGGGCCACCGTTCGAACCGACCAAGCCGAAGCACGCTTCGGGGTATCGGACCCAACGCGAATGAACCCACACCACCATTCATGGGTCGCGCCGTTGGCGCTCGGTTTTTTCGGGGGCGTTCGTGGGGCGTTGCCCCACGCGGGTATGGGGCGGGCCGTTGGCCCTGGATTTGAGCGCCAACGGCGCACCGCCATCCCCGTGTTCGTGGGGCGTTGCGCCACGCTGGTGTGGGGCGCGCCGTTGGCCCTTGATTTGAGCGCCAACGGCGCACCGCCATCCCAGCGTTCGTGGGACGTTGCGCCACGCTGGTATAGGTCGCGCCGTTGGCGCTCGGTTTTTTTCGGGGGTGTTCGTGGGGCGTTGCCCCACGCTGGTATGGGGCGGGCCGTTGGCCCTAGATTTCAGCGCCAACGGCGCACCGCCATCCCCGTGTTCGTGGGGCGTTGCCCCACGCTGGTGTGGGGCGGGCCGTTGGCCCTGGATTTGAGCGCCAACGGCGCACCGCCATCCCAGCCTGGGGCAACGCCCCAGGTAACGGCCCGCAAACAACATGAGGGCTGAAGGCCCGCCCCATCTTCCCACGCGCGTGATCATGAACCACCCGCACGTTTAACGCACCGCACGTTTAACCACACGCACATTTAACGCACCGCACGTTTGACCCACCGCACGTTTAACCCACTCGCACGTTTAACCCACCGCGGAAGCCGCGCGCGGAGCGCACGGGCCACCGTTCGAACCGACCAAGCCGAAGCACGCTTCGGGGTATCGGACCCAACGCGAATGAACCCGCACCACCATTCATGGGTCGCGCCGTTGGCGCTCGGTTTTTTTCGGGGGCGTTCGTGGGGCGTTGCCCCACGCTGGTATAGGTCGCGCCGTTGGCTCTGGAATTCAGCGCCAACGGCGCACCGCGATCCCGGTATTCGTGGGGCGTTGCCCCACGCTGGTATAGGGCGGGCCGTTGGCCCTGGATTGTCACTTTGTAGTTAATATTCCGAATTAAGGCGCCCGTTTCAGGCCGACGAGATCGCGCTCGCTCAGCTTCATGTAAACGGGGGGCACCGAGCCGTAGCGCGTCCAGATCCAGAGTTCGCCGGGATGCGGCTCGAGTATAAATGGGTACGAAACCGAGCTCTTGGCTTGGCGGGTGATCACCACGGGCAATGACCAGCTCTTCGCATCGTCGTCCGAATAGGCGATGGAAAATTCCCGGCGCTGGCTTCTGACTCCGTTGACGTAGGCGTCGGACGGCCCGGAATTGGGTGGGATCGCGGCTCCTTCCATCGCGAGCCGACTCCAAATCAGTACGAGTCGGCCGCTGGCCAATCGTTTCATCTGGCCGGGGGCCGCGGCGGAGTCCAGCTGGCTCGGGCGGATTTCCAGCCAGTTGTAGCCATGGTCTTCGGAATACGCTTCCCAGAATTTCCCATAACCGGTCCGGATCAGCATCATGAGTCGTCCGTTGGAAAGTTCGGCCACGGTGGCTTCGATCGCACCGTCATGATGGCCGTTGCCGCCGATATCGATGAGGTTGCTGCGCGACCAGGTCTTGCCGTCGTCGGCCGAGACAAATCCGTACATGCCCCAGTGTCCGGGATTCTGCAGGGTGACCTGGATCGGCACGACGATGTGGCCGCTGCTGGTTTGGATCGAACTGACGATCGTCCCGTAATAACCGGGTCCGCCGGTCAGGTACTGCTGCGGTTCAGCCCACGTTTCCCCGTTGTCGGGACTCCTCATCATCCAGAGATTTTTATCGTTGTGGAAGGAAGGCGCCCAGTCGCGCTTGGCTTCGTCCCAGCGGGTGTTAAGTCCGCTGATAGTTTGAAAAATGAAAACCAGCACCCCGCTCTTGGTAAGAATCAGCGGCCCGCGCGTTGGGACCATCGCCGAATTTGCCGGGAGCATAGGACGCGGCTTTGACCAAGTCTGGCCGTTGTCCGTACTGATGATCGTCGCGTTGCCTTCAGGTGGAACCGTGATCAGCCGTCCGTCCGCCAGCTTGACGACGGTCTGTTGGTCGAACACTCCGGGCACGCGGATCGGCGGGGAGGAAAGGGCCGGATGGCGCCAGCGCCCGAGTTCAGCTTCCGACAGCTGCTCGGCGGAAAAAGCCAGCGAGCCGAGCGCGTAGGCGGTGAAGAGAGCGCCGGCCCAGCGGGCCAGGGTTTGGGGGAATGACGTCAACATAGAGGGTGGGGTTGGCCGATACACTCAAGCGCAGTCGCCGGAAACGCCGGTGATGTGATGAGAGACTAGGATGAAGCCCGCTTGAGCTGCAAAGGGTCAAATCCTATCTTGGTCCTCCGTGCGCGCACCGACGGCGCCGCGGTCCGTGCCGCCAGCGGATCGGAAGCCCGACCGCTAGGAAACTGGATTTCCTCGGGCCTGGCGTTAGGAAATCGGCAAAGCGTCTGGGCGCGTGACTCACGCTGGTTGAAAATGACCATACTTCCCGGAGCCCCCCAATAGGGGTGGGCGGATGGAGCGAGCTCGACCCGCGGCGGCCTTTCTAGTGGCGTGGCCCGC
Organism: Opitutus sp. GAS368; assembly: GCA_945903465.1. GTDB lineage: Bacteria > Verrucomicrobiota > Verrucomicrobiia > Opitutales > Opitutaceae > ER46. The sequence continues at coordinate 5,257 of CAMDOF010000191.1, forward strand.
CGGCTTCGCCTTCAATATCCAGGAGCGATTTATCACGTCATCAATCGCGGGAATTACCGGGCGCGACGTTTTCGAAACGACTGGAGCGGCGAGTTCCTTCGGGGCCACGCCGGGTGACCCTGGTTGAACGAACTGCGCCTGGATGATTCGGCCCAAGGTTGGACGCATTACATAGGTCCGCGCATCTCCCTGGCCAGCGATCCAGTGGGACAGGAAAAGCGTGACTTCGATGAGATTTCTCGAGCTGGGCCATCGGCACCCAAGCATGGAAACAGGCTGTTGCCGGCGAACAACGGCCAAGGGCTGTGGAACAGGATCTACCTCGGGACGAAATGAGTGACCTCAAGGCAGCACGCTGCCAAGTCGGCGTCGAGGGGTGCGGTCACCCCGTTGGAAAAATCGGGAGAACCTTGTACAGAACCGAAGGTCTCCCCGGTGGCAGGTCGAGCGGGCATTCATCCTGCGAAAGCAGACCGGCGCAGCGGGGCGAACGGGGTCCAGGAAATGGGGACAGCATGAGAGTGGCGGTGGCAACACCACCAAAACCGGCAGTTAAAAAAAACCAGTGACCGACCATCGCCAGCGACGTGTCACAGGAATAAAAACATCTTTTTTGAAGGTCTCAGACGATCCATCCCTACGGACACAATCCTGTTCAAACCACCCATTTTTGGCGGTTTCCGTCTCGCCCCTGTCAGACAGGAAAATGGGGACAGGGAAATTCCGATCCTGAAAGATCGGGGATCTTCCGGTCCATAATCTTCCGGTCGAAAATCGGCGGAGGGAAGGCAATCAATCCAACTTCTTACGAGGAGCCCCCGCCTCAAAATCGGATTTTGGTCGGGACAGAAAGAAACCGAGCCAACCACTCACCCCAACGCTTAACGAAGGGTGTTTCTTAGGAATAAGCGCGCCAAGCACGGTGCTGAGCCGTTGGTTTTTTATGGGCGAGATTTCTACTGATCGTCCATCCCATGCCACAGCTGTCCGAACGGAGATTGTCCGAAAGCATCGTCCAAGGTCTCAGGCCTTCACCTCTTCACGCCAGCCCGCTGATGCCGCCCGTGCTGTTCCCGAAACGTTTCACGTCGTCGCCGAGCTGCATGCGGTTGAGCACTTCGACGAGGAGGTTGGCCATCGGGGTGTGCGGGGCGGACTTGATGTGGCGACCGGTCTTGAGGGTGCCGCCCGCGCCGCCGGCGAGGAGGACGGGCAGGTTGTGGACGATGTGGCTGCCGCCCTGACCCAGCTCGGAGCCGAAGAGGAGCATCGAGTTGTCGAGCAGAGTGCCGTCGCCATCGGGGATGGAGCGCATCTTCTCGACGAGATAGGCGAAGCACGAGGCGTGGTAGCGGTTGAGCGCGGTGTAGATGTCGCCCTTGCCGGGGGCGTCGGGATAATGCGAGACGGTGTGGTGCTGCTCCTTCAGGCCGCTCTCGGGATAGACGTTCCACGATGCGCCGTAGCCGAACATCATCGAGGCGATGCGCGTGTTGTCCGTCTGGAAGGCAAGGGCCATCAGGTCGAGCATCGCGCGGATGTGTTCCTGGATGGTCTGCGGCGTCTGCGGCGCGACGAGGTTGGGAGGGATCGTCGGCTTCCACGAACCACGATGCGCCTCGACCACGATGATCCGGTTGATGCGTTTCTCCACGTCGCGGACGGCCTCGAAGTATTGGTCGAGCTTGGGTTTGTCCGCATCGCTGACCTGCCCACGTAGGCGCTTGGCGTCCTGGAGCACGTGGTCGAGCACGCTGCGGTCGTCTTGGGTCTGCGTGGCGAGCGAGAGCTCGTCCTTGCCGGGCTCGGCTTTGTTGACGAGATGGCGGAAGAGCCGGTCGAAGGCGTTGCGCGGATTGATCTCCTTGGGCACCGGCGTGGTGGCGGAGTTCCACGCGATGTTGCGCGTGTAGACGCAGGAGAACCCGTCGCAGCTTCCCTGTTGCTGGAGCGTCTCGGGCAGGCCGAGTTCGAGCGAGGGCAGACGGGTAAACTGCCGGATGCGGCGCGCGGCGAACTGGTCCGCCGAGATGCCGACGTAGGGGCTGCCTGCCTTCGGCGACGCGCCGGTGAGGAAGCCCGCGATGGCGCGGTGATGCGGCGCCTCCTTGCAGAGATCGTTCGAGAGCCCGGAGAAGACGAGGAGGTCCTTCTTCACCGCTTCGAGCGGCTTAAGGGCCTCAGGCAGCACGTTGAGCGCCCCTTCTTCCTTCGGAAACCAGGTGCTGGGCCGGACGCCGTTCGGGCAGAGGATCACGCCGAGGCGCGTCGGCGGTAGGGCCTTGGACGCGGCCTTCGAGGCCGGCGACATCACGTCGAGCAACGGCAACGCGAGCACCGCACCGGAACCCCGGAGGAAGGTTCTCCGGGAGATTTGCCAGGGGTTATTCATGGTTGGATGCAGAAGTCATCTGCGGGTTTTGGCGGAACTGGAAGGGGAAACTTTTCACGATGCCGACGATGAGCGCGGAGACTTTGTCCTGCTCGCGGTCGACGGACAAAACAATCTCGCGAACGGGGCCTTCGTCGTAGAACTCGAGGCCGCGCCGGAGGGCGAAGGTCAGCAGGCGTTCGGTCAGATTATGGCGGAAGAGGGCGCGCTTCTCGGTGAGGAGGAATTTCCTGAGTTCATCCGGGCCGTTGATGGTGCGGCCGCCCGGCATCTGGCCGGAGACATCGAGCGGTTTGCCGGCTTCCTCCTCGCGCCACTGCCCGACGTTGTCGTAGTTTTCCAACGCGAATCCGATGGGATCGATCTTGGCGTGGCATCCGGCGCAGTTCGGATCGGAGCGATGCTGCGAAAGGCGCGCGCGGAGCGGGATCTTCGGACCGTCCTTCTCCTCCTTGGGCAACTGCGGTACGTTGGGCGGCGGAGGCGGAGGCGGCGTGCCGAGGAGGACGTCGAGAACCCACTTGCCGCGGCCCGAAGGGTTCGTGTCCTTCGGATGCGACACCGCCAGATGGACCGCGGCCATGCCGAGCACGCCGCCCCGGCGCTTCGCAGCGTCGCCGGTGAGGGCGACCTTGCGGAACTCGCGTCCTTTCACCTCGGGCAGGCCATAGTGCTTGGCGAGCGCCTCGTTGACAAAGGCGTAGTCGGCTTCGAGCAGTTCGGTGATCGGGCGGTCCTCGCGCACGAGATGGTCGAAGGAACTGACGACCTCCTCGCGCAGGTCCTCGCGTTCACGGAGGTTGTTCGGGTGGAATTTTCCGTCGCGATGCACGGCGAACAGGCTTCCGAGTCCGAGCCACTGCGGCGCGAAGTTGTCGGCGAGCGCTCGCGACTTCGCGTCCTTCAACATGCGGCGCGTCTGGGCTTCGAGGACAGTGGGCTCGTGCAAGGTGCCGTTGGCCGCGACGCGCATGAGTTCCGCGTCCGGCATGGAGCTCCACAGAAAATAGGCAAGGCGGTTGGCCAGCTCGAAGTCGGTGACGCGATAAGGTTCGCGGGTGCTGCGGTCGTGCTCGATGTGGAAGAGGAAATCGGGCGAGACCAGCACGGCCTTCAGAGTGAGTTTGATGGCGTCCTCAAAGGTGTCGCCGCGTTTCGAGGCGCGATCGAAGAAGCCCAGCAGGCGTTCAATCTCGTCGCGGTCGAGCGGACGGCGGAAGGCTTTGCCGGCGAAGGTGGCGACGATTTTCCGCGCCGCGTCCTTGGGTTTAATATCGGGACCGGGCCGGACGACGAGGAGGTTGTCGAGGATCTCCTTCGCCTTGGCCTCGTTCTCCACCACAGGACCGATGACCTCGATGGACATGAGACCCACCTGGTTGAAGCGACGCGCCATGTCGGTGGCGTTGGTGGCTACGCCCATACCTTCCATCTCCAGCTTGATGTCGTGGCGGCCGGCGCGGACGACGGCCTTGATGACGGGCTCCTCGATGCGGGCCGCGCCCTGCGTGGGCACGCCGGTTTCGCCGACGCGATGGGCGTCGAGCTTGAGCTTGAGCGACGGGCCTCGTTTCGCGTCCTCGGCCTTGTCGCCCCAGAGGCGGACTTTGAAACGGTAGAGGCCAGTGTGCGGAAACTCGTGGCTGAACGTGACGCCGCCGGTGTGGAAAAGCAGATGCGCGTTGGTCGTCACCTCGTGCTCGGGAGCGCCGACGGGGAAATCCACCTTCTCGTCATCGCCGGAAAGGCCGAACTGGCGGACGTACGCAAGCTTCCTCGGATCGAACGACCAGTTCTTCGCCGGCGGCACGAAGACGCGGTCGAGGACGTAGGCGGCCGATTGGAGATACTTCTCGAGATGGACGGAGGAGACCTCCTGCACGTCGCCGATTTGGTCGAAGCCAAAGGTCGCCTCGTCCGTGGGGAGATCTTCGGCGACTTCCATGCCGGTGCCGACGAGGTCACGGATGGTGTTGCGATACTGCGTGCGCGTCAGCCGGTGCGACGGCATGTAGCCGGGATTGCGGAAGCGGTTGGGCTCGAAGTGGTCGAGCTTCCAGCGCAGCCAGTCGGTGACGTTCCTGCGCAAGGCGGCGTCGGGCTGCTTCGCGTCCTCCGGCGGCATGTTGGTGATCGAGAGTTGCTCGATGACCTCCTCGACCCGGGCGCGATGGCGGTAGAGGGACGTCTCGTCCTTGAAGATATCGAGGTTGATGCCGCCCTTGCTCTTCTCGGCGTTGTGGCACTTGGCGCAATACACGTCGAGGAACGGCCGGGCGTCCTTGGCGAAGTCCAGCTTTGGCTCAGAAGCGGCGCGTGAAACGAGTGACAAGACGAGCCAAAATGCCGTGGCCACTCCGACGAGAGATTTGTGGAGAAGGGAGGGCGGAGTCATCAGGACGACGCTTTCAGAAGGATGGATCTAGTCTGGCCTTGGGTAATTCGCGCCTGCCGACGGACCAGATTACCGTGTAGCTTCGGCAAGAGTGCGTAACTCGGCGACTGATTCCTGCTACGCTGGTGGCGATGACAACGACCACCACGATGACAGCGGTGCACCATTCCGAGCCGGCGGGTCTGCAATCGCTCGCCCGGCGTTTCATGACTTGGCGATGCACCCGGCCACGGGGGCAGCGCATTCCCCTTGAACTGTGGCAAGCGGCGAGAGTCCAAAACTTATAGGTGGTTGTATTACACCCGCACGCGGCGCAGAAACTCCACCGGCGTTATAGCTGGGATCGGGGATCGACGGAAGTCGGCGGTGTTGCGGGTGACGATGACTTGCGCGCCGACGGCCTCGGCGGCGACGGCTTGGAGCGCATCCTCGAAATCGCGCATCGGCAGAGCGAGCGCCCGACGGGCCGCGAGCCCGCTGGCGGGGGCCACGTCCAACGCGCTCAACAGGCCATCCAAAAACCGGCGGGCAAGAGCGTCATCGTGGTGGCGCGCCAGCAAGTAGTGAACATTGCCCAAGCTGTGCCACGCCAGGAAACCACGGCCCGTGTGCAGGCGACACCACTCCAACAATTTCGCGGCCTCTTCGGCAAAGGGCTCCCGTGGAAACCCGAGGTCTAGGAGCACATCGCAATCGACGAGCGCGATCATCGGGCCGGCTTCAGATATTTCTTGCGAAGGTATTCGTAGCGGTGGTCGTCCGGGATCGGGACGACCAGCCGGACTCCCTCCGCCCGCCGCTGCTCCAGCCAATCGGCGGCAAAACCGGCGCGGGGTTCGTTCTCGGTAAACGTCTTCTCAAAAATGGCGGAGATGCTGGTGCCTTGGCGACGCGCGGTGCGACGGGCGGCCTGCACGGCCGAGCGCTCCACCGTGAGAGTGAGCTTTTGCTTCATGCACGTGTTGTCGTGGTCAGCACGTGTCTAGTCAAGCTGGGGTTGGCGCAAACCCGGGCCTATCGACCGCGGCAAGTTTCTTGTCCAATCTGGGATGGTTCGCGACATTACCTCCGCACTGCCGCCAAGCCTTTTCGTTCCCATCCCTTGAGTATGATCTCTCGCAACCAGCATCCACTCCTCACTTTCCTCTCCATTTTGCTCGTCGGCCCGGTCGTCGTCGCATCGCACGGCGCCGCCGCGACCCGCCCGCCCAACCTCGTCGTCATCGTCGCCGACGATCTCGGCTACGCCGATGTGCTCTTCAATCCGCAGCACCCGCCAGAAGTCACCACGCCGAATCTCGATCGCCTCGCCAAGGAGAGCGTGATTTGCCGCCAGGGCTACGTGACCGGCCACGTCTGCTCCCCGACCCGCACCGGCCTGATGACCGGCCGCTACCAGCAGCGCCTCGGTCTCTACACCGCTGGTGAGGCCGGCTCCGGCGTGCCCATGAAGGAGCAGATTTTCCCGCAGTTCCTCAAACCCGCTGGCTACACCTCGATCCAGATCGGCAAATGGCATCTTGGGCCGACCCCCGAGTGGAGCCCTGCGCTGCGCGGCTTCGATGAGGTCTTCGGTTTTCTCGGTCGTGGCGCTCACGACTACTACAAACTTAATGACCCTGCGGATCCGATCTACCGCGGCACCACGCCCGTCAAACTCGACGGCTACCTGACCGACCACTGGGGCTCCGAGGCGGTCGCCTTCATCGAACGGCAGAAGAGCAAACCGTTCTTCCTCTACCTCGCCTTCAATGCCGTCCACGCCCCGCTCCAGGCACCCGCCGACGAGATCGCGAAGTTCAACACCGGCAACAAAGACCGCGACACCCTCCTCGCGATGGGCAAACGCATGGACGACGCCATCGGCCACGTCGTCGCGAAACTGAAACGCGAAGGCATCTGGGAAAACACGCTGCTGTTTTTCATCAGCGACAACGGCGGCCCGCTCCCACAATCCGCCAACAACACCCCGCTGCGCGCCGGGAAACACAGCGACTACGAAGGCGGCATCCGCGTGCCGTTTCTCGTGTGCTGGCCCGCGAAACTCAAAGCCGGCGAGAGCCAGGCCGTCGTCAGCTCCCTTGATATTTTACCCACCGCGCTCGCCGCCGCCGGCCTCTCCGGGCCGACCGAAAAACCGCTCGATGGAAAAAACATCCTCCCGCTGCTCCGCGGTGAAACGCGGCCACCCCCCCGCAATCTGTTCTGGTCCGCCGGCAGTGACGAAGGCTGGTGGGCCGTACGTTCCGGCGACTGGAAGCTCGTCGGCGAAAAAGGAAAAATCGGCGTCTTCGATTTGAGCAAAGACATCTCCGAGCAAGACGATCTCTCGAAAACCATGCCGGAAAAAGTCGCCGAGTTGACGAGGCTTCACGATGCCTGGCTCGCCGAGATGGCGAAGCCCATCAAAGGCGAAGGCAAACGCTACGGGATGGCATCCTCGGCCGACCAAGCGCCGAAAAAAGCCAAAGCCGAGCGGAAAAAGAAGGCCGCTCCCGCCAAGAACGATCCCCTCTAATCCGTAACGATGCACTCGCACTCCCCTGCAGCAGGGGCGACAAGAGTGTCGCCCATCCGACGGACCGGCGACACTCGCTGGTGTAAATTGAACGATCGTCCGCGAGGGGGGGCGACAAGAGTGTCGCCCATCCGACGGACCGGCGACACTCCTAGTGTAAATTGAACGATCGTCCGCGAGGGAGCGACAAGAGTGTCGCCCATCCGACGGACCGGCGACACTCGCTGGTGTAAATTGAACGATCGTCCGCGAG
>CAMDOF010000192.1 GCA_945903465.1 Opitutus sp. GAS368
GTAAACACATCCATCGCTGTCCCGCGGCCCGCACCACCCTCGCCGCCGCTCCCGATCAGGCTGGCCGTGCTGAAACCGCCGATCGTGACCGGCACGTAGGCGGACGGCACGCCGTTGATGGAAATCTCCCGGCCGCCGTTGAAGCTCACACCGGGCACAAACTTGAGGAACTCCGTCACATTACCATCGGGCACATCGCCGAACTCGTCGGTGGAAACGACGTTCTTCATGTTCGGGGCGAAACGCTGTTCGTTGATTGCGATGGCCGTCCCCGTCATCTCGCGGGAGTCGCCGACGATGAACTTGTCGAGCAGGATCGGCGCACCGGAGGCGTCCATTTCCGGTTTTTGCTGCGCCGCCGACATCGGGAACTCTTGCTGGATGGTCTGGCCGGGCGTGACGTTGATCGACCGGGTGGAAAGCCCGAGGCCGGTGTAGAAGGCCTTCACTTGCACCTGGCCGGGGGAGACATTGCTCAGCCGGTAGCGGCCATCCGCATCGGTGAAGGCCTCCAGCAGCGTGCCCTCGACGGTCAGTCGCGCCCGCGCGAGGTTGACTCCGGTGGCTTGGTTGTAAACGCGGCCTTCGATCGTGCCTCCGGTTTGGGCCTCGGCGGCCACGCTCGTGAAGATCCAGACGGCCATAAATGTGAGCGCGGTACGGTGTTTCATAGGTGTCGGTGAGGAAACGGGATCTTCCAGGGGATCGGATCAGGGAGGGGGTTTTAGAACTTAAACGAGTTGGTCAGCTGCGCGTAGGTTCGCGTCTGCAAATAGCGGCGCGTGACGAGGGGATTCCCCTTGCCGTCGTCCACGGCGGTGCGGGCCAGCAGCGGATCTTCGCCAAGGAGGTTATACACGTTGATCTGCACGTTCCAAATTACCTTGTCCTTGGACAACTTGCACGAATAGCCGATGCTACCGTCGGTGCTGAAGCGTTCGGCGCCGTGGAAGGGTTTGCTCCTGTCGAGATTGCCGACGCTGTCTCTCGCGTAGCCGATGACATTGCGGGAGGCCCATTGAAATCCGCCGCCGACGCGCATCGACTTCAGCCAGCCTCGGGTGAAATCATAATTGGTGTTGAACGTCGCGTTGCGCGAGCGCTGGTCGGCTGGTTGCACGCCGTTCACCGCCCGGGCATCGCGCAGGAACTGATCCGCGCGCACGATCGCGTCCGCCACCGTGGTGTAGCCCGAGCCGGGATTAAGGAGCAGTCGCGTGGAGTTTTGCTGCCACAGCGAACGGGTGTTCTCGAAATAAACGACCCAGTCGGCAAACGCCCCGGACGGGACCGTCTTCTGTGTACCGAAGGTCAGGCGCGTCCGCCAATTTTTGGTGACGGCCGCCGTGAGCTCAAATTCGTAGCCCTTGCTGATATCGTCGCGGTAGGAGAAGGGGCGATCCAGCACCAGATCGGGCCGACTCAGCGCATTGTAGATGTCATTGATCGGTCCGCGCACCGTGCCGGAGTTGTCAGACGATGTGTCGATGATGCCCGTTTCATATCTGGTCGCGCTGAGGAAGACGCGCCCGCCCCACCCATCCAACTTGACGCCGTAGTCCTTGGTTTGCCCGATGGACGGGCGAAGCGGTTTGCCATAGAGGTCAAAGAAGTTGGCGGCGGCGGCCCGAAAGACATCCGAGAAATTATAGAATAACCGGACCTGGGAAATCGGACGGAACATCGCATTATAGGTCTTCGTGTGGGCAGTCACCTTCGCCAGAGGGTTCCACGTGCCGAATTCATCCAGGCGGTCGAACTTATCGATCGGTCCGGCAAACTCACCATTGGCCTGACGGACGAAAGTCTGGGCGCGATCGCGCATTCGATCCTGGCGCAGGCCGAAAAGACCGGTGACGTGAAAGTAACCGTCCGCCGCTTGCCACCACGATCCCTGCACGGCGCCGACGAGGCTCTCGGTGGACTGCTGGGTGTTGCGAGGATTCTCGGTGGCGTTACGTTCCTCAAACTTGAGCGGGCCGTCGATCGTGGCACCGGGCACGCTGGCCTGCGAAAAATTCTGCACGTAGTTGTAGCCCATGTATTGGCTTTCGCCGGGGTTGAGATAGTAACGCCGGTTCAGCCGGTTGGCGTTTTGATTCAGAGGGCTGTTCGCCGGCGTGCCCGGGAGCGGGGTGACGTTGACGAAATTGCTGACGACGATTTTCTCGTCCGCCTCGGAGTCCTGAAAGAGTCCGGCAAAGCGGTAATTGCCGAGGCCGACGTGCTTGATGATTTTGTGCCGGTCGAGATCGAGTTTGTAGGAGAGCGTCGCCCGCTTGGCGGCCAGTTCGCGCATGGAGCGGAACCGACGAATTCCATTGTCGTCGTTACTGCCAATCGCCGTGTCGATGTACGGTTTGCCCACCTGGGGATTGGGCGCGCCGTTGGGGAGCACTTCGTTCGGATCGACATAGATTCTCGGGCCACCTTTGCCGAGCGTGTTGTTGAAATTATAGCCTTGGTTGAACTGATTCCACGCCAGCTCAAGGTCGAGATCGCGCCAGAGGTTCTGCTCCACGAAGACCGAGCGGTTCTTGTAGTGCAGGTCGTTCGTGTTGTAACCGCCCCATGGATTGACCCGGAGGTCGATGATGGTGTTTTCCCGCGTGAACGAAGCCAGGTCCATGCTGCTGCGGTCAGCCGACAAGATCAGTCCCGTGCCCGGATTGCCGGCGGCGACCGTCTGGCTCCAAAACGCACCGCGCGCCATGTTCCGCCAGTCCATGATCGGTTGGTTCGATCCCTCAATATAAATAAGGTTGGAGCCGGTGTTCAGATTCGCCACGCCCGAGCCGATGGCGGTAGAAAACTGGCCCTTCGTCGTGGACCCGTTGGTCATGCCTTTACCGGTGATAAAATTGACGGTCGGGCGTCCGGCCAGCACCCAGGGCGTGTAGGCGTCAGCCACGAGATTGTAGATCTGAAAATAGCGATCGTAGCGGCCGCTTTCACCGTTGGCCGTAATCGTCGTCCGGCTGAATGGCTTGTAGGTCACGGACCCGTAGAGCGCGTTGCGTCGAACGAGCGACGGTTTTTGGTCGTTGTGTTGATCCGAGGCGACTCCTGCAAAGCGGGCCGCGAGTTTGTTTTTCACGAAGACGTGGCTCACATCCAATTCCGTGCGAGCCGAACCAAACGTGTCCGCCACGAAGCGCGCTGACTGCGAATTTTGGCCGAGCGAGGCCCGTTTCGCACTCGCGCCCACGACGCCAGACGGACTGCCGACACCGAAGAGAATCGAGTTTGGGCCCCGTAGGAAAGTGAGGTTGTCGGTATTGTAACGGTCGATGGGCACGGAACCGGTGAGGAAGAAATCCGTCATCACGGAATTGCCGACGACGCCGCGCGACATGTAAGGAGCGGAGAACCATTGGGCGTTGCCGCGGGCGTCGGCGTAGTCGGCATACTGCATGTTCGGCAGGTATTTCAGCGCCTGGTTCATGTCCACGGCGCCGACTTCGTTCAGGAAAGTTTCCGTCAGCACATTGATCGCGGCACCGACATCCTTGAGGTCGGTCTTGATCCGCATGCCGGCGAGCGTCTCGTTTGCGAGGTAGCCCGGCTGCGTTGCGGTGGTGACGACGAAGGGCGAGAGTTGCACCGGGTCGTCCTTTGTCGCCGTGGGCGGTGGAGTTTGCGCGGTGAGAGCGCCGGAGGTGAAGGCCGCGAGAACGGCGAGCAGAGTGCGGGGGGATTTCATGGGCTGGGTCGGTGGTTTGCTGGAGACTGGAGGAACCTCGGCAGAGGACGGCAGAGGGCCGCCGCGCTTGATCACGAAGGCGCCGGTTTTCCCATCCACTTCCACCCTCAGCCCGGTGCGGGCGACCAACCGTTCGAGCGCGTCGCGGATTGCGAACGTGCCTTGCACAGGATGGGTCGTCACACCGCGCACATTTTCGATCAGGTAGACGAGTTGAGCGCCGGCCTGATCGGAAAACGTCTCCAGCGTCACCTCCGCGTCCGCCGCTGGAATGGCGAAGGGGCGTCGTGCTGGCTCCGCTCCACAGAGGTGGATCGGCGGCAGCGCGCAAAAGAGGATCAGCGTGAGCGCCAGGACGCGGCGGAGAAGCCGACTGACCTGACGGTTGAGGGATAACATGGATGAGGTTTTTCCATCGGCCCAGAGGCCGACGGCACGGGGAAGACGCGATGACCGGCGATTTCCGCTATCGCGATGGGGAAGATTTTTTCCGCAACACCAGGGTGCCGTCGGCCCCGTGGTCTACTTCGAGATCGAGGGTCGTGGCGAGGAGGTGGGTAAAGCCGTCGAGGTCGTCAGCGCGAAATCGGCCGCCGACGCGGAGTGACGCGAGGGCGGGATCGGCCAGGATGACGCGCTGGCCGGAGCGGCGTTGGAATTCGAGGACGAGCTCGGCGAGCGTCGCGCCACCGAGGCGCAACAGCGGGGCCTGCCACGCGAGGGTGCGAGCGATTTCCTCGGCGGTGGCGGTGGTGACGACGACGACGGTGGCGGGCGCGGGAGAGGCCGCGGAGGTGGTCGCAGAGTGGGAGGTCGGGGCGAGGGAGACGACGGCGAGTTGGTTGGCGATCAAGGTTGTCGGGCGGCCGCTGGTCGGCCTGCCGTTTTGAGTATCCCGTTCGCCTCGTGACGGCTCGAAGACGAGCCCCGGCCCTACGGCTTGCTGCAACTCCACGACGCCTTCAGTGACGAGGACGTCGACGACGGCGGACTGGAGGTTGACGTTGAACGCGGTGCCGACAGCGCGGACTTCGAGGTTGCGGGCGCGGACGACGAAGGGACGCGCCGGATTTTTCGTTACGGCGAAATGGGCCTCGCCCCGCGCGAGGAGCACACGGCGTTCGACGGAGGTGAATTGCTCGATGACTTTGCCACCGGTGTTGAGCTGCACGACGGTGCCGTCGGAAAGCATGAGCTGGCGCGGGCCCGCCGAGGCCGCGACGGCCTGAGCGTTAGCGACGGGCGAAGGGGCGAGCGCGGACGGGCGGGCGAAACGCATGGCGGCGAGGGCAGCGGCCGCAGCGAGGGAGCCGATGACGAACGAGCGGCGCCAGAAGAAGCGGCGGCGGGTGGCGGTGGCGAGGACGGGCGCGGCGACGTTTTCGGGGATGCGGTCGAGGAGGGACCACGCGGAGGACGAGCGCTGCATCGCGACGGCATGGCGCGGATCGGCGGCGAGCCAGAGCTCGTAGTCGATGGACTCGGTCGAGGACAAGCCGCGGTCGCGACGAATCGCCCACCGCGCGGCGACGAGGCGGATTTCATCGGGCAAAGCTTGGTGCGAAGGTGTGCTCATGGCTCAAGGCAGGCCGTGGCGCGCGAAAAATTCCTGACAACGGTGCAGCGCTTTGGTAAGCTGGACTTCGACGGTATGCACGGAGATGCCGAGCTTTTCGGCGATTTCGCGATGGGAGAGATTTTCAAATTTGCGGAGGACGAGGATTTCACGGCAGCGCGGCGGCAGCTCCGAAATCGCCGTCGCGAGCAGGTCGGTCTCCTGCTGGCGGCTGGCGGTCTCGGCGGCGTTGGGCGCGGCGTCGAAGACGCGCGAGGCGACGAATTCCGTTATCGGAATCGTGTTGGCGGTGGCGCGGCGGCGGAAGAGGTCGCGGGCGGCGTTGCGGGCCGTGGCGAAGAGGAGCCCACGCGGGTGCGTGATGGGACCGCGTTCATGGGCGCGCAAAAGGCGGGCGTAGGTTTCCTGTACGAGGTCGTCGATGTCGGAGGTACTAGCGAGGCCGTGGAGATAAGCGCGGAGGGCGGGCTCATGGGGCGCGAGCTCAGTTGCGAACCACTGCGTCTGATCGGAGAGGGGCGAATCCAAGGAGCAGACGATTACTTGGAGCGAGTGAGGCGCAAGCCTGTTATGGGAGGGTACGACGCAAAGGACGGAAGAACGGGGAACCGTTGATCTTCGCTCGTACCACGAAACGCATTTACACCGCAGAGACCCAAAGTTTGCAGAGGAGGAAACCAGAAATTGGCTTGAAGGTGGCTTCATCACCCAAATGAAGCAGCCGAGCGCAGACGCGATTTCGCCGACGGCTTTCTCTGCGCCTCATGCGTCTCTGCGGTGTCACATCAAAAGCGGATCTCAGCTCAAATCTCCGGATGGCGTGAGGGGGCTTGGAAACGGATGCGGGCTTCGCGTGATCGGCGAAGCGCTGGGGGTGGAGAGACCGGACCGACCGCACGGTCACGCGCGCGGCTACCGGACGAGCTTCGGAGGCCGCGGGCGGCGGCAGCAACGGACCGCACGCTCAGGGGTGCAGCTACCGAGGTCGGGCTGGGAACGGAGCGGCGCTTGGACTGAAGCTCATTCCAATACGCATCCGCAGGTGCAGCTACCGAGGTCGGGCTGGGAGCGGCGCGGCGTCACCCGAGACGTTCGAGCTTCACCGGGTAGGATTGGTAGGCATTCCATTGGCAGACGAGGATGTCGCCGTTCGTCAGCACGCAGACATCGTGGCCGTGGTCGATGATGGGGTGGTCGCGGTTCAGCGGCGTGAGCTTGCCGTCGACGTAGGTGGGGGCGGTGCCGCCGGGGGCGCTGATGACCTTGCCGGTGGCGTCGAGGATGACGGTGAAGCCGGAAGGATTGTTGGGAAGTTTGCTGGCGACGGGATCTTTCGACCAGCAGACGCCGGCGTAGAGTTCCTCGCCGGAAATCACGGGGCGGCAGACCATGCAGCCGGGGACGGGCAACGTCTCGAGATATTTGCCCTCGAGGGTGAAACGGCGGAAGCAGAGGTCGGCGCGCGAGGTGACGAGGAGGGTGGCCTTATCGGCCCCGGCGCGAAGATCGACGGCGATACCGTGGGCGTTGTTGAGGCGTTCGTTTTCCGGAACGTCGTCTTTGCCGCCGAAGCGCGCGAGGAATTTTCCGTGGTGATCGTAGCGGAGGACGAAGTTGGAGCCGTAGCCGTCGACGACGTAGATGTCGCCGTTGGGCGCGACGGCGGTCTCGGTGGGGTTGAACAGCATCTTCGGTTCGTAGGCGCCGACCGACATGGGATGACTGATACTGAAGAGTTCGCGGCCGCTGAGATCGATCTTGGTCACGCGGCCGGTTTGGCGGTAGGCACCGTTGCCGGATTTCCAGAGACCGGAATCGCAGACCAAGAGGAACTCAGCGCCGTTTTCACGGGCGAGGGTGAGGCCATGTCCGCCCGGCCACCCATTGCCCCAGGAGGTGAGGATTGTGCCGTCAGGTTTAAACACGAGCATCTGGTTGGTCGGGTGGTCGCCGATCATGAAGAGCCGGCCGTCGGCGACCTGGACCATCTCGTGGCAGTTGAGGATCGGGTGGTGGCGGCCCTGGCCGGGGGCGACCCAATCTTTGACGACGCGGTAGCGGAATTTTCCGTGCCCGACGATCGTGTCCTTCTTCGGATCGGCGGCGGCGCGGAGCGGTTGGCTCCAAGTCGCGGCGGCGGCAGTCGTGAGTCCGGCGAGGAAGTGGCGGCGGGTGGGCATGTGAGTCGGGTGGGCGCGGAAAATTAAAAATCGGTGCGGACGGTCAGGGCGAAGACGCGCGGGCTTTCGCGGAAGGCGCGGCGGTAGAATTGCACGCCGGTCACGGTGTCGAGGTCGAGCTTGGTGGCGTTGATGGTGCGGTCGTCGAGGAAGTTGGTGACGTTGAGCTGGTAGGTGAAATGGGCCGCATTGGTCCATAGGCCGGCGAAGCCCTTGGTTTTGTATTGGCAGAACAGGTCGCCAATCGAGCGCGGGTTGCCCATGAGCTTGCGGTTGGTCGGCAAGTCGATGCCGGCGACGTTGGCGCTTTGATAACGCCAGCCGCCGCCGATCGCGAGGCCCTTGAGTTTACCGGTGGAGAACGAATAGCGCGTCCAGAGATTGGCTTTGTGCGGGCGATTGCCGTAGCCGCGCTCGTCGTTGAGACGGCTCGCGGCCAGGAGGGCGTCGGATTCGGCGATGCGTTGGGCGACCGTGACCGTGCTGAAGGTTTGCGCGGCGGTGAAGAGAAGTTGGTTGGAGATGGTCGGTCGGCCGGTGCGCTGCGTGTAAAGACTGTCCAGACTCTTCCAGAGTTTTACGCGCTCGGCCCACCACGGCAGCGCTTCGAAGAAGGTGTTGGTCACGACGCGATCGGTGGAGGCGTAGCTGGCGCGCATCGTCCAGTTGCGCGTGAGGTTGGCGATCACCTCGAGTTCGGTGCCTTTGCTGATTTGGTCGGAGAGATAGGAATCGGCGCTACTCACGTAAACCGAGGTGAGGTCGCTGAGCGCCTTGATGGGATCGCTGGCGCCGAAGGTGGTGAGGTTGGCCTGACGGAAATAGTAGTCGAAGGACGTCATCACGTCGTTGTTCGGATTTACGAAGACGGGGGCGCCACCCTGGATGCGCTCGCCGAGACTTTTCGAATCGTAGCGCTTGAGCGAGCCGCTGATCCGGTTGTCGAGGAAACTGAAGGCCACGCCGAAGTCGCGGCTGACGCCCCGGGTCGGCGGCGGGGTTTCGTCTTCGGGAAGCGAGGAGCGGTTGCGCTCCTGCAGGCCGACGCCGGTGGCGTAGTTGGCAATGAGGGAGAAGTTTTGCGTGACGTGCAGCACGGCGCCGACGGACTGGCGGACGCCGGTTTGTTTGTCGGTGCTGAACCAGTTGCGCTTCAATGGCGTGAACGTCGCCTGATCGTTGGCGGACGCGAAGCGGAATTTGCCGTCGGAGGGATCGCGGAGCGTGCGCGGACCGATCGCCCGGATGGTGTCGTCGCGGAAGCCGGCGGTGGTCACGAGGCGGCGGTCGAAGAAGTAATTTTGCACGACGGCCATCAGCGTGTCCGTCGTGAGTTTGTCGCTGAAATCGAGGCCGTTGGCGGCGACCCAATCGGTGGTGAGTTTACCGACATTCGCGAAAGCGGAGTTGAAGGACTCAAGGTTGGTCGGATTGCCGGGTTGGAACCCCGACGTGTAGTTGGCGGAAGGACCGCCGATCTGAATATAACGGCGGCGGAACAACTGGTTGGCCGCGTTTTCCGCAGCGACGTTATAGGGGCGGTTGGCCCAGACCTCGCGAGAGCGCAGGCGGTAGAGCTCGTTGGTGGTGCGTTCGCCCATGACGGCCAGGCGGTGCTGGCCCCAGCGTTTGCCAAAATTCTGGTCGTAGGAGAATGAGGCGCGCAGGGTCTCGTAGTCGTTGCCACGTTTCAGGCGGAGGAAATTTTGCTGAGCGTAGTAGTAGCCATTGCCGTAGAAGAACGGATTTAAAGTGCCATCGGGCAGGCGGTAGTTGAGATCGGCGGCGAGGAGCGGATTCTGGCCGAGAGTGGTGTCGCTGCGCCGCTGGTTGCGGTTGTAGCCGAGCTCCATGTAGACATGGGAAAACCAGCGGTGGTTGAAGATGGCGGTGAGGTTGTTGGTGCTCACGCCGGCGAATTCGCCGGGACCGGATGAGGTGACGGAGCCGTATTTCTCAAAGCGCTCGTCGACGATGGGGAGGTCGGAGTTGAAATTAAAGATACTCGCGTTGGTGGAGAGCGTGGCGCGATTGACGAGGGACGTGGCGCCCTCCCAGAGCCGCGGGGCGACGGACATGTCGGGACCATAGGTGACCACAGTGCGGTTGCTGACGGTGCCGGTGCCGGAGGCGGCGGCGACGAGCGCGGTGTTGTTGGCGTTTTCGTAGCGCTCGAGCGCTTGGTTCCACCGCAGTTGGCCGGCGCCGAGCGCGGTGGTGAAGCGGGAGAGACCGTCGACGTGGTTCCAATCGCGACCGGAGACGCCCTCATTGTGATCGCGGGCATAGGAGACCGTCAGCTCGGTGTCGCGCTTGAGGCGATAGTGGGCGGCGAGGGTGATGGCCTGGAAATCCTGATATTGGTGCGGCTGGGGCGAGCCCTTGCGATCCCACACGCTCATCAGACGCAGGCCCAGTTTGTCTTTTAGGAGCACGCGGTTGATATCGATGGCGGAACGTTTAGAGCTTTCGCCAGCGACCTTGAGTTCGACCGTGGTGAGGTTGCGCGTGGTCGAGGGCTGGCGAGTGCGGAAATTGAGCACGCCGCCGGGCGCGCCGGTACCGAAGAGAATGGCATTGGGGCCGCGGGTGGCGCCGACGCGCTCGACGTTATAGGTGTTGGCTTCGCCGGCAGTTTGAAAACCGTTGATCGAGCTGCCGCCGACCAAACCGCGGGAGCGATACGTGAGACCCTGGTCGCCGAACATGTTAATCTGATTGCCGGCGCCGCTCGGGTCGGCGTCGCCCTTATTGATCTCGGCGCTGATGTCGTAGCGGAGAATTTCCTCCATGGTGGTGGCGCCGAGGTCGTCGAGGAAATCCCTGGTGAAAACACTGATGGCGGCAGGGGTGTCGCGGAGCGGGGTGTTGAGGCGACTGCCATCGAGGGTGTTGGTGGCGGCGTAGCCTTTTTCCGACTGCGTGCTCACGATAAACGGCGACAGCGCGACGGCCTCATCCGGCGGGGCGGTCGGCTTGAGGGCCTCGCCCGCGAGCGCGGTCAGCAACGGGGTGATCGCAACCAGCGCAGAGGCGCGCAGGCCACGGGCGGCGTTTTTCAGGAACAGATAAAAAAGTACCGAAACCGGGGAGGGCGGCATAAAAAGGTCGGATAAAATGCGGCTTACCCCCGCAAAGCGTCCAACTTATTTTTTTGAGACAGACGCCGCATGGGCCGGGGCATCAGCCGTCGTCACCTAAATTTCTCAGTTGCCATGAGCCTATAAAGTGGAAATCGGCCTACCGGTTTCACCTGCTCGGTGAGGATTCCGTGGTCCGAGAATTGGGCTCGTTTTCAGGTGGGATGCGCCCTGAAAAATTCGTAATCAAAGTGATTAAGCGAAAATTCGTCCAACCGCACCGCCGTTGAAAAACAATCCAGCAACTGCGGAATAGCGGGTCAAACCGCCGGATTGCTTCTCGGCTGATCCGGCTCCGCGTCACCGCCGCCGGCGGCAGCAGCCGGCCGCAGCGCTCATGGCCAATCGTCGGTCCGGAACGGGGAGGCGGGTAAGCCGGCCCCGTTGAAAAGATTACACGAAGGAAAGTTTTCCCAGGCATACCGCGCCGCGAGGGGTTTCGGTACCAGCGGACTGGATACAACCACCGTATTGCCATCGAGGCGAGCTTGGGCGGGCTTCCACTGATGGTCGTCGCCAGCCACCACGAAGCCGGTAAGCGCGTCGCCGCCGACCGCGAGCCCCCCGTCGGTGTGACGGAAGG
This sequence comes from Opitutus sp. GAS368, assembly GCA_945903465.1. Lineage (GTDB taxonomy): Bacteria > Verrucomicrobiota > Verrucomicrobiia > Opitutales > Opitutaceae > ER46. Next base: position 11,183 of record CAMDOF010000192.1, read on the forward strand.
AAAGGATGATTTCCTGGCCGCGGATCGTGTGGCCAGCGGGCAGCGGACCGGAGGTGGCGGCGACCTTCTGGCCGTAGACCGTGCCGAGCGCCCAGAGTGCGAGGCGATGGCCGACCGCCTGTTTATTTTTGGGGTGGATATCGTTAGCCTCACCGACGTCGATGGTGATAGCCATCCCCGTCTGCGGCAACGCGAGGTTCTTCAGCATGGCCTCGCGCACCATCGGCCAATCCCGGCCAGCGCCGGTGAAGTTCGGCAATTGGACCCAGGCGAAAGGAAAATCATAGCCCCAACGCGAACGCCAATCGCGGACGAGCAGAGCGAGTTGCGGTTCGTAGAAAGGCGCCTTGGCCAGAGTGGAGTTGGCCTCACCTTGGTACCAGAGCGCACCGCGGAGCGCGTAGGGAATCAGCGGGGAGATTTTACCGTTGTAGAGACCGCCCAGGTTGCCCTTGCGCGCGGCGACCTCCACCGGGTTGACGGGCTTTCTCGCGGCTTTCTGCTTCTGAGTGCGCGCCGTTTTTTGCGCCGCTTCCCACTCTGCGAGATTACGGGTATATTGCTCCACGGCTTCCGGGGACGCGATCGCGGCGTTCTCCTTTTGGACTGCAGCGAAAAACGGCCGGAGGGCAGGGCTGGCCCGCTGCACCTCCGGTGCGATCCACGATTCGATCGGAGTACCGCCCACCGAGGAGTTAATCAAACCGACAGGCGCTTGGAGTATCTGGTGCAACTCGCGTCCAAAAAAATAAAGCGCCGCGGAAAAACCTCCGACCGTTTCGGGCGAGCAGAGCACCCAACGGCCCTGGCCCACGGTCTGGGCTTGATTCGCGGCGGCCGAGTCCTCTTTGAATTGGCGGATTAGCGGAAAGTTCGCGTGGTTTTTTTCCGTATCAAAATCCTTCGAGCGAGCCACCGTCATCGCCATGTTGGATTGCCCAGAGCCCAACCAAACCTCGCCGACCAAGACGTCCTGGATCGTGAGCGTTTGCTTACCCCGGATGGTCAGCGTCTGGGGCGCGCCGACTTTCAGCGGGTTCAAGGCAATCTGCCATTTCCCGTCGACGCCGGCGATGGTGGTGTGCGACTGGCCAGCAAATTCGACGGTTATTTCTTCCCCCGGATCCGCCGCGCCCCAAATCGGCACGCGGCTGCTCTGTTGCAGAACGGCGTGGTCGGATAAAATTGCGGGAAGCGTAACTGCAGCGCGCGCGAGTAGCGACGAAGCCACGAGAAGACCAAGCTGGAGGCAGGGGAATTTCATGAAGAGGGATGGGCGTACAGTCTAGATCGCAGTAAAAAATCGCGGTGCCCGCAACGCTCACTTTATCTAAAATCAATCGTCGGCCACCTCCCCGTCAGCACTAAACTATATAAAAAAATCGGTAACTGCTCAGATTGATTCCCGCCATCACGAGCCCCAATCACCTCTGGCGCGTTGCCCAAAGGGGTCCGCCCATAGTGGTCCGCCCATAGTGGTCCGCCCATAGTGGTCCGCACAGTCCCCTGTGCGGCTCCCAGTCAGGAGACGCCCCTTCCGCACAGGGGACTGGGCGGACCACATTCGCCCACATCCCCGGCGTTCTTGCGCGGGTGGAGCCC
>CAMDOF010000193.1 GCA_945903465.1 Opitutus sp. GAS368
CAGGTGAAAAACTACGATCTCTCACTCGAGTATTACTTCGAGCCGGCCGGCTACGCCTCCGTCGGCCTGTTCCGGAAAGACATCCGGGACTTCATCTACGGCAGCACCGGCGCCCTCATCGGCGGTGGCCCCAACAACGGCTTCGACGGGGACTACGAGGGATATCAGGTCACGACCGACACCAACGGAGGCTCCGCCCGCGTGCAGGGCATCGAGCTTGCCTACAACCAGCGGTTCACCTGGCTCCCCGGCGCCTGGAACGGCCTCTCCCTCTCCCTCAATTACACGCGGCTGAAGAGTCTGGGAAACTATACCGCCACCGGCAGCACCCAGTCGGGAGCCGAGCTCCCGGGCTTCATGCCAGAGACCTTCAACGGCAGCGTGTCCTACGCCCACCGCGCCTGGGAAGCTCAAGTCAAGTACACCTACCGCGCCCAGAACCTCCGCGACTACAACACCAACCCCCTCCTGCGCGTCTACTATTACTCGAAGAAGAACGTCGACCTCAACCTGAAGTACAAGTGGCACCCGCGCCTCACACTCTTCGCCGATGTCATCAACGTCTTCGACGATCCGATCGCCAACGCCTTCGTCTTCGTCAAGCAGCGCGTCCGCTTGAACCAGATATTCACGCCCGCCATCAAGGCCGGCCTCACCGGCCGCTTCTGATCCCTCCAAAGCCATGCGCGCCCTCCTCCTCGTCCTGATCCTGCTGGAATCCGCCCTCGCCGCCACGCCCGACAAACCCAACCTTGTCCTCATCCTCGCCGACGACCTCGGCATCGGCCATGTCGGCGCGTACGGCCAAAGAAAGATCCGTACGCCCAACCTCGACCAACTCGCCGCCGAGGGCATGCGCTTCAACCGCTTCTACTCCGGCGCCAACGTCTGCGCCCCCGCACGCAGCACGCTGATTACCGGCCTCCACACCGGGCACACCGCCGTCCGCAACAACGGCCTCGACCGGCACCTCCACGACGCCGACGTCACCCTCGCCGAAGTCCTGCGCGCCGCGGGCTACGCCACCGGCGGCTTCGGCAAATGGGGCCTCGGCCGACCGGACACCCCAGGCGTCGCCGTCCGCCAGGGTTTCGACACCTGGTTCGGCCAGTACAGTCAGGTCCACGCCCACTTCTATTACCCCTACTTCCTCATGCGTGACCTCGAGAAGTTCCCGCTCCCTCAGAACGAGGGCCGGCAGCGCGGGCGCTACGCGCAGGACGAGATCCACGACCAGGCCATGGCCTATATCACCAGCCAAGCCCGCGCGAACCGCCCGTTCTTCGCCTACCTGCCCTATATTCTCCCCCACGTTGAACTTACCTGCCCCGAGGACTCTTGGGCCCCCTACAAGGGCCTCTGGCCCAAGCTCCCCCGGCCGGACCCGCGGCCCGGCTACCTCGGCTCCGACGACGCCCACGCCGAGTTCGCCGGCATGGTCTCCCGACTCGATCGCCAGGTCGGCGAACTCCTCGCTCTCCTCCAGCGCCTCGGCATCGACGACAACACCCTCGTCATCTTCACCTCCGACAACGGTCCACAGCCTGGGGCGTGGAAGGATATCTTCGTCGATTTCTTCGACGGCGCCGCGGGTCTCCGCGGCAGCAAGACCAACTTCTACGAGGGCGGCATCCGCGAGCCCATGCTCGCCCGCTGGCCCGGTCACATCCGGCCCGGCAGCGTCACCGACCACGTAGGCTACTTCCCCGACTTCATGCCCACCCTGGCCGAAATCGCCGGCGCCTCTGCTCACCTGCCCGCCACCGATGGCATCTCCTTTGCGCCGACCCTCTTCGGCCGTCCGGGACAGAAGACCCACGACTTCCTCTATTGGGAAGCCGCCGGCGCCGACCGCAACACCGTGCAGCAGGCTGTCCGCTGGGGCGACTGGAAGGCCGTCAAACCCGGCGCACGCGCGGCCTGGGAGCTCTACAATCTCAAGCAGGACGAGCGCGAGACCACCGATGTCGCCGCCCGCCACCCCGACGTCATGCGGCAGATCGCCGCCATCGTCGCCCGCGAGCACACGCCCGAACGGGCCTACGCGCCGGCCATCAGGGAAGGCGTGGCCGACTTCGTGCGCTGACCTGAACACCGGGCTCCCCCGCCCGCAGCCCCGGCCCCTGACTCCCGTTTGCGCCCCTCCGGAATCGCGTTAAGCTCACCCGTGTCTCGTCTGCTCGCCGGTTGGCGCAACCTCTTCCGCGCCGGCTGCACCACCGCCGCCCGCCGGACCCCGCTGACCACGGTCCCGCCGGTGAACCTGCCTCGCTTCATGGGTGAATTTTGCCCAATCGCCGCCGGAGCTGTTGTCGCCCCTCTCCGCAAGAGTATCCTCCGCTAGAGGGGACGCTCCGAGTGAGCGGATCGTGCGAGGGCCAACCAAGGCGTTGGTCAACCGGGTGCCGTTCATCCTGAATTCCGCAGTTGAGGGTTTGGCTTTCCCCGTAAAATGCCGAGAGGGGGTCTACGGGCCAAACCAAGACGACGGAGGCGATTCACCCCCTGGTTGAAGGAGATTTTCGTTTCGCCACGACCGGTGGACGGGGGCGGCTTTCGGCGAAGAAGGACGCGCTGACGCCGTCCGGCGGACTGGTGCCATGGGCCGCCTCTGTACCAAGCGTATTGGGATTATAGATACACTAGCGGCCGCCTGTCCGGCGCAGCGGACCAGCCCGAACGCGGCACCGCTCTACGATGTGCTCCCGTCGTTCCCGTTGACCGCGCTCACCGCTGGCCGCCGCTTCCCGCGTAATGAGCGACACGACGGGCATCGCACCGACGATATGCTGTGCATCTCACCGCTGGCCGCCGCTTCCCGCGTAGTGAGCGACGGCGGGAAGCTCCGGCGATCCCGGAGTTGTTCGGGATGGAATCGGTCGTCGGGGATGACCCGGTGCGGCGTTTCTTTAAGTCGGTGGATCCGGTGCTCCGGGCGGAGTGGATCGCCCGGCTCGCGAAGCCGAGGTGGGGCGCGTTGCCTGATAAACCGCTCCCCGAAAATCCAGTTTCCGAGCAACGCCAATGACCCCACGCGCAAACCTCACGCGGCTGCGCGGCGGTTGGCCATGAAGTAGAGCACGGGCACCGCCAGGCGGCTGATGAGCAGCGAGGCGATTTCGCCGAACATGAGGCTGATCGCGAGGCCCTGGAAAATCGGGTCCGCGAGGATCACGCTCGCGCCCACGACCACCGCGAGCGCCGTCAGCAGCATCGGCCGGAAGCGCACCGCGCCCGCCTCGATCACCGCCTCGCGCAGCGGCAGGCCGTCCGCGCGCCGCAGCTCGATGAAATCGACGAGGATGATCGAGTTTCGCACCACGATGCCCGCGCCCGCCATGAAGCCGATCATCGACGTCGCGGTGAAAAACGCCCCGAGCGCCCAGTGCGCCGGCAGAATGCCGATGAGCGAAAACGGGATCGCCGCCATCACGACGAGCGGTGTCACGTAGCTGCGAAACCACCCGACGAGCAGCATCGCGATCAGCACCAGCACCGCCGCAAACGCGAGCCCGAGGTCGCGAAACACCTCGAGCGTGATGTGCCACTCGCCGTCCCACTTCAGCGCGGGCGACAAATCGTCAGGCGGGACATTGAGATGAAAAATCGGCAGCGCCGCCACCGTCGCCCCGAAGCGCCGCGCGTCCAGCGCGCGGATCGCGCCGTCGATCCCCTGCATCGCGTAGGCCGGGCTCTCCACGGCCCCGGCGACGTCGGCCGTCACGTAGGTCACAGGTTTCAGATTTTTGCGGTAGAGATGACGCTCGCCGAGCGTGCGCTCGACGCGGACCAGCTCGGACAACGGGATGAGCGGCGCGGAAAAATCGTAGGCCGTCGGCGGCAAATCGGCGCGGACGTTGAGCGCGAGCAGTGCCTCGGGCTGCGCACGCTTGGCCGCGGGCAACTCGAACACAATCGATACCTCCTCGCGCTCGTTCGCCGCATGCAAGAGATCGACGGCTGTGCCCTGCGCGGCGAGGACGAGGGTGCGCGCGATGGCGGCTTCGCTCACGCCGTGCTGCGCGGCCTTCACGCGATCCACCACGTAGCGGACTTTCGGCTGCTCGTCCTCGACATACCAGTCGATATCCACGACGCCCGCCGTGCGCTCCATGATGCCGCGGACTTCACGCGCGAGCGCGAGCCGCTGCGTCTCGTCGGGACCGTAAATCTCCGCGACGATCGATTGGAGCACCGGCGGGCCGGGCGGGACTTCCGCGACGGCGACGGCGGCACCGTGTTTTTTTGCGATGGCGGCGACGAGGGGCCGGAGGCGTTTCGCGATCGCGTGGCTCTGGTCGGAGCGCTCGTCCTTGCCGACGAGGTTGACCTGGATATCGGCCACGTTCGGTCCGCGGCGGAGGTAGGAGTGGCGGACGAGGCCGTTGAAATTAAACGGCGCGGCCGTGCCCGCGTAGATCTGAAAATCGCGCACCTCGGGCGCGGTGCGAATCGCGTCGGCCATCTCGCGGGCGATCCGCGTGGTCTGCTCCAGCGTTGTGCCCTCGGGTGTTTTGAGCACGATCTGGAACTCCGACTTGTTGTCGAAGGGCAGCATCTTGATCGTGACCGCGCCGGTGAGCACGAAGCCGGCGGACCCGAGCAGCAGCAGCGCGATGGTCGTGATAAAAATCCCGCGGGCCCGCCCGCCGTCGAGCAGCGGACCCATCACGCGATAGTAAATCCGGGTAAACCAGTCGGCCCGCGGCGCGCCGGCCGCGGCCGCGGACGGAGGCGCATGGCGGCGCAGGACGCGGATGGCGGCCCACGGTGTGATGGTGAAGGCGATCGCGATCGAAAACAGCATCGCGGCGGTCGAGCCGATGGGAATCGGCCGCATGTAGGGGCCCATGAGCCCGCCGACGAAGGCCATCGGCAGAATCGCGGCGATCACGGCCCACGTCGCGAGGATCGTGGGGTTGCCGACCTCATCCACGGCCTCGAGCGCGATCTGGCCGAGGGGTTTTCCCGAGGAGCCCGGGAGGCGGATGTGGCGGACGATGTTTTCAACGACGACAATCGCATCGTCCACGAGGATGCCGATGGAGAAAATCAGCGCGAAGAGCGTGATGCGGTTGAGCGTGTAGCCGTAAAGGTAAAAAATGAAAAGCGTGAGCGCGAGGGTCGAGGGAATCGCCAGCAGCACGACGAGCGATTCGCGCCAGCCGAGAAACAGCAGGATGAGCACGGCGACGCCGAAGACGGCGATGCCCATGTGCAAGAGCAGTTCGTTGCTCTTCTCCGCCGCGGTGTGGCCGTAGTCGCGCGTGATCGCGACCGCGACATCGGCCGGCAGCAGCGTGCCGCGCAAGGTCGCGACCTTGGCGAGGACCGCGTTGACGACGTCGATGGCGTTGGCGCCGGGCCGTTTCGCGACGCTGAGCGTGACGGCGGCTTCGAGGGCGGTGGAGCGGGCGTCGCCGTGCAAGACGTAGTTGGCCGGTTCCCCGGCCGTATCGGTAATCGTCGCGACGTCGCGCAAATAGACAGGGTGGGTTTCAAAAACGCCCACGACCAAGGCGCCGACATCGTCGGCATCGCGGAGAAAACGGCCGGTTTCGAGAAGCACTTCGGTGTTGGCAAAGGGCCGCGAGCCGGCGTGAAGCGGACGATTGGCCTGCTGGAGAACGGAGATAAGATCGGTGGCGCTGAGGCGACGCGCCGTGAGCGCGGCGGGGTCGAGGGCGAGGCGGAGAGTGCGGCGCGTGCCGCCGATGAGCGTGGTTTCGGCGACCTGCGGGATGGATTTCACCGCGTCGTCGAGCTGCGCGGCGAGGCGGCGGAGCGTGAGATGGTCGTGCGTCGCGCTGTGGAGCGTGAGCGCAAGCACGGGCACGTCGTCAATCGTGCGCGGTTTCACGAGCGGCGGCGTGACACCGGCCGGGATGCGGTCGGAGTTAGTCTGGAGCTTCTGGTTGAGGCGGACGAGCGCGGTCTCGATGTCGGTGCCGACCTTGAAGCGCACGATGACGAGCGAGGCGGCGGGGCTGGAGGTGGAGTAGAGGTATTCGACGCCGGGGATTTCCCAGAGGAGTTTCTCCATCGGGCGCGTGACGCGGTTTTCGACTTCGCGAGCGGTCGCGCCGGGCATGCCGACGAGGACGTCCACCATCGGGACCTTGATTTGCGGCTCCTCCTCGCGCGGGAGCATGGCCACCGCAAAGAGCCCGAGAAGCAGCGACGCGAGGACGGCGATCGGCGTGAGCTTCGATTGCGCGGCCAGCGCCGCGAGCCGCCCAGCCAGCCCGGGGCGCGCCGAGGCCGGTGGCAGGTTTTTCGCGACGGGGCTCACGGCACGAGGTCGAGCGGCTGGCCGTCGCGCAGCGTAGCGGGCGGAGCGACCACGATGCGGTCCGTCGCGTCGAGACCGGAGACGATTTCGATGCGGTCGCCGTGCCCAGCGCCGGTTTTGACGAGGCGGAGCGACGCGCGGTGGTTTTCGCCGACGGTAAACACGCGCTCCATCTGGCCGAAAAGCGAAACCGCGCCCGTCGGCACGAGGAGCACCGACGCGGGTGCGCCGGGCACGAAGACCCGCACAAACTGTCCGGGACGCACCTTCGCACCGCGGGACACGGCCAGTTTCGCGGTGATCGTCCGCGCAGTGGCATCGGCGGCCGACGAGAGTTCGGCGATCGTCGCGCGGAAACGCGCGGGTGCGCCGGCGATTTCGATTTCGAGGGCGGTGCCGACGGCCAGCGGAGCGCCGAGCGACTCAGGCAGGCCGACTTCGATTTCAAACGCCTCGCGGCCGTCGAACTGAAGGAGGGGCGCACCGGGGGCGGCGTAGTCGCCGGCCTCGACATATTTCCTGGCGATGACGCCGTCGAACGGCGCGCGGATGGTCGTGTAGCCGAGCAGCGCCTCGGCTTCGCGAAGGACGGCCTGCGTCTGCGCCGCGCGGTCTTCGAGGGATTTCACAGCCTCAGCCGTGCCAGCGCCGCTGGATTGCAAAGTGCGCTCGCGGACGAGTTCGCGTTCGATCTGTGTCAGCTGGGCGCGGACCTGGGCGACGCGCGCAGCCACCTCGTCGGCGGAAAGCGTGAGCAGAATTTCGCCGGCGCTCACGTGTCGGCCGAGTGCCACGGGCAGCGTCGCGATGGTACCCGGGACTTTGGCGGCGATCGCGGCGCGTTGGACGGCGCGCACCGTGCCGCTGGTTTCCACCACCACGGACAATGCCTCGCGCTGCACCGCGACGGCCTGGACCCGGACCGGGGGCAACGTCTCGGCGGTGCGCGACTCCCGGCGGGCGCAGCCAGCAAGCACCAGCGCGCCGGCGAGCAAAACGAGGCGGGGCGATTTCACGGTGAATCAGCGCCGGGATTTTGGTCCGCCCCAGTGAATGATGCCGTCCGCATCGAGCCAGCCGAGTTTGGTCAGTATCACCGTCGGCGGACAGAAGCCGGTGAAGACGGATTGGATAAGATTCAGGCCCACCAAGGCCGGCAGCAGGAACCCCCACGGGCTGACGAACTGCGCGAGGGCGACGCCGGCGAGGGTGACGGTGCCGGCGAGGAGGCGGATGAGGGAGTCGATTTTCATGGGATGGGAGTGACGAAAAATAAATTAATATGAGCATATACTCATATAGTTGTAATTAGGTCAAGCGTCTGTTTCGTCATCGGCATGGCCCGGAAAGCACCTCTCACCGATGAAGCCCTCGAACACGTGGCGCGGCGGTTCGCCGTGCTCGCCGAGCCGATGCGGCTGCGCCTGCTGCAGGCGCTCTTCGCCGGCGAGATGAACGTCAACGCCCTCGTCGAGGAGACCGGCGGCACGCAGGCCAACATCTCGCGCCACCTCCAGACGCTGACGCAGGCGCACCTCATCTCGCGGCGGAAGGAGGGCCTGCAGGTGTTTTACGCCATCTGTGACCCGTCGATCCTCAAGCTCTGCGAGCTGGTGTGCGGCAGCCTGGAAAAGCAGTTCACGAAGCAGGCCGGCGCCTTCGCCCGCTAGACCGCGCCCGCGCGCAGTATTGCCGGCACCCGTCGCCCGGCACACGTTGCCCGCCTAGCCGAAGCCGATGCGACGCCGCCTCCCGCACCCGCCCCGACGCAGCGCAAGCTGAGCTTTCCCTTCAGCCCCGATCTCCGCGGCTACCTCCGCCGCTACCGCCGCGAGCGCGAGCTCCCCGTCACCTACAGGCGCCTCCGCGCGTTTCACGAAGTCGTCCTTCTCACCGATACCAACGGCAAACCTACGCTCTCGGAAACCGTCATCTAAGACGCCGCCGAGATGCCCGTGCTCAACGAGACCCTGCAGCAGGTTTACGCTCTGCTCAAGGGGGACGGCGATTTCTCCGTCGTGCGCCACCTCTACGTCAACCGCGTGGATTTCTGCACCTTCGGCAACTCCACGTCGTTTCGCGTCCGAATCGTCAACGCCTGCAACAACCATCAGGATTATTTCCACCTCAAAAAAGCCGACGCCTCGCGTGTTTACGGCCGCGAGCTCGAGCATCTCCTCTCGCCGAACCGCCTCAACTTCATCCCGCACGGCACCACGCTCGTTGAGGAGCACGTCGTCCGCATCCCCGGCGATATTTTCATCGACCGCTGGCGCCACCACAAGGAGCTGCGCCCGATCCGCATCGCCAAGGACCTCATGAACGTCAACGAGCGCTGCTTCGTCCGCCTCCTCGGCGACATCCGCCGCTAAAACTTCGTCGGCCTACTCACGCCCGAATTCGACGATTGGCAGGTCCGCATCCGCGCGATGGATTTCGACCGGCAGATTTTCAACGGCCGGAGAAATTTCTATCCCCCGCAGTTCTTCAAGCAAATCGCCTTGAGCGACCTGGACCGGAATATCGGCGAATGGCCGCAAACCTGGTTGGTCGTGGACTGGCCCGAGGGCGATGCCGCGCCTTACCATCACTACCTCGCGTGGTTCCAAACCAAACCCACCCCACAGCGTTGTCTGCGTTTGCGCCGGGGACGCTTCGCCATCGAGCAGTTCTTCCAGCACGATCAGCCCGACCTGGGGCTCGATCACGACGAAGGTCGCTCGTGGCAGGGATTTCACCATCATCTCGTGCCGGCGGCCGTCGCCGACCTCTTCGTCTTGGTCATCTCCCTTCGCTCTAAAAAAACTTCTGGTGTTACGTGGGAGCAGGTGTTGCCCGCGATCCAGCCGTGGTTGGTTCGGTGGATCGGATGCTGTCCCTGTTGCGGAAAGAATTTTGAGCCAAAATTCTATAATTTTACTTAACTGAGTAATACTGGCCCGGATATTTTACACTCTTCCCGCTGGCGGAGTCGCAGAGTGTCTTGGAAACTTACTAGGTTTTCGAGGTCCGCAGGGATTTCCGGGCTTATGACAAAACCGCCGGGCGGTTTTGTTTTAGTCCGCATGAACTCGAAATGGGCGGTGGTGTGATGATGCATCGGAGAAGCCAAGGCGTGCAGAACCATTCAGAGCGTGAAAAATGCAGGGCTAGCGCTGTAGGTCCGTCTGTCCTTTCCCTTCAGTCCGGTTTGTGCTCTGTGGAGGCGGATTCTTCGAATCCGATTTCTCATGAACGTTTGTCGCTCGCTCCTGTTTTTGCGTCCAGTGGCCGCAGTGGCGGCGCTGCTCGGCAGCCTCGCGTCCGCGCAGGCCGCGGGTTCGCCTGCCGCCCGGCCCAACATCGTCTTCATCCTCGCCGACGACCTCGGCGTGGGTGACGTGAAGTGCTTCAACCCGCAGGGGAAGATCGCCACGCCGCAGCTCGATGCGCTGGCGGCGCGCGGCAGGATGTTCACCGAGGCGCACTCGTCGTCCGCGGTCTGCACGCCGACGCGATACAATATTCTCACCGGCCGCTACAACTGGCGCTCGACGCGCAAGAGCGGCGTGCTCGGCGGCTTTAGCCCGCCCCTCATCGAGGAAGGCCGGCTCACCGTGGCCGAACTGCTCCACCGCCAGGGCTACCACACGGCCGCGGTCGGCAAGTGGCACCTCGGGCTCGAGTGGGCCCGCGGCCCCCGCACGGCGAGCAGCGATCCTACGCCGAACAAGAAAGCCAAGGGCGGCGCGGCCACGCTCGAAAACGACGATGGCGGCGGGATCGATTTCACGAAGCCGTTTGGCCGCGGGCCGCTCACGCTCGGCTTCGACGAGTATTTCGGCATCAGCGCCTCGCTCGACATGCCGCCCTACACCTTCCTGGAAGGCGACCGCGCGGCCGTGATTCCTGATCATGCCGGCGCGTTTCCAATGAAGAACGCGCATCCCGACGGTGGGAATGTCCGCACCGGCCCGATCGCGCCGGGCTTCGATACGATCGGCGTGCTGCCGGCGCTCACGCAGCGGGCCGTCGCTATCATCGGGCGCCAGGCGGCCGATGCGCGCGCCGGGAAACCGTTCTTCCTCTATTTGCCGCTCAACTCCCCGCACACCCCCATCGCGCCGACGAAAGAGTGGCAGGGCAAGAGCGGGCTCAACGACTACGCCGACTTCGTGATGCAGACCGACGCAGCCATCGGCGAAATCATGGCCGCACTCGAGAAGAGCGGCGTGGCGGATGACACCCTGGTTATCGTCACCAGTGACAACGGCTGCTCGCCGCAGGCTGACTATCCGTTCCTTGCCTCGCGCGACCATGATCCGAGCGCCGGGCGCCGCGGCCACAAGGCCGACATCTTCGACGGCGGCCACCGCATTCCGCTGATCATGCGCTGGCCCGCGCGCATCGCGGCCGGGTCGCGCAGCGACGCGTTCGTGTGCCTCGGCGATTTCATGGCGACGTGCGCCGATATTTTGGGCACGAAACTCCCCGCCAACGCCGCCGAGGACAGCATCAGCTTTCTCCCGCTCCTGCTCGGCCGCGCCGCCCCCGCGCCGCGCGACACCCTCGTGCTCCACTCGATCAACGGCTCTTTCGGCATCCGCCAAGGTCGCTGGAAACTCGAACTGTGCCCCGACTCCGGCGGCTGGAGCTTCCCGCGCCCCGGCCGGGACAAGACCGACGGCCTCCCTCGTTTCCAACTCTACGATCTCGAAACCGATCCCGCCGAGAAGGCCAACGTTGTCGCCGATCATCCCGACGTGGTGCAACGCCTGGGCCGGCTAATGCGCGCTTATGTCGTCAACGGCCGGAGCACCCCCGGCCCACCGCAGCAGAATACGCCCGTCCCGCGCTGGCCGCAGACGGCGTGGATGGACGATTTCAAATAGGGAATTGTTCCGTTGTGAGTTGGGTTTCGCCTTTGGCCATGGGTCACGCTGGCAGCAGCGCGTCGCCAACTGCCTTGGCCTTCGTCACGGCGCCTAGATTTACTGGTCTTACCAAGACCCACGCCATTCGGAACTGAAACGATCGCCCTATTTGCCTAGCACGCGATTTGGCATCGCCGGGCGCTCGTGAAATCAGCGTCCCCGTGGCGCAATTCCCCGTGCCAGCAGGAACCGGTTCCCACGCCAACAGGAAAGCACCGACTTGCGTAACTTCGTTGGCCCCGCAAGGGGTTGATCTGGGTCCTCGGCACGCCCCGGAGGTGAATTTGCGGGATGCGCGGTCCCGCGCCGGAGAAGCGTTCGGTCCGTTCAGTGATCGCGTTCTTTTTCGGTTGCGTGCGTACCTCTGCCTTTCACTTTTCGACGCAGTTTCCCCAAGTGAGTAACCCCGCGTCCTTCATGAAACCTGTCCTGATAATCGTTCGCCTAGCCGCTTGGCTTGCGCTTTCCCTGGTATCGAGTCACGGCGTCCGCTCCGCGGAGACATCTACGGCCGGCACCATCGAAGGTCGGGTTGCCAATCTGGCGGGCGACGAGTTTCTCGAGCGCGCCCGCGTGACGGTCGAGGGCGGCGCGGCGGAAACGTTCACCGACTCTGCAGGCTTCTACCGGCTGACCAATGTGCCGGCCGGTGCGGTGCGCGTGAAAGCGTTTTTCACCGGGCTCGCGGCTCAGACGGAGACAGTGAACCTGGCGGCAGGCCAGACGGTCGTGCTCGACTTCAAGCTCTCTCCGGTTGCCGGTCCGACCGGCAGAGGCAAGGACGGTGAGGTCGTGAAACTCTCTGCGTTTCGCGTGAACACGTCGCGCGAAATGGAGGCAGCCGCGATCGCGATCAATGAGCAACGCTTCGCGCCCAACATCAAAGGAGTCATCTCGACCGACGAGTTTGGCAATGTCGCCGAAGGCAGCGTGGGCGAGTTCGTGAAGTTTCTGCCGGGCGTAACCATGGAGTATGAAGCGGGGGCGCTGGCGCGCGGCATTTCCATCAGCGGGGTGCCGTCGGACAACGTGCCGATCACCATCAACGGCTTCAGTCTCGCCAGCGCGGGCGGCGGGAGCGGCACGGCGCGAACCGTGCAAATGGACATGACCTCGATCAGCGCCACGTCGCGCATCGAGGTGACTTATTCGCCGACGCCGGAATCGCAGGGCATGGCTCTGGCGGGCTCGATCAACATGGTTCCGCGCAGTGCGTTTGAACGCTCGCGGCCCGAGTTCAAGGCCAGTGCCTACCTCACAATGCGTGACGACGAACGCGACTTCGGCAAGACGCCGGGCCCCTTCGAAGCCTCCACGCGCAAGATCAAACCGGGCTTTGATTTTTCCTACGTCCGGCCCGTGAACAGGAATTTTGGTTTCACGCTCTCCGGCGGCCACTCGGACAACGGCACGCTGGAGAAATTCATTCAGAACCAATGGCGCGGAGTGCAGGCCACCACGAATGGCACCGCGTTTCCCCACACCACGCCGGGCCAGCCCTATCTCACCCA
>CAMDOF010000194.1 GCA_945903465.1 Opitutus sp. GAS368
CGTTTCCCACCACAAAATTCATCCCCCATGAAATCCAGCGATAATCCAACTCGAACTCTCCGCTACGGCGGCCTGGTCGCCGCGGCGATTTGGCTGCTGGCGACATCCTTGACCGCGCAGACGTCGCCCACCGGCGTTTTGACGGGCAAGGTCCTCAACGCCACGAGCGGAAATTACCTCAACAATGTCCGGGTGGTCGTGAAGGACACTCGGTTGGAGGCCAATACGAACGAGAATGGCGAGTACCGCATTGCCGGGGTGGCCGCCGGTCCGGTCACGGTGTTGGTTTCATACACTGGCATGAGGCCTCAGACCAAGTCGGTCCAAGTCGCGGCGGGCCAAGTCGCCCGGCTCGATTTTGATCTGGCGCTTTTCGGCGCCGCCAACGAGGCGTCGGCCATCATCAAGCTCGATGCCTTCACGGTCGCGGAACGGGAACTGACCGCCCAAGGCAATGCCCTCCATGAACAACGCAACGCCGGCAATATCAAGAACGTCGTCTCCATCGAGGAATTCGGCGATCTCGGCATCACCAATCCCGGCCATTTCCTGACCCTAGCAATAATTCTTAAACATCCGCCATCGGGATCGTTCATCGCATCAACGCGAGGGATGAATTTTGAGACTTAGGATCGAAACCCTGCAAAAGCACATGCAACCGAAAACACTAAATCACCGGCCTCATCGCACCTACACGGCGATCGCGATTTGTGGATGGCTCCTGTTTTTCCACGCTGCACTTTGGGCACAGTCAATCGGCACGGGAGTGATCGAAGGCCGCATCTTGAATACTTCCAGCGGCACCTACCTGAACAACGCCAGAGTGTCCGTGAAGGGCACGGCGATTGAGACGACATCCAATGAGAGCGGTGAATATCGGCTCTCGAATTTGCCGAGTGGCGAGATCGTCTTAAGTGTGTCGTACGTCGGCCTTGCCCTCCAGACGGCAACGGTGACGGTGCAGGCGGGGCAGGTGGCCAATCGGGATTTCAGCTTCAACCTCGGGCGCGCGGTGGCGGGGCCGTCAGGCGATGCCGTCACCCTCGAGGCCTTTACGGTAGAAGAACGGCAACTGAGCGGCCAGGCGATGGCACTGCAGGAGCAGCGCAATGCGCCCAATATCAAGAATGTGATTTCGCTTTCGGAATTTGGCGACATGGGCGAAGGCAATGTGGGCGAGTACATCAAGTTCGTCCCCGGACTCGACATCGCCTACAACCCGACAAACCCGACGACGGTCTCGGTGCGGGGCATGCCGGCGAGCGGCACGCTGATCATGATCGACGGTGCGCTGATCGCGTCGCCCGGATTCGCGGTTTCGCGTTCGAACGATTTGAGCAATGCCTCCAGCGCCAACGTCGACCGGATCGAAATTACCAAGACCCCCACGCCCGACATGCCGGCCCATGCGGTGGGCGGTTCCGTCAACATGGTCACGCGCAGCGGATTCAGCCGCACCAAGCCGCTGTTCAGCTACAATGTGTTCATGGCCTATAACGACTCGGGCGGAGTTGAAGATCCAGTGTTGCGCTTCGATTATCAAACGGGGCCCGACGGCAAATCCGGCTTCAAGCGAATCCAGCCGGCCACGAACGTGTCGTACATCTGGCCGGTGAACAAGTCGCTTGCTCTCACCTTCACCGCGAATTACGCCCCCCGTTACGGCACGTTCGAGTACCACAACACCACGTGGGATCAGGTGCAA
Organism: Opitutus sp. GAS368; assembly: GCA_945903465.1. GTDB lineage: Bacteria > Verrucomicrobiota > Verrucomicrobiia > Opitutales > Opitutaceae > ER46. The sequence continues at coordinate 1,706 of CAMDOF010000194.1, forward strand.
AACGTCCAGACCGGGAACGTCACCAACCTGATTCTTTCGGGGACCGAAACAAAGATGGGCAGCGTGTCGGCCGACTGGAAGTTGACCAAGGACGATCTCATCCGGGTCAGTTACCAGCGTTCGGATGTCTACAAAATGATTCGTCAGAACCAGTTTCAGCGTACGCTCGGTGCTGGTGCCACCGGCGGCGCCACCTTCAGCCAGGGCGCCAGCACCGGCGTGGGCTCGATCGGGCGGGTCTACGATTCCAACAGTCAGTATCTCAACATGGATCTGGCCACCCTGAGCTACCGGCATGACGGACCGGACTGGAAACTGGCCACCAATTTTTCGTATTCCAAAGGTGATTACGTGACCAAGAACCAGGAGGACGGGTTCTTCACCGCCGTGGCGATGAGCGGTCTGACCAACCTGGTGCTTCGACTCGACGGGCTGGACGGGATCTATGACCGCAAAGTGCCGGTCACGACCGCGGTCGATCGCTCCGGCAATCCGGTCGATGTTTACCGCTTCCAAGGTACGCAGACCATCAACACGGTTTCGACGACCGAGCCGAATCGCGGTCAGGAAGTCATGGCCGGCGGCGCCCATGTGACGCGCGAGGTCAAATGGACGGTCCCCGTCACGTTCAAGGCGGGCGTCGCGGTGGATCGGCAGGAACGGAGTTCCAGTGCGGCCGGCTATTCGTGGACGTTCAGTCCGCCGGGCGGGGCGGAGGCCCGTGAGATCCGCAATTACGACGTCATTGCCACCAATTTTGCCCAAGACTGGTACTCCACGGACGGAGCGGGGAAGCATGTTCACCCGGAGTTTATCAGCACCGCTAAAGTTTATAACCTGTACAAACAGAATCCGAGCTGGTTCGTCCTGAACGAGGCCGCCGCGCATCAAACGGCGGTGACGAATCGCCGGATCCTCGAGGAAACGATCACCGCCGCGTACCTCCGTGCGGATGCACGTTTCCTGGAGAACCGCCTCTGGATGGTTGGGGGCGTTCGCATGGAACATACGGCCGACACGGGCACGGGGCCATTGAACGATATTTCGGCGACATTTAGAAAGAACGCCGACGGCAGTTTTGCCCGCACTGCCACGGGGGCGAAAATCCCAATTACCACGGATCCGTTGGCGAGCGCGAAGTTGCAGTACCAGATGTTGGGGGCGAAGTCCGAGAAGAGCTACCAGGGCTACTATCCCAGCCTGAACGCGAGCTATCAGCTCACGGACAAGCTGGTCGTGCGCGCCGCCTTTGCCCGGACCATTGGTCGGCCCGATCTGGGATCGATCATTCCCGGCACCACGATCACCGATCCCGATGCCGCCACTGCGGTGCGGACGATCAGCGTGGTGAATACCGCTTTGAAGCCTTGGACCGCCAACAACTATGATCTCACGGCAGAGACCTACGATTTCAAGGGGGCGACCGCATCAATTAGTCTGTTCCAGAAGGATTTGACCGGATTCTTTGCCGCGACGCGCACGACGGCCACCAAGGAGCTGGTCGAGTCGTTCGATTTGCCGTGGGAGGACTACTACAGCGGCTACGAGGTCGTGAGCACACGCAATGGGGGCGAAGCCACGCTCAAGGGGATCGAGCTCAGCTACCGGCAGTCGCTGAATTTTCTGCCGACGTGGGCAAAGGGATTCCAGGTGTTTGGCAACATCACGGCCATGTCGCTGCACGGACCGGATCGGGCGAGCCTGCAAAGTTTTGCGCCGAGAAATATCAACTGGGGCGTGAGCTACAGCCGGTCGAAGTTCAGCGTGAACGTCAATGTGGCTTTGCAGAAGTGGATCCGTCAGAGCCTGACCGCCGCAAGCGCGACGGTGCCCGTTGGAACGTACCAGTACCAGAAAAACAGCCCGCGAGTCGACGCCTCGTTCGAGTACAACTTCACCAAGCGGCTGGGCGTCTACGGCGGCGTCAGAAATGCGCTGGCGGTGCCCAATGCGCGCGTGCGCACGAATCAGAGCGTGCCAATCTATACGCTGCCCAACCAGTATCAGTACAACTTCGCGCTGTTCACCCTGGGCGTGAAGGGAACGTTTTGAATTCCCATGCATGCACACAAGTGTTGGTTCGGTGCCATAATCGCCCCGCTGCTATTTGCCAGTGTTTCCCCGGTGCTCTCCGCGGCCGAGATTTCACCGCCGGTGATTTCACGTTACATCGCAGTCGACAACGTTTGCGCGTGGCCGAATCTGACGCAACTGCGCGACGGCACGATCATCGCCACGATTCACAATCCGCCGAACCACGGCACGACCGAGGGCGACATTTCGTGCTGGGCCAGCCCGGACGGAGCCTTCTGGGAAAAGCGCGGACACCCGGCGCCGAATGATCCCCAGACCGTGCGCATGAACGTGGCCGCGGGCCTGGCCAAGGACGTCTGGTCGCACGCGAAGGTGATGGGCGCGCATTATTGGGGATCGAGCGCCGCCGCGATCCGGCTGATCGCACAAGCCCGGGCTCGCGGCGTGAATGTCTGGACCGATCAATATCCGTACAACTCCACCGGCGGCGACGGTGCCGCCGTGCTCGTGCCGGCGTGGGCCATTGGCGACGACGCCTTCTCCAGCGCGCGCGGCCGGCCCAAGGGGCCGAACATGGATTTCGGATACGCCGACGCGTTGCGGCGTACGATGTCCGATCCGGGACTGGCCACGAGGGTGCAAAAGGATGTGGCGCACGAGATTTCCCGGCGCGGCGGCGCGGAGAACATCGTCGTCTTCGATTTTCCGGACAGGACGCTCGTCGGGCAGAGCCTGGAGGCATTGGCCAAGGCCCGTGGCCTGACGCCGGTGGCGATGGCGTTGGAGCTGCAGTTTCAAGGCTTTCGCGATCGACCGGGCGGAGCGCGACTGCGCGGTTTCTCGGTGTGGGAGGAAGATGTCCATGCGATCATGGCGCAACCATGGACGGCTACATCGACCGACGCCGGGATCGCGTTGCCGGAGGATGGGCCGGATGTGCATGCGCGCTTCTACGGTTCGTACCCGCGCAAGCTCCACCACTATGCATTGGAGCGCGGCATCATCACGCTCGAACAGGCCATCCGCTCCTCGACGTCGCTCCCGGCGCAAATCTTGGGCCTGCGGGATCGCGGACTGATCCGGGAGGGACTGGCGGCCGACATCGTGGTCTTCGATCCCAAGAACGTCCGGGACACGGCGACTTTTTCCGAACCCCACCGGCATGCGCAAGGGATCGAGTTTGTACTCGTGAATGGAAAGCCGGTCGTGGATGCGACCCGCCTGACCGGAGCGCTGGCCGGCCGCGTCTTGGTGGCGGAAAAGGCCCGAAGGTAATCTCGATTTCAAGCGTCGCGAACAACTCCAAGCACCCAACCTGCCATGCCGATCCGAAATCAATCCATTGCCCGTTCCGTTTCCCGCCGCGATTTCCTCGCCTTGCCAGTTGGCCTGGCCGGGGCCGTCGTCGCTGGCGAAGCCGCGGGCGCCCGTCTATCCGCCGCCGAACGGCCGCAGCCGAAAACCGCGGCCGGCCTCGCCATCGCCGTGGGCGAACATCGGGTCGTGACCCGGGAGGCCGTCCGCGAGCCGCAGCTGTTCAAGCTGCGGTCCGGTGATCTCCTGCTCACGTTTCATGTCCAGCCCGACCGGCATTTTGCCGAGCGCCGCGGCATGCGCTCGTCCGATGGCGGCCGCACATGGCGGGCCGAGCCGAAGCGCGGTCATCGCGAGCAGGCGATCGGGCAGGGAGCGGATGGCACCGTTCTCGCCCCGGACATCTACACGTTCGAGCGGAGGCCGGGAGAGTATGTCGGATCGTTTTTTCGGTCGACGGACGGCGGGGCGACCTTTGCCGGCCCGTTCGAGACGGTGGTCAGAGTCAACCGCGTGGCCAGCGAGGCTTATCCGACGCCTGAACATTTTCCGCCCGAAGGACATCCGCTGCGCAAGTTTTACCAGCCGCTGCCCGCGTACTACGACGCGATTGTCCGGCAGGCGTCCGAGCGCCGCGGGCCGACGTTCTGGCGCAACCTGGTTGAGCGCGACGGCCACTGGCTGACGGCCATGCATTGCCACTTTCATGCCGACGGCGGCTATCGCACCATCCTGGTTGACTCCCGGGATGGTGGAAAGACGTGGTCTTTCGTCAGCACGATTGCCTATCGGTACCTTGCGCCCGGCGACGGATTCTGCGAGCCAGCGTTGATGTGGGTGCCGGATGGGAGCCTGCTTTGTGTGATGCGTTGCGGAGGCAAACTGCCACTCGCCCAGTGCCGCTCGCTTGATCAAGGCAAAACCTGGAGCACCCCGGAGCCGCTTCCCGGGCACGGGGTGGATCCGGACCTGCATCTCATGTCCAACGGTGTCCTCGCCTGTACCTTTGGGCGGCCGGGACTGCACCTGATGTTCAGCCTGGACGGTTGCGGTCGGAAGTGGAGTCATCTCACGCCCATCGGCGAATGGCGAAGCTCCACCTATATGGGGATTGCGGAAGTGGCGCCCAACGAACTCCTGCTGGTCTACGATCGCAACGAATCGCCGGTTGGAGTGGAGTCTGATCCGGCAAAGTCGTATATCGGATCCACGCTTGTGCGGGTGACGCGGGCCGCGCCGACCGAGTAGGGCAAACCCGCGCCCCTCGGTGTCGCCGGGCTCGACGTGGCGCCGCACGAGCAAACAGACATCGTGTGATTTTGAACGGCACGGCAATATGATGGAGCAGAATCTGCTTGGGCTCGTGGCCTATCGGGCCGGAACGGCGCTCAGTTACGATTGTGCCCGGGGCCGGGTCACGAACTCCTCCGCGGCGAACGACTTTCTTGCCAAGGAATATCGCAAGGGTTGGTCACTTGATGGGTAGACGACCACCCTGTTCAGTATGATCAAATCCGATCAGACTTTTTTGCCACCCTTCCGAAACCACTCAACCATGATTGCCCAAATCAAACTCTTACGAAACCTTACCCGTGGATGCGTCGCCCTTGCGACGATCACGGTCTCAGCCCACACTTTGGCCGGCCAGACCGGCGCGCCCGCGGGGACACCAACCTTAAAAGGAGGAAAGCTCACCTCCACCGGTTGTTGGATACCGGACAAGGTTGAAGAAAAACCCGGCCTGAAAGGCGGGCCGCTGCTGCGTCTGGCGGATGGAAGCATTCTCGCCACCGCCAAAAACAACTGCTGCATCAGCCAGGACGAGGGCAAGACATGGACCGACTACCCGATCTTCGCCGAGCCGGGCAGGTACGCGATCGACGCGCAGCGAGCCTTGGTCAGGACCCGCCGCGGCGTGGTCATTTTGGCTTTCGCGAACACCGAAGAAAACAGTTTCAAGTGGCAGCAGGCTATTTTAGATGCCCCCGGGGCGATCCGTCCGACCTATGCGGTGCGCAGCCTTGATGGAGGCAAGACGTGGCAGGAACCACAAAAACTTCATAACGATTATACGGGGGCGATTCGGGATATGATCGAGACCCGCGACGGCAATGTCGTTTTCACCACGATGATGATGCGACATAATCCCGGCCGCCATGCCACGGTCACGTTTACCTCGAAGGATGATGGCAAGAGCTGGGTCCAGAGCAATGTCATCGATATGGGCGGGGTGGGCGATCACAGCGGCGTGATCGAAGCGACCATCGAACAGCTCCGCGATGGCCGGATCTGGATGTTGCTGCGCACCAACTGGGGGAAATTCTGGGAGGCCTTCTCCACGGATGAGGGGCTCTCTTGGAAGAACATTCAGCCGACGAAGATCGATGCCAGCTCGTCTCCTGGCATGCTCAAGCGATTGCAAAGCGGCCGGTTGGTGCTGGTGTGGAACCGCTATTATCCGGAGGGCAAGAATGAGGTTCCGCTCAAAGGGGGCGGCGGCAGTTACGCCGAGGTGCCGGCCAGCTGGCAGCGCGCGGAGCTATCGATCATGTTTTCGGGCGACGATGGGAAGACCTGGAGCAAGCCGGTGGTGATTGCCCGAATGCCCGAGGGGGTCAAGGGCTCGGTGACCTACGCCCGGATCCTTGAAGCGAGGCCCGGTGAGTTATGGATAACGGCGGGATCAAATCCTCTAAAGATCAAATTACAGGAGAAAGACTTCAACTGAGGCCCTGTGATATTTTGCCATCTCAGACCATGAAACGTCTCCTTTCTCCCACGCTTGGATTTCTCGCGGCTATCATCTGGCCCGTTTCAACGGCACTGGCCGAGTTGCTCCCCGCGCTCACGGCCAAACCGCCGGCCAGCCTCCAGGCCGCCGGCATACCCCGGAGGCTGCTCGCGGTCGATAATGTCTGCGCCTGGCCCAACGTGGTCAGGCTGAAGGACGGCACGTTCGTCGCGATCGTCTTCAACCAGCCCAACCATGCGCACACCGAAGGCGACGTCGATTGCTGGGGCAGTCCGGACGGGCGGTTTTGGACCCGACTCAGTACCGTCACGCAACATGCGCCGCAAACCGTGCGCATGAATCATGCGGCCGGTTTGAACGCCAACGGAGATCTGGTGGTTTTGACCAACGGCTGGGATAAAATCAACCCGCGGCGCAATCCCGCGAGCCGGACCATTCAGACCGTCGTCTCGATTTCCCGCGATGGCGGCAAGTCCTGGGAGCAGGCCGGCTTCGCCATGCCGGCGGTGGCCGGCCTGAGCTGGCACGTTCCTTTCGGAGACATCCAACTCGCGGCCAACGGTGATCTGATTGCGGGCACCTATGCCTTCACTTTCGCACCGACGGCGCGCGGCCACCGAGAAGGAAATGTCTACGCCGCCCGCAGCCGCGATGGCGGCCGGACGTGGACCCACTTTGCCCCGGTGGTCAAAGACGAGCATTGCGAGGGCGCCATCCTTCACCTCGGTGGCGGCCGGTGGCTTAATGCGGCGCGGCGTTTCAGCCGGCTCGACCTTGATGTCTTCGCCTCGGATGACGACGCCATGACTTGGAAGCATGTGGGCGTGCTCGACGTGAAGCCGGTGTCGTCTGCGCATCTGCTGAAACTCAGCGATGGCCGCGTGCTGCTGACCTACGGCAATCGCACGGGTGGCAACCGCGGGATCGATGTCCGCGCCAGCGGTGACGCCGGCAAGACTTGGGGCTCACCGCAGCGACTGATCGAACTCGACACCGGCGACTGCGGCTATCCCGACGCCTTCGAACTTCCCGGCGGACGCATCATGGTCGCCTACTACGCCGACGGGATCCCCCAGCATCAGCGGTATCACATGGGCGTAATCAATCTGACGCTCGACGAAGTCCGTTGAACGTCATCCCGGCCGCCGCCCGCTCCACCCGATAACACGACAACTTTCATGAAACTCCGCTCCTCCCGCCTCCTCCGTGAACTTCGCGCCGGCCAGCGTCCGACCGTGATCAAGCTCAATTTGATCGATCCCCGGGTGGTCGAACTCGCCGGCCTCGCGGGGGCCTCCGCCGTGTGGCTCTGCAACGAACATGTCCCCAATGACTGGTTGAACCTCGAGCACCAGATTCGCGCGGCGAAGTTGCACGACATGGATACAATTGTGCGCGTCGAAAAAGGCTCGTACTCGAATTATATCAAACCCTTCGAAGCGGATGCCACCGCCATCATGGTCCCGCATGTCGCCCATCCGGATGAAGCGCGCCAGATTGTCGACATGGTGCGTTGTTACCCCATGGGCCGCAAACCGCTCGATTCGGGCAACCTGGATGGACTCTTCTGTCAGGTTCCACTCGCCGAGTATGCCACGCACTGCAACACGGAGCGGCTGGTGATCCTGCAAATCGAGTCACCCGAGGCGGTCGAGAATGTCGATGCGATCGCCGCGGTGCCGGGCTTCGACGCCTTGTTGTTTGGCGCGGGCGACTTCAGCCATCGGATCGGCAAGCTCGGCCAGATCTCCGACCCGGAGATCGTCGCCGCCCGCAAGCGGGTCGCGGCGGCCGCCAAGAAACACGGCAAGCAGGTGATGGCAGCCTCGCTCTACGGTCAAAAGGACATGCTGATGGCAGAGGGGACGGATATTTTCACCCTCGGGGCCGACGTGATCGCGTTGGGCGCGGGGTTTCGGCAAATGGTCGCGGATTTTAGAGACACGGGACCAGCGTCCCAGCCTGCGGAGCATCGGCGCCACGGGTTCCCGATGGGGTCGCCTGGCGATGGCGTCCGGCCGCCGAGCGTGACGAAGGCCGCCGGCCCTATCATTCGCGCGGAGGCACGCGCGCCCGGCAGCCTGCCGGCCACGGATGCCAACTCTTCCCCGTAACAAACCAGCGGGCGAAAACCATGCACCGTAGAATTTTTCTATCGACCCTCGGACACGCCAGCCTCCTCGCTTCGGGTGCCGTCGGAGTGAAACTCCCGGCCCACGCCGCCGAACCCCGGCCGAGGATTCGCATCGGGCAAATGGGCACCGGGCATGCCCACGCCGATGGCAAGTTGGGCGCGATCCGCCGCTCGGCGGATTTCGAACTGGTCGGCGTCGTGGAGCCGGACGAACGGCTGCGGCGCGCGGCCGCGGCACGCAAGGACTACCAGGGAGTGACGTGGCTCACGGAGGAAGCCTTGCTGAACACGAAAGGGCTGCGCGCCGTGGCGATCGAAACCGAGGTGAAAGACCTGCTCCCCGCCGGCGCGCGCGCGGTGTCGGCCGGGATGCACCTCCATCTCGATAAGCCTGCGGGCGAATCGTTGCCGCAGTTTCGCCGGTTGCTCGATGACGCCACCCATCGCGGACTCACCGTGCAGATGGGCTTCCAATTCCGCTACAACCCCGCGTTTCAGTTTTGCTTCCGCGCCGCGCGGGAGGGCTGGCTGGGGAAAGTTTTTTCCGTCGAGACGGTAATCGGCAAGGCCATCGGTGCAGGGGAACGAAAGAAACTGCTCCCCTATCGCGGAGGAACCATGTTTGAACTCGGTGGCCACGTGATCGACGCGGTCGTGGGTCTTTTGGGCCGGCCGCAAAAAATCACCGCACACGCCCGTCACTCCGGCGCGTTTGCCGATGACCTGCTGGACAACCAACTCGCGACGCTCGATTACGCGGACGCGGTCGTCACGGTCCGCAGCTCGCTGGTGGAGGTCGCGGGCAACGTGCGCCGGCAATTTGTGGTCTGCGGCGACGCCGGCACCGTGGATATCCGCCCGCTCGATCCCCCGGCCCTGCGGCTGGCACTCGCCGCACCGCGAGGGGAATTCAAGCAAGGTTATCAGGACGTAGCGCTGCCCGTCTTGCCGCGCTACGATGCGGACTTCGCCGATCTGGCGCAGGTGATTCGGGGCGAAAAGTCCTTGGCGTGGTCCCCGGCACACGATCTCGCCGTGCAGGAGACGATTTTGCGCGCAAGCGGAATGCCGGTCGCGTGACGCCCTTTGTTTTGAGATCGGGTTCCTTTCCTGATTTTCCGGGAATATTTCTCCCGCCGCCAGCCGCCCGGTAGCCGCGGGCGCCAGCGAGTGGATGGGGCAACCCCGACCGAAATTCCACTCGATCACCGTCGCGGCGACGACGAAATCGCCGACCCCGAGATATGTCCCCGGGCTTCCTCGAATTCGTTTTAGCCGCCGCGTAAACCGTCTTACGAAAATTGTTTTGAATGGTGCGTGACTGGGTTGGGACGCGTTGCATCTTTCATCATTTAAGCCATGATGAGACCCCTGATCCGCCGCCCCGGTACCAACACCCCTGCCCAAGCCAATGCCGGTACTTACGTCTCCCTGCCTGGAGATGTGGGCGGCAGGCCTCACCAGTGGCCGGCGCGTCCTCCGACCGTGACAATGCCCGCGCGTTGGTGGCGGACGATTCGGTCCTTGGGCGCTCTGGCCCTGCCGCTCGTGACCATCGCGCAAACGGTCACGGTGAAACCCAGCGAAGCCGGATTGCGCGTCGAGATCGATGGGGTCGTCTTCACCGAATACGTCACCAAGGATACGGCGCGTCCCTACCTGTATCCGCTCATCGGTGCGACGGGCATGAATGTGTCGCGTGATTTTCCGATGAAGAAGGACACGCCGGGCGAGGCCAAGTTTATCGATCATCCGCACCACCGTTCGCTGTGGTTCGGGCATTCCAGGATCAATGAGATCAACTTCTGGGCCGAGTATCAGGTATTTGGATACCAAGTTCACTCTGGCTTTGCGGACGTGCGGGCGGCTGGCCATCAAGGGCGCTTCACGGCGACGACGCAATGGATCGGGCCGGACAAGAAAACCGTGCTGACCGACGAGCGCCGCATCACGATCACCGCCTTGCCCGCGGGCGAAAAGACGCTGGATTTCGACATCACGCTCAAGGCCACGGCCGGCGATGTCCTGATCGGCGACACGAAGGAGGGCACGATGGCCCTGCGCCTCTGCCCATCGCTCAGCATGAACAGCAGCAAGAGCGGCGTGAACACCGGGCCCTCCACGGGGCATGCCTTCAACAGCCAGGGCGACCGCGATGTCACTATCTGGGGCAAACGCGCGAACTGGGTCTGTTACTACGGCCCCGATCCCAAGGGCAACGCCGTCGGGGTCGTTATGTTCAGCCATCCGCAAAATCTCCAATCGCCCACCCCGTGGCACGCGCGCGACTACGGGCTGTTTGCCGCGAATCCATTCGGGTTGCACGACTTCGAGCCGGACAAGCCGGTCGGCGCGGGCGATTACACGATCAAAAAGGGCGGCAGCCTCACGCTGCGCTACCGTTTCTATTTCGCGAAAGGCACGCCCAGCGCCAAAGCGCTGGAGAAACGATTCGAGAAATACGCGCAGGAAAAATAGTCCGCGCCCTTAGGCCAGATTTCGACGCCCCGTTGTTCTCCCTGCTCCGTGTAGCGCCCCCGGCCAGCCACCCGCTCCCGAGATTATCGAATCCCTTTCCAGCTCATGAAGGCCCCGAAACTCCTGCTTCTGATTCTGGCCGGCGGACTGCTCACGCCCGCAGACGTTTTCGCGGAGTGGCAGATCTGGACCACCACCGAAACCC
>CAMDOF010000195.1 GCA_945903465.1 Opitutus sp. GAS368
CCCCGTCGCAGCACCGCTTTCACCCGGGCGATCAGTTCGCGCGTCTTGAAGGGTTTTGTGATGTAGTCGTCCGCACCGAATCCCAAGCCGACCAAAACGTCGCTCTCGTCGGACTTCGCCGTCACAATAATGATGCAGGTGCCCTTAACGAGCGCGTCGTTTTTGATGAGTCGGCACAGCTCGATACCATCGATGCCCGGGAGCATGAGATCCAGCAGCACCAGATCGGGCGTTTTCTCTCTGATGAGTTCCATTCCGCGACGGCCATCGACCTCGCTCCAGACCCGAAAGCCCTCATGCCTGAGACTGTGCGAAAGCGCTTCGTTGATATCGGACTCGTCCTCAACAATCACAACCTTGGTGAGCATATCCTGCTGAGCAGAGGCTAGGCGATTTTTCCCGCAAGCGCACGGCGTGACGATTGCGTAAACTTAATCCCCGCTTGGGCCCGACCCCTGGCGAAGTTGGGTCGCGGCCGCGTCGGGCTGGGCGTAGTCGTCCGCAAACAACTGGCTTCGCCCACGCGCGTCGGCGGGAGCGGCGGGTGCGCGCGGCCACGCGAAGCCCGTCTGGTCGAAGTCAGCGCACGGCTCCATGACGGCCGGCGCGGAAGCGGAGCGTTTGTTAGGAAACTGGATGGGCGGCGGGGGAGGGGTTTTGTTGCGAATGTGCTCGGCCGAGGATTTGGTCGTGATGAAGGCGTTTGTGGCGCGACCGCACGACTGGGTGGATGGGGAAGCGGTGGTCGCGCGCCACTACCGTCAGCTCGACTGGGCGTATGTTTACGAGGAGCTCGCGCCGCTGGCCGAGCCCAACGGGCGCGTGGAGGTGGTGGGCGGAACTCAAAAAATCCAGCGCCAACGCGCCGCCCGGAAATTGCCATCAACCGGCAGCCGCTCCCGCGCGGCGTGTCTTTCCGCGTTCAAGCGCCGCCTCGTCGGAGGCGGTGTCATTCAAAACGAGCCCTTGACCCCCAGCGTCAGCTGGACGCCGGTGGTGAGCACCTGGGAAACTCTCGCGTAGCCCGGCGTCTCCGAGCCATAGCGTAACAATGTTTCCGGTACGTCGAAGACGTTCTGACCGCTCAGGTACAAGAAGAGGCTTGGTCGCAGCTGGTAGTCGATGTTCACGTCGAGCCGCGTGCGCGACTTGGCATATTCGTAGGCGTCCGCCCCCAGGGTGGCGACTCGGGCCAGGCGCTGGAGGCCGCGGTGGTTCCACTTGAGCATCACCGCGAACGGTTTTCGGCTGAAATCAAGGCCCCCGTTGGCGGCCTTCGGGATGAAGCCGCTGAAATCGGTGTCCCGATTGCCCGCCAGCGTGAGCTTGGTGCCGTTGACGAAGGCGTGAAAATATTTCCCCCAGCCGCCGAGCGGGCGCAGAGAATGCCGGAGGTTGAATTCCACGCCGCTGACCCGCGCCGTCCCCGGCTGGTTGAACAGGGTCGATACCTGCCAGCCCACGTAGCGCGGATCGAGCCCAAGGAGCTCGAGATCGGCGACGGTCGCGATTTTGACGGCGGCGCCAAAGAAGTCCCGGATGTCCTTGCGAAAAACCCCCGCGCTGAACAGCCCGCCCTGTGGCGTGTAATATTCGAGCGACAGATCGTAGTTGTCCGCCGTCCACGGCCGCAGCCCGGTGTTGCGGCTGGTGATCCGTCCGGGAATGCCGCCGGGGTCCGGGATGTTGTCGTTGAAATCGGTTTCGTCGATCGTTGCATTCGGCACGATGTTGACGAAGTCGGGCCGGCCGTAGGTCTTGGCGTAGGCGGCGCGTGCGAGCAGGTTTTCCCGGATCTGGTAGGTGAGGTGCACGCTGGGGTAATAACCGTCGTAGGAATTCGACGCCTTGAATCCGCGCTCCTGGCGGGTCACCGCGAGTTCCTGCAACGAACCCGGGGCACCTGCTTCCGGTTTCCGATTTTTCACCCCCGCGGCCGTGTGGGTGAAGCTCCCGTCGGCGGCGCGCACGAAGGCCGCGTTGGGATCGTAGCGGACGCCCTGGCCGTCGGCGTCGGTTTTTTCGTAGCGGAAGCCTGCGAGTACCTTGAGCCGGTTGTGGAGCAGACCGAGTTCGGTCTGGACGTAGCCGGCGGACACCGCCTCCCGCAGCCATTCGGAATTGTTCAGCCGGTAGAGTTCCTCCGCCGTCTGCTGGGCCGTGGTTTTGCCGAACAGCGTGGGATTCGCCTCGTAGGCCTGCCAGGCCTTGAAGGTCGACACCCACGGCATATTGCGGAAGCCGAAATTCTCCTCCTGGTTGACGTAGGTGTTCATCCGATACGGAGTGGGTGCATCCGCGGTGGCGGGATTTCCGTCGGGGCCGTTGTACGTCCAGGCGACGCTTTCACGCCGCGCGTCTCGCACCTGTTCCCGGCGCAGTCCGCCGACTTGAAGCGCGGCGGGAAACGACAGGGCGGGCAGACTTTTGCGGACGTCCAGTTTGGCGTTGGCCAGGCGGTCCTGGACCATGCGCTGCTGGGAGGTGGCCCCGTTCAGCTGGTAGTTGTCGAAATTGTTGAGATCGAATTCTCGGCCGTTGTTGTCGAAGACTTGGATCGATTGCGGTCGGACGTCGTCGATCTTCGCGAAGTTCACCCGCACCGGCACCCGGTTGACGATATCGAGGCTGCGGAAGCGGCCGTAGCGGATGTCGTTGTAGCCACCGGCGGATTTCGACGCGCCGACCGCGGCCACCACGCGCCAGTTGCCGTCATCGTGGCGGTAGCGCACGCTGGCAGCCTTCGTGTCGAGCGGCAAGTGGACGCCGGCGCCGGCGTTGGCTAGGTTGACCGTGCCGCGGCCCGTGGCGCCGGCAACAAAATCGTCACCGAACGTCAGGGGCACGCCGGTGGCGGGGGTCGGGACGGCGTTGGTGCCGGGCGACAAGGTGATGGCGACGTTGGCGCGTTCGGAGACCCAGCGGGTGCGCTCGAGGTTGAGGGACAGCACACCGTTCGGGGTGATGCGCCAGTCGGCCTTGAGGCCGGCGGCGTTGCGTTCGTTCCGGCGCGGGACGCCGACGAGTTGGAAAGTCTGCAGGTACGGTTTGGCGAACGAGGCGCCGGTGCCGGCCGCGGTGGCATTGAAGGTGCGGGGCACCCACTCCATCTCGATGAACCGGTTCTGGCTCTGGCCGGTCAGCACCAGGCCGAAGGTTTTTGTCACGGGCAGCGTGTAATCAAACGTGAAACTGGGCAGCGTCTTGTACTCCCGTTCATCGTTGATGTGCGGCACGCGCTGCAGGCTCATCGTCTTGGGGTTGCCCGACATGCTGAAAGTGGTGCGCAGTTGCGCGCTCTTCCGTTCAAAGGAGCTCTTGCTGACCATGTCGATTGAGCCCGCCATCGAATCGGCCGGGTTCGAGGGCGTCGGCACCTTGGTGACCTCGAGGCGGGAGATGTTGTTGATCGACACCTGGGTGAACTGGAACACGCGCGAGGTGCCCACCGTGTTGCCGGTGCTGGCCATCTGCAGCCCGTCGCTCGACACGACGGCCATCGCGGTGGGAAATCCGCGCACCGAGACCGAGGACACCGAACCGCCGGAATCGCGATCGTACTCCGCCGTGATGCCGGGCATGAACTTCAGGAACTCGCCGACGTTGCCATCCATGATGTCGCCCATCGCATCCGCCGCGACGACGTTTTTGATGTTGGCGGAAAAGCGCTGCTCGTTGATCGCGATGGCGGTGCCGTCGGTTTCGCGGGAAGTGGCGACGACAAACGAATCGAGCTTCACCGTCCCGGAGGCATCCGTGCCGTAACGTGACGCGCTGGTGAGATTGAAGTCTTGGTTCAGCGTCTCTCCGGCCTGAATGGTGACGGCCACCCGCTGTGCGTCCAAGCCTGTGAAGAAGACATCGAGGACGACCGGCCCGTTCGGGACGCCGGATAGACGGTAGCTCCCAGTCTGGTCCGTGAACGCCGCCAGGTCGGTGTCCTTCACCACCACGCGCACGTTGTTCAGGTACTGGCCGGTCGCGACATTTTGGACGCGCCCGGCAATCGCGCCGGCCGACTGCGAAGCGGGGCGGATGGGGGCGTCCGCAGCGTGGCCGCTGGGTGGGGCGAGCCAGAGGGACAGGCTGGAGGCAGCGACGCGAAGGAGACGGGTGGGGAGTTTCATGGGGGATGTGCCGATAACGATCCTCGGCGTTCTGGATTGAGACGATCTATGGTCACAGAGGACACGGAGGGAAACGAGAGGGCCCAAAGCAGAAATGGGCCTTCCAAATCAAATTCAGGGGTATGCTTGGTCTAACCCGGTTTGGGGTTCTTGGACTGCCGCGACGATTTCTTCGAGGAAGGTTGGCCGCAAAAAGGCGTAAAAGGCGTAAGAGGCGCAAAACCAGGTCCGCCCTTTTTTGCGCTTCCTGCGCCTTCTTGCGGCCATCGCTTTTCGGGAGGTTTCGTTGCCGTTTGATTTCGCCGCGGGGCCTTGTCGATGCGGTGGCGAGAGCCGGCTGGAATCTCCTTCCGCGCCGCGGCGAGCCCTGCGAACAGGGGTTTGCTTCCCGCTGGATCCCATGCCCCGAAGTTTGCTTCGGCTTGGTTGGGGGGCGGAGCGGCTTTACGCCACGAGGCATCCGCCACGACGATCCATCGCGGGATAAACCCGCCCCTAAAGTTTTCGGCAAAAACCTCGAGGCGTGGCGCGGGGTTCTTTTCTCCTTGGTTTGGGGTGACCACGGTCGGGAAAATGCGGATTATTTATTTGCGAGTTTGACCATGGCGCAGGGCCGGATGTTTTCGCCCACCTTGTTTTGCAGACTGTCGCCGAGATCTTTTCTCGCGACGTCGGCGAGGGCCGTGAGCGCTGCGACCATCTGGGGAAACGCCGCCGCCACGTTGGTCCTTTCGCCCACGTCGTCGGCCAGGTTGTAGAGGGCGAGTGGCTGATCGACGCCCATGGTGGCACCCCGGCGGCCGCCGTGACCGGGTTTTTGCGGATCGGGGGTCTCGCGATCCACGTGGGGAAACTGGAGTTTCCATTTACCCTGTCGCACCGCGCGAAGCTCTTTCTGCCAGTAGTAATAAAAACACGGATGCGGTGACGTCGCGCCCTCTCGGCCGAAGAGCAGCGGGCTAATATCCAGGCCATCGACGCGCCGCGCTGGCAGGGCGGCGCCGGCGAGCTTCGCCACGGTGGGCAGGAGGTCGAAGTTCGCCACCAACTCGTGGCAGACGCTTTGCGCCGGAATTCGGCCGGGCCAGCGCATGAGACAGGGCACCCGCATCCCGCCATCGAAGGTTTGCTTCTTGCCGCCGCGCAGCGGAGCTGCGGAGCCGCCGTGGTCGCCGAAAAGATGCCACGGGCCGTTGTCCGACATGAACACGACGAGCGTCCGCTCATCGAGGCCGTTCAGCCGCAGCGCCGCCAACACTTGGCCCACCGACCAGTCGATCTCCGCGATCACGTCGCCGTAGAGGCCGCGCGCCGTGGTGCCCTGGAATCGTTCGCTGACAAAGAGCGGCGTGTGCGGCATGTTGTGCGCGAGATAGAGAAAGAACGGCCGGTCCTTGTTCCGGGTGATGAAGTCGACGGCGCGCTCGGTGTATCGGCGAGTCAGATACCGCTGGTCGGGATTGGTTTCGATGACTTGGTCGCCCTCGATCATGGGCAGGCCGGTCTGGCCCGAGATCCGGGCTGCTTCGCTCATGTCGGGGCCGGTGTCGTTGGAATACGGTGTACCGAGAAACTCATCGAACCCGCGCTGCAACGGCAGCAATTCGCGCTGCTGGCCGAGGTGCCATTTTCCGACGATGGCGGTCGCGTAGCCCCGGGTTTTCAGCAGGCCCGCGATCGTCGTTTCGGAGGGATGCAGCCCGACGCCGCTCTTGTCTCCGATGACCGCGGGAATGCTGATCCGCTGGGCATAACAGCCGGTGAGAAGGGAGGCGCGGGACGCGGAACAGGCGGCCGCGCCCGCGTAGAATTGCGTGAATTTCATTCCCTCGCGGGCCAGGCGGTCGAGGTGCGGCGTCGCAAAGCCCTGCGCACCGTAGACGCCGACATCCGCGTAACCCTGGTCGTCGGTCAGAATGACGATGATGTTCGGCGACGCTGGCTCCGCGCCGGAACCGCTGCGGACTGCGACGACCAGGCCCGCGAGCAGACCGAGCAGGAGGAAGAGCCAATCGAACGAGCGGATGAACATGGAGGAAAGTCGCGTTGGCCGGCGTAGCCCGAGGGGTATGTTTGCTGCCAGCTCCTCCTCGTCCTAAGAAACCGCGCCTGCATTGGCTGGTTGGAGGGAAAAGCCGAGGAGGGCAGCTGGTTTGCGCAGGGAGCGCTCTTTGCGCAGACGTGTCAACGCCGGATTGCCCGGTTTGGTGGGATCGAAAGCGGTGCGAGCAGCCTCGACGGGGTTACGTCGACAGTCGCGCCGTGACCCCGTTGGTCCCCTCGATGCACCACTCCCCAGGCGGGAGTGAAACCAATTCGCGATGCCGGCGAGGGACGGAAGGTGGGGACAGGGACGATGTGGCCTGACGCTCAGAAACTGTTTCTGATGCCGAATTGCCAAAGCGCGCCATAGTCGGCGCGCGTGCGCAGTTTGTTCATCGCCGGAGTGAGCGGTCCGTAGGTCTCCGTGTCGTCGGTCACGTCTTTCAGATTCCGGAGGCTGGCGTAGATTGACACGTTCTTCCGCAGGCGAAATTCCGCCGAGACATCCATGGGGGCGACCCGATGGGGTCAGTCCGCTGATGGCAATGTCCGCGGCGAGAGATCGCCGCGCACGGCGGCGGGATGACGATAAAGCCCAGCGCCAGGTCCGCCGGTGGGATCGCCTTCGGGCTCGTGCGCACGTGCGGCCGCACGCCCGCGAGCAGCGCGTGAAAGCGCTGCCAGTGCAGGCATCCCCAAAACGGCACGAGGCCGGCGTGACCGCTAACTTTCTGGTTGGTGAACCCGATTGGGATCGCCGCGCCGGGTGTCGGCCTGGAGGTAAATTCGGGCACCGTTTGGTGACCGGCTTGCGCCGGAGGAATCGGAGGTTTTTTCATTACCCCGCCATCCTTTCCAAATCGCGCTCACTTTGCCCACTGCATCGTTGGGCTCAGCCGCGCCAGCCCGCTGCCGAATCAGCGAGGGCACCGCGCTCCCGCAGAATGGTGCGGGCCTCCAACCATGGCGGACGGGGTTTCATCGCCCAAAGAGGGAGCCTGCTCCAGCGAAAATCCGGCAGACGCTCCGGCGTGACCAGCTTGGCTCGCACCGGATTGAGGTGGATGGCATCCGCCACCTGGGCCAACGCCGGCCCCGGCTCCGCGCGCCACGCTTTGGAGCGGCCTTGGAAAGGGCGTCCGGTTTCCCTCAAAAACCGGTTGAATCGCGTGGCCAGGTGCCCTGCAGCCACTTCAGGTCGTCGCTCAGATTCGGTTCCGAAGTTTCAAGCGCATACGTCCAGGCGGCTCGATCGGGGCGGCCGCGAACCTGCAGCGTCGCAACGCGGGCGTCAGCCGGTGCGGCCGACGGCAACTGGGCCGCAACCGTCTGCGCCAGGACAGGCAGCGCCGAAATCACGCCGAGCGCAATCAGTGCGAGAAGCGGTCTGTTCACGGGAATTCGCATGCGCCCATCGGGTCTCACGCGAGCGCCACCGGCTAAAAGTCACCCTTGATTCCCAGTGTAAACGCCGCCGCCGGATACTGCAGCACGTCGATGCGCGCGTAAGCCGGCGTATCGGGCGACCAGCTACCGCGGCGTTGCGGGGTGCCCGAGATGTTCCGCGCGTCGAAGTAGAGCGCGTAGCGGCGGGTGAACATGTAGGACACCGTCGCATCGACCTTCACCTGCGGCGCGAAATAATTGTAGCTGTTGGGGCGAATCGTGGCACTGGTCCCGGTCGCCGAGTTTCGGCGCCATTTGTTTTGATTCACGTTCATCCGCGCGGAGAATTTCGGGCGCGTGTAACTGACGCCCCATTGGATGGTGCGCGGCGAGAACCCGGCAAAATCCGCCGCGTTCGGGCCGCCCAGGTTCATCAACGTGACATTGCCGAACACCTGCAGTCCCTTCGCCCACGACTGGAGCGCGTCCAGGGATTGCCGATAGCTCAGCTCCACGCCGCTCAGCGTGGCGGCGCCGACATTGCGCTTCGTCACGATATCGTAGTCGAGATAGTCATCGGAGAATCCGAATGCCGTCAGCTCCTCAATCGTGGCCGGCACGCGCGTCGAGCCGAAGAAGTCCTTGAGGTCTTTGCGAAAATAACTGGCCGACATCACGGCTCCTTTCACTTCATAAATCTCGAGACTGAGATCGTAGTTGTTCGCCGTCCACGGCTTCAACGCGCTGTTGATCACGGTGATGATCTTGTTGGTGGTGGCCGAATCGGGATCGGTGACCGTCATGCCGGGAATAATCTCGGGAAAATTCGGCCGGCCAATGGTGCGCGCGTAGGCGGCCCGCGCGACGATGTTGGGCGTGAGCGAGAAGCTCGAGTTGAAGCTCGGGTAAAAGTCGCCGTAACTGCGCTTCATGTACGCGCCCTTGAGCTTGTATTGCAAACGGGCGCGCGCCATCGCGTCGGTCGTGATGGGAATGAGCCGGCCGGCGCTGTCGCGCACGAGATCGCCGCTGGCCGTCCGCACGTAGGTGTTGCGGATGTCGTTCAGAGGGCCGAAGCCTTCGTCCATCGTGCGTTCATAGCGCGCACCGGCCACGAGCCACAGCCGGTTGTTGAACATCTTCGCATCGACGCGGAAATAACCTGCCGTGATGGTTTCTTCAATCGTCTTGGTGAGGTTCACCTCGCTCATGTGGGCCGCCGGTTCGTTCAGGACGAACCAGGTGGGATGCGCAGCGTAAAGCTCGTACGTTTTCGCCATGCTGATCCAGTTCGCGTTCACGTCGCGGTTGTTCGCATCGACGAAGTGGCTCTGGGCCGAAAAGCGGTCAGCGATGATGTCGTAATTCCGCACCAGCAACGCCGCCGCGCCACCCGGCGGAGCAAAGGTCCAGCTCTTCGAGCCGGCCACGGTGTTGTTCAGCCGCTGGTTCACCACACCGCCGACCTTCACCGTAAGGGGTATCCGGCTGTCGAAGTCGCGGCTCACGTTGACGGCGCCGCGGCGGACTTCGTCCGAGATGTCCTGAGGTGCACTCGCCGTGCTGACGACGCTGAAGCCGCTACTGTCGTGAATGTTCACCGCGGCTCCGACGCGATCCGTGGCGGTCCAGGTCCCGACGCGCCGCGCGTGCACAACTTGGTCCATTCCCTCATCGCGGATCGCAACGTTGGAAATGCGGGTCGTCACGTTTTGGAAGAACCGATCTTCAATGTCGTTGAACTTGGTGCCGGCCACGGAGCGGCTCAGATTACTGTCCACGCGCCAAACCGCCCCGCTGAAACGGTAGGTGAGCGTGATGAGATTCAGATCCTTGTATTGATTATTTCCGGTCGGCGTGTTGGCGACGTTGCCGACGGCAGTCGCCGCGCCTTGCGCAAAGGTCGGTCCGCCGGTTGAGCCGGCGCCAAACGTGGCGATGAGCCGGTTCTGGCGAACGAATATTTTCTGATCCGACTTCGAGGCGCCGAAGCTGAGGGTGTGTCGATCGGCGATCTTCCAGTCGACGGTGATCGCGCCCAGTTCCTTGGCCTCACCGATATTCAGCGCGTTGAGTGCATCGGTGGTGAGTTTCAAAGCCACCTTGTCCCAGGTGGGATTCGGAAACTGCCAGTCGTTGTAGCGATTCGATTTGCTGGCCGACAGCGCGATCGCGAGCGATCGATTGATCGGATACAGATACGATAGATTGAAGGACGGGTTGAGCCGCCGCACATTGGAGCGGTCATCCGGGCCATCGCTCTTGCCGGCAATCGGCGCCGGGCCCCTGAAGCCGTCGAGCGTGCTGAGCGTGCCGTAAACGTTGTAGCTCAGGAGTGGCGTCTTCCGGCTGAATCCACTTTTCGTGATCATGTTGATGCCGCCGCCGACGGCATTCGCCGGCATGTCCGGCGTCGGCACTTTCGTGACTTCGATCCGATCGATGTTGCCGGTGGCCGACAGCCCGAGGTCGGTCGCGCGCCCCACAATTCCATTGGCGGCGATCTCCATGCCGTTCGTCGTCACGAGCGTGCCGCTCGCCGGCATGCCGCGGATATTGGCGAACTGCGGCGTCTGCGGACTTTGCTCCATCACGATCCCCGGGATGTATTTGAGAAACTCGCCGACGTTCCCCTCGCCGGTGTCGACATCGATCGCGACGACATTCTTGATGTTCGGGGCGGTCCGCTGTTCGTGCAGCGCGACTGCCTGGCCGGTGACCTGGCGCTCCTGCACCGTGAACGCAGCGAGTTTCACCACGCCCTTTTCGCTCTCGGATCGCAGGTCGACGAGTGACAGTTCGAAATCGCGTCGCACCACGCCGCCGGCAGCCGCGCTGACGACTGCGCTCTGCGGAGGAAATCCGGTGAATGAAACCGTGAGCCGGACTTCCCCGACCGGGACGTTGGCGATGTAGTTGCCGTTTTCATCCGTGAACACCTCGATGGCCGTACCCTGCACCGTTACCCGGGCGTTGTTCAGGTAGTTGCCGCTCGTCGCGTTGAGCACCCGTCCCGCCACGGTCGCACCACCGGCACCACCTCGGGCCGGTGGCGAAGGTTGAGCCCAAGCGCAGCAAGTAGCGGCGGCAACGAGGGCGATGCGAACGAGAATCCGTGCGGCGGGGCCGGGACGACCTACCACGAGGTCATGGAAAACTGGCGGCCGATTGCTTTTAGGAAACTGGCTTTGCGGGGGGGAGGGGTTCAAGGGGAGGGGCATGGTGGAATTGGGATGAGTTAGCTGTAAATGAGTCGATTTTGAGAGGGTGGCGGGTGCGGATGAGGCGGGGGACTTGGGGCGGGGAACGGCGGCGGCGGAAAGGGGGATGGCGGGCGCGAATCGAGGAGCAGATTGCCGTTTGGTGGGCAATCATCGCGGAGGTTACGATGCGCGGAGGCAGGCCGCCGGATTGCTCGGGGTCAAGCAGCGATTGCTAGGAAAATGGATTTGCGGGGGGGCTCAATTTCTTTTTGCGAGAGATAGTGGGCGTGGATAAGGACTTCGCGAATTTGGTCCGCATCATCGGAATATTCGCGGTCGTCGGGATGGTTGTTCTCTTCCAAGAAGCGGGCGTAGCAGCGCTGAATTGTGGGGGTGGAGTGGGTTTGAATTTCGTCCACCACGCGGAGGATTTCTCGAATCTTGATATCAAGGGCGGCTTGCGTGCTGAAGAAGATGTTCCCGTTGGGGGTGGGCGGACTCGTTGCGGTCATCGACCGGTTTGGCGTAGGTGCCGATCTTGCTGTTGTCACAGGCGAAGAGCTTGAGAAACCCCAGCATTGTCCGCTCTGGCACTACGCTGAACGAGAATGGCGAGGTGGCGGCAAGCAGACCCTTTTCCACGTCCCTGCCAGAACCGATCAGCCCTTTCTCAAAATCCTCGGGAACGTTCTGCTTGATTTGCCAGATGTTGAATCCGCCACGATGGCTTGCTGTGTGGCGAGGGGCGGGAGGGGGATTTTCAAAAGGCGCAACGGAGGGCCAAAGGCCCATTCCATTCCAGCCTGGGGCATCGCCCCAGGAACCGGGCACCCCAATAGGTTCCCCAGCGCCAACGGCGCGGCCCATTGCGGCGGGTGAAACGGGCGGCGGGTGAAACGGGCGGCGGGTGAAACGGGCGGTGGGTGGAACGGGCGGCGGGTGAAACGGGCGGCGGGTGAAACGGGCGGCGGGTGAAACGGCGCGGTGGGTGGTTCGTGTCATGCGGGAGGGAAGATGGGTCGGGCTTTCAGCCCTCATGGGGTTTGCGGGCCGTTACCTGGGGCGTTGCCCCAGGCTGGGATGGGGGCGCGCCGTTGGCGCGGAAATCCAGGGCCAACGGCCCGCCCGATACCAGCGTGGGGCAACGCCCCACGAACGATCCCGAAAAAAACCAAGCGCCAACGGCGCGACCCATGAATGGTGGTGATGGGTTCATTTTCCGGCCTCCGAGGCTTCGCCCCAGATGCGGGCGAGGGTGGCTTGGATCTTTTGCGCGAAGCGGGTGATCAGTTCGCGGTTGGCGGCGACCAGCGCTTGCTCGGCTTCGATCTCCGCCACGATGGCACGCTGCGTGGCGAGGGGCGGGATTTGTATCCCGCGAATCGGAGGGCCAAAGGCCCATTCCATCCCAGCCGGGGGCAACGCCCCAGGAAACGTGCCCGATACAGAACCAAGGGCTGAAAGCCCGTCCCATCGGTCAATCCCAGACATAGGCCTCGTCGTATTCCACACCATATTTTTTCAGGAACATCCGAAACTCCTCCTGAAACGTCCGGGTGCGGTGGTGATTCTCCTGATCGTCAATGTAGGCCCGCAGCGGCTCCAAATCTGACGGGCCAACAGAAAAACAACCGTAGCCGCGTTGCCACGCGAAAGCCGCGAGGTCGGGTGATTGCGTCTTCACCCATTTCGATGACGACGTTTTCAACTCCTGCACCAAATTCGCGATGGTGACGGTGCG
>CAMDOF010000196.1 GCA_945903465.1 Opitutus sp. GAS368
GGGACCGTCACCTCGGCCTTCATCGCCGAGGTGAGATTCCGCCTCACGCTTCCTGAAATCGCGACGGGGGGGACTGCCGGAATCACAGCGCATCGGACTCAGTCAAAAGCCGCCTCACGCTTCCTGAAATCGCGACGGGGGGGACTTTACTGGGATGAGACGAACGCGGGCCAGCTCCTCCGCCTCACGCTTCCTGAAATCGCGACGGGGGGGACCGCCCCTGTGAATAACTGGCATTTCTCCCTCGGGAGCGATTGTGAATAACGAGCGCACTAGCAGATTTGCCGGCAAATCGCCTGATTTGAAGATTCCGCTCGTTGGGCTTCCCGCTGAAATTCGATTTGCGAGCGCTCTCGGCGGAGCGCTCTCGCACTTGGCGCGCTCGCTCCCTCTTCTGATCCTCGCGATTTCAAAGAATGTGCCTTTCCAATGGCGGAAGAAAGGTGGTCGGTGGCCTTGGCCGTGAAAGAGACAAGCAGCGCGCCAAGTTGCGTCAATGGCGCATTCGATCGGTCGTCACAAAACTTCAGTCTGGAAAGCCCGCGGCAGCGTGAACGGCTCCACGACCAACATTTGCCGGCGCGCGGTTTGGTCGAAAATGCGGGCACAGGGACGTGCCCGCCCACCTCGGGCTACACAATCGTCACTCGCGAGCGCACCGTGTAGGGCAATCCCATTGCTTCGATGACGAGCGTCGCATCGGCCGCTTCGGGCCCCAGCGACACAAACAACACTTGGTCGTGGTCGACATTGATGATTTCCGCGAGCGCAGACCGGGCTTGCGCGAGCCGCAGATCGTCCAGCGGGCATTCGAAGACCGAGTATTGCAGGCGCGTGCCGTAGCTTTCGAGCGTCTTGGCCACGCGCCGCAGCCGTTTCGCATTCGCGATATCATAGCTCACCAGGTAGCGGAGGCGTTTTGCGGCCATGATCAGCGCGTGGTGAACGCGTGGTAGAC
The DNA here is from genome assembly GCA_945903465.1 of Opitutus sp. GAS368. Classification (GTDB taxonomy): domain Bacteria; phylum Verrucomicrobiota; class Verrucomicrobiia; order Opitutales; family Opitutaceae; genus ER46. The sequence continues at coordinate 959 of CAMDOF010000196.1, forward strand.
CGGCGCATCGCCGCGCACGACACGCCAGAGTTGCCGCGCCTGCACTTCCAACATGCGCCGGTAACTCATCTTGTATCCAAATTCCGGGTGGCTTACTTCGGTGTCCATCCGGCGAAACCACGCCTCCCAAAACCGCCGCCGCCCTTGCTCGTTGAGGAATGTCCCGCTCGCCGCCCGAATGAAATCCCTCGGATCGACCTCGCCGCGGTTGATGAGTGAAATCGCGACGGAGTCAGCCAAGAGCGGACGAAATTCCTCCATCAAATCGAGGGCCAGCGCCGGCCGCCCGTAGCGGGGCTGGTGGAAAAAACCGAGGAACGGATCGAGTCCCACCGCGTGGCACACACCGGCCAGTTCTTTGGCGAGAACAGAATAGCCGAGCGAGAGCATGGCGTTGACCGGATCGCGCGGCGGCCGGCGGTTGCGCCCGGCAAAATCGAATTTCCACTCCGCGCCCTTCAGCATCGAGGCAAACTGCTCGAAATACAGTCTGGCCGCCGCGCCCTCGACGCCGAGGAGTTCGGAGAGATCGCGCGTATCGGCGGTGGCGTCGCGCGCTTCGGCGAGCTGGCGCAGCACGCGGTCGGGCACATCGCCATTGCGCATGAGCATCGTGCGCTGATTGGAAATTTTTGCGCGGATGCATTCGCGCGCGAGCTTCAGGCGGAAGAACGGTTCGGCAAACAGCTTCATCTGTCCGAGCCGCGCATCCACGCCACTCGCCGGCAGCCCGCGCAACAGACCGAGGAACCGTCCCGAGGCCGCGAAATACCCCACGTCGACACCGTTTTCCAGACACGACTGGGCCGCCTGCGCGGTAAGTTGCACCGCGCCGTAGAGGTAAATGGCGCGCACCTGGTGCAGTGGAAGTTTGCGCACGACCTCGCCCTGCACGGTGACGACAAATTCGCCGCCGCGCTGACCAACCTGTGAGCCGGGCTTCTGCACGACGAGCAGTTCACCGTCATCGCGCGGCGGACGCGGTGGCGGGAGTGGATCGTAATCGCTCGGCGGCTCACCGGTGAATTCCGCGGGCAGTTCGCCGCCGGGAAACGAGAGGCGAAGCTGCGCATCGTCGTTCAGTGCCCGCTCGCGAGCCTGTGCCCACCACGCGCTCTCGCGCGGCAGGCAGACGGGATACGCCGAGCAGAAATCGCAGCGCCGGTCGTTGATGAGCGGCGGCGGCAGTTTACCCGAGGCCGCCACGGCGCGTGCTTCGGCGAGCGAAGTGCGTGCCAGGGCGAACAATTCCTCCGTGAGTGCGACGGGCACACGGCGCTTGTCCTCGGCGTAGTAGATCGCGGCGGACTCGACCGACGTGCCGTGCTCGCGGAGGAGCAACGCATAGGCGGCCATTTGCACGGCGTCGGGTTGCTTGGCCACGCGCGAACCATCGTCGAGCCGGCGGGCGGACCCTTTCTTGTAGTCCACCACGCAGGTGCCGTCGGGCCCGCCCTCGACGATGTCCATCATGCCCACGAGGCCGAGGGTCTCGCTTTCGAGTCGCAGTGAGCGGACATTGGCGCCCTCGGGCAAACCCTCGCGCAAGCCGGCAGCGCGCTCATCGGTGAGGCGCGAGGGTTGGTCGGCCTGCCGGTGCAACGCGGAGCCGACGACGGTGTCGGCGTTTTCCTCAAAAATGTTTTCCACCCACTGGAGGTAGAAGAGGCGCGGGCAATAGACGTAGTTGTGCAGCCGGCGCACCGGCATGGGTGGTTGCGCGGCGAGTTCGCCGGACGGGGCGGTAGGGGGAGCGGTGTCGGACATGACGCGGTGGGTTTTCGATGATTGAACAGCGCAGCCAGCGACCTCCGCCTAGGTTTCGCGGATCGCAGCGCAAACGCGCTCGCGAATTTGGTGCAGTTTTTCGGCCCGCAGGTTTTCCGCAACTCGCCGCACGCAGGGCTCGTTGGCGGCGACGAGACGGCCTGGCAGAGCGAATCTATCGTGCGGCAGCGCGCCGCCGTCCTCGAAGTCACCGAGCCGCATGGAGACCGCCTCAGGGTGCCCAGCCGACTGACTCGTGATCTGGCAGAGGATCCCATCGCCCTGAGTGGGTGACGCGAACACCAACGCCGGTCGGACCTTCGCGCTGGACAAATCCGTGGAAGGAAAAGGCACCACGACCTGGCCGCTTACAATTCGCGCCATGCGGCGTCCTCCGGAATGTTCCAATCGGCGGCCCAAGCCGTCTGAGCTAGGGGGAAAAGACTTTCCCTGCCCTCGGCCTGCCGAGTCTTGAGCAAGACGATAAAACCCCACACCTCGCGCTGCACGGGCTCAGGCGCCGACTTGATTTCGTCGATGAGGGATTGGGTGAGGGTGCTCATGGCAGATTCCGTGAGCCCTGCGCAACGCTAGACGTCAGGGCTTGAACGGAGAAACGGTGGCGGAAACGGCGGCGTTGTCGAGCTGGGGGAATGGCGGTTAGGTAGCCTCGTCGTTGGTTGGCGGTGGTGGAGTCAATAGCTCGGCGAGTTCAGGGGTGAGGAGACCGGCCTTAGTGAGTCGCGCACGGTTGAGTGCGGAGACGCGCGCCCATTTGCCGACTTTCACGGCGGAGAAGAGACCTTTGCTAGTCGCTACCGGATGGTCTCTTTCGTTGACGGTGAGAGTGCCTTTTCCCGACCACGAGATTTGGGCGGGATCGTGAAAAAGCAGGGTGCGTTTGCGGCCCTCCCCGGCGAGTTTTTCCAAATCGCTGGGTTTCGACCAAACAAGGCGGGCGTCATTCCAGAGGGAAATTTCCAGCTTGTTGCGTTGTTCCTTGGGCGTGATCGGCTGCAACGTGAGATGGCCGGATTCATCGATGGCGAACTCGACACGCCAGCGTGGGCGGGCGTGGAGACAAGCCGGCGCGGCGAGTGCGCGGAGGCCGATGTTGATGGCAGCATTGATGTCGGCCTGAGAGGGACCGCCGCCTCGCAGGGGGATAAAAATTTGTCCGCCATCACGCGGGCGCAGGAGGGTGAAAGGAACGGATTCGCCGGTCTTGGTTTTGCGTGTGGGGAGCAGTGCGAGAGCGGTGGCGAAGCGGAGTAGCAAGTCGTCGCCGAGGCGCAATTTTTTCTGGGAGTCGCGCTCGCGCAGTTGTCTCCATTCAAAGTCATGCAGTTGGGCGGCGTGAACTTCCTCGGCGCGAAAACCGACGACGCCGGAGCGCGCGCAGAATTTGGAAGAATAGGCGGCGGGCACGATGGCGACCGACAGGCCGAAGGGCGCGGCGAGTTCGCGGAGCTTGTCGATGAGCGCCCGATGCGACCATTGCATAAGGCGGCGGTTTTCGTTGCGGGCGCGATCTTGGGTGCTGCGGTAGCGGCTGAGGTCTTCCATCACGATGACGTCCACTGGGCGTCGACCGGGAATGGGTTCGTATTCGCCGTGAAGGTCGCCGGCCACGCGATCGGCGGACGACACGGTGTGAGCGCGCAGGCGCACGCCGAGTGCCTCCGCCAAAATGAGGTGGGCGGTCTGGTTGATGCGCTGGTCCTTCAGGCGGTCGATTTTTTCCAGAAGTTCCGCGCAGGGCTCGGGCGGCACGCGCTCACCGCGCTGGGCGCGGGGATTCTGAACGCCAGGAGTAAATTCAAGAAAGCGATTGAGCGAAAGGAAGCGACGGCGAAGGTCTTCCAGTTGTTCGACCCGGGATAATGAAAGGCCGCGCTGGCCGGCGAGTTTGGTGGGCGCGGAAAACTCGTCCGTGGGTGCGGCCACCTGCACGAGTTGACGCCACGGCTGGCCGGGTGAATCGGTGCGGGGAATCCATGCCCAGCGTTGTTCTCGGAGAGGCACGACGCGGTTGGCGAGACGTTCCAAAAGGGCGCAGTAGCGCTCGCGTTGGTGGCGAAACGTGTCCGCGAGCGTGGCGGCGGTCGCGGCATTGTCGCCTCCGGCGAGATAGGCGAGTGCGGGATCGGCTTGGATTTCGGTGAGAGCGTCGGAGCTTTTGTCGGGATGGGTGATGCGCCAGGACAGGCCGTGCAGGCGGCGGAGTTGATTGGCGGCGGAGCGGGCGAGGCGGAGAAGCTCGTCGTTGTGTTCGGGGAAGGAAAGGCACTGGAAGTCGTTGGGTTGATCGAGACCACCGAGACGTTTCACGGGGTCGTTTTCTCCAAAGGCGCGGGCGAGTGCGAGAGCGTCGGTCCACTCTTCTTGAGAGGAAAGGCGACCGCTCTTGCCGGACCGTTCTTCTGTGAGACCCGGGATTCCTTCGTGGGCTTCGAGCGTCCGGTCTTCGCCGGGGAGGCGGAGGTGGCGGGCAGTCACCACGGCGGCTTGCCAGACGTGGTCGCCGGTTCGGCCGAGCGAATAAGGCAGGGGCTTCCGCTCAGCGGAGAAGCGGCCGTCGGCCCGCAGCTCGATCACCGCAGCGGCGGCGGCCGAGCGTTGGCCAAGGTCGATGGAGAGCGCGGTGAGTCCGGCGGGGTTGAGCCACCACGCGTTGTCGGTGGGAGCGTTCTTCATGCCGGGCCAGAGCAGATGGAGGAGGGTTTCTTCAGCACCGCGCCCGATGCGGTTGAACTGAAGCCGCCAATGGGCGGCGCGGCCGACGCGGGCGGACAGGGCCTCGGAGTTAAGCGAGACGGGGAAGTTGAGGAGGATGCGTTTGACGCGCCGGGTGGCGGAGCGGTCGTCGAACTCCGGCACGAGACCGAGGGCGGGATCTCTGGAGAGGGTCGGTGCGTGTTGCGCGGCGGATTCGCCGAGCAGTCCGGTGAGCAGGGGAGGCAGCCAGTGGCTAGAGGCGGCGTCGCCGATGCCATCGAGCTGGTCGCGATGGAGGCGGGGCGCGCTGAAATATAGACGGAGTTTCACCAGGGAAAAAGTGGCGCCCGTATGAGCACGGGCGGCAGCGGTGACTTCCCATTGATCGGCCGCTATACGTTTGGCGGCGTGGCGACCACTGAGGTCGGAGAGCATGAACTGGCGCGGAGATACGGCGGGATCGGCGGGCGTGAGACGAACAGGCGTGGCGAGTTGGTCGATTTCCGATTCGTCTTCGAAGAGCTGAGCGGTGGCGCGGAGCACGTCTTCGGCGCGGTCGTGGGTGTCGCCCGGGGTGGGATCGAGCGGTAGCCAAACGAGGTGATTCTCGAGCTTGGCGAGTTCGCGGAAGAGACGCTGGTCGCCGGCGTCGTCACGATGCGCGGTCTGCCATATGGTGACGGCTTGGTCGAAGGCTGCGGGGTCGGATTCGTGGGCATCGGCTTTGCGCAGGGTGAGCCAATCGCGGCGCAGGTCGGACCAGCCGCGCAGGCTGGCGCGAGAAACGGTGTAACCTTCCTCGGGATTTTCGGTGGAGTCGGCGAGTGCAGTGATGGCTGACGTTAGTTTTTGAAAACGCGCATCATCGCCGAGGCGCACGAGGGATTCGGATTCGTCGCCGTCCTTGGTGGCGGCATCCGGTTTGGGACGAGTGGCGACGCGGGCGCGTTGATAGTCGAGCCGGGCTTGGAGGGTGTCTCGGCGTGCGGTGCGTTCCTCGGTCTTGAGGCGAAACTGGTTCACCGCTTTGAGTGCTTCCTTGAACGCGGCGATATCAAATTCGCTCCACGCCGGTTTATTCGGTGCCACAGGTTGCCAGCTGGGCAGTGCGGTGAAGGCGCGGAAGACGATGCCGGTGGCGGCGCGAGAGAGTTTGATCGGGTCATCGCCGAGGCTGGCGAAGTTGGGCGTAGCGGCGGCGACACGCTTAGTTTTCGTCGCGAGCTTATCCGTTTTTGGTGGGGCCTTGATGTGGAGTGCGAGCAAGGCGGCGGTCTCGAGAGAAGGGAAGATCTTGAAAAGCAGCGTGGCGAACGTGAGGCCGGGTGCAGCTTTGCGGTTGCGTGGAATTTGGAAATCGTCGGGGAGGGAGGCTATCTGCGTGCGCAGAGCGCCGAGCATCTTCTCGCCTTGGTGGGACAGACTCCAGCCGGAGAGGCGCGGCTCGGCAGCCTGAGTGATTGCGGCCAAGAAGTGTTCGACCGCTTCGATCAGGCGGTCGCGAGCTTCCGGGCCATGAAACTGTTTTCCGGGCTGAACCTTGACGGTCCAAGAAAGGTCCAGCTCCGCCGCCAGTTTGCTCAACGTGGTTTGAGTAACGTCTGGGTCGTGTAGGTGAGCGGCCAGCTCATCTTTACCGGCGGCCGCGGCGACACTGCTTGCAGCAAAGTCGTAGGTGGGATTGCTGGCGGGGTCGCAAAAACGTGGCCAGTAGCCGCGACCGCCTTGCTGGATGCCGGAATCGCCCTGGCATTTTTCAAGGAGGAGAAGACCGGCAAGGTGACGGGCTTCGGCGAGTGGCAATTCTGATCGGAGAATCGCACCGAAGACGGTTTCAGGGTCCGATTTTGTAGCGAGTCCGAGCAGAGGCGCGACGCTTGATCCGAAACCGTTGACCTTTCCGCGTGCGCGCGAGCCGCCGTCCCACTCGGAGATCACACGCTCACGGAGTTTGGTGAGCACGTCGGCTTGGCCTGGGTCAGCCAAGCCAGCGATGGCGACGAGGTAGTAGTTGATCGCCTGCTGAAAAAGCGCGTGGTGCTGCCACAGAGGATGGTCGGTGGAGGAGAGATCGCTGGTGAACAGGGTCTCTTGGCCCGTTTCGAGGGACACGGTTTTTGTGACACGGCCTTGGTAGATGCGAACAAGGGACATAAGTGCGGTGGGCTTTGTTGAGAAGATTACTACGGCAAATCATGCGCAGGGGGCATCGTCCCTTCTAGTTTCACAAGCGTCCGCTCGGAATCGAGCGGCACTCGTTCGTTCTTCGGGCCGGGCTCAGGGAATTCGACGGACGAAACGTGGCCTTGGTAGATGCGGTTCATGGGTGAAAAGAGAGGTTCGGCTGATCGGATTTCTTTGGAAAGTAGATCATGCGCAATAGAGCGTCGATTTGCGCATGATTATAGCGAGGGGGGTAGGACATTGGCTGGGGCACCGTCGAAATTTTTGAGAAAAAATTTCGCAGGGCGGGCGGACCGGCGGACGCTGGTCTGAACTGCTCCAGTAGGCTTCGGCTTCGCGGCAGAACAAGGGGCGCACGGCGTGAAGAAGACACGCCGCAGGTGGCCGCGCAACCGGCATCGCGCCCGCCCGTTGAGAATTTTCCGTGACGCGCGTCGTTGCAGGCGGGCGACCAGCAGATTTTCAGGCCGTGGGGAACGTAGTCGGGAAAAGCGTCGCCGCCCGACACGAGAGCAAAACCCTCGTTGATCGCGGTCCAGATGAGGAAACGATCAACCGGATCGCGATGTTCGGGCAGAAGGAGCATCCGGACGGGGTCAGTCCGCCGATGGCAATGGAGGATGTCCCGGCCGGCGGGGTTCGTGATAACGTGAACGGGCGTCTCGGCGCGAGCAGGGCCACCGTGTAGGACGCCAGCTCGGCATAACCCCCAAATGGGGTATCGGCACGTCTGGGGTGGCTACGGCAGGAGTGGTCGATTCGAGGGATGGCGCGACGTCTTCGCCTTCAATACCCGGGAGCCCGTTATCATGTCATTAATCGCGAAAATCTGCGCACGACCTTTTCGCACCGTGCGGGGCTACGCCAGCGACCTCGTCGCGCTGCTGAAGTCCCGCCATCCCGATTTCTGCCTCGGCGTCGGCAGCTACCCCCAGAAACACCCCGAAGCCCCGTCCCTCGAAGCCGACCTCACTGCGCTCAAAATCAAAATCGACGCCGGCGCGGACTTCATTACGACGCAGCTCTTTTTTGACTACGCGCTTACTATCGCTTCGTCGATAAATGCCGCGCGGCCGGCATTACTGTTCCGATCGTGCCCGGCATTATGCCCGTGCTCTCGTTGCAACAAATCCAAAGCTTCACCGCGATGGGCGGCACGACGCTCCCGGCGAAACTCAGCACGCGTCTCGAAGTCGCCGCCGAAAATACCGACGTCGTTGAAACCATCGGCATCGACTGGGCGCTCACACAAATCCGCGACCTCCTCGCGCACGGTGCCCCGGGGCACCCTCTCTCCATTCTGAATCGTGGCAAAGGCGCCCTCGCGCTCACCGCCGGACTGGCGGCGTAGCTAAGAAATCTCCAGCACCGTCTCGTTTTCGTTCTTGGCGAACGCGCGAATCGCCGGTGCGTGGAACGTAAGCAGCGAAACCAAATAATCCGTCGTGCAGTTTCCCGTTCGGAGCCAAATTACCTTCGGCGGAGCGCCCAGCAAGATACTGCGTTCCTCGTAATCAGAATCCTTGGTTACGATCGTGCAGTCGTTCGTCTTAGCATAATCCCATACCGTCGCGTCATCGACCGCTCCCAACCCGCAACTGTGCACGTGCAGCGCCCCCGGGAAACTCGCCCGCGTCGCCCCGACGAGCGCCGGAGGCAAATTTTCATCAAACAACAACTTCATCCTGCCGCGACCACGACCCGCCGCTCACGATCTGCGGCGTAGGCCAAGCAGGCTCGAATATCTTCTTCCGTCAGATAAGGGAATTCCTTCAGGATTTGTTCAGATGTCATGCCCGCCGCGAGGTAATCAAGCATATCGTAAACCGTCACCCGCAGCCCGCGAATACACGGCTTGCCGCCGCGCTTGCCCGCTTCGACCGTAATGATTTTCCGGTAATCCATGGCGCTCACCATGCGCGAACCATGACCTGAGACAAGCTCCACCTCGCCACGGTCCGCGTCACTTCTCACCCGCCCGCCAGCACTGGCCGAAATCCCGCCTCGATCAAAATTTTAGCCATCTTCTCCCGCTGATCACCCTGGATCTCGATCGCGCCGTCCTTGACGGTCCCGCCGCAGCCGCACGCTCCCCGCCTTTTCTTCGTGAGCTCCCAAGAAACAGATTCTGTAAGTTCCTGGTGGGCCTGGAAAGCTGTTTCTTCCCGTCGGGGCCAAAACTTGTTTTGGTGGGGAGGCTCTCATGCACCAGGGGCGACAAGAGTGTCGCCCATCCGACGGACCGGCGACACTCCTGTCGCCGATGGTGGCCACGAAGGCGTGCTTCGCTCCCCCACCACCCACCCTCTCGCGCTCCTAAGAAACACCATTCGTAAAACGCTCCTGCGCTACGTACGGTTGGTTTCTTTCTGTCACGGCCAAAATCCGATTGCGGGGCGGGGGCTGATAGGAAACTGGATTCCCCCGAGTTCCTGAAGACCACCGGCGTCATTCATTGGGCCAAGATCACTCACCGCCATGTTACCTTCATAACCATTCGCTGACTTCTGATTCGGCAAAAAGATGGGCGGTAAAAGATGAGGACCTCTGTTCTCAGCATTTTTTACCGCGCATCTTTTTGCCGGCCCTTTCCCCGAGTTCCTGAAGACCCCCGGCGTCATTCATTGGGCCGATATCACTCACAGCCATATTACCTTCACACCCATTCGCTGACTTCTGATTCGGCAAAAAAATGGGCGGTAAAAGAGGGGGGATTTCGCCCAAGGACGACCCGGGCGTTGCTGCCCTCCGTGCCACCGCGACCGCGCTGAAGCGCATGGCCCCGATTTCGTATCCGTGACCTCCGGAGCCGGGGGCACGACTCGCGACCGCACGGCACAAGTCTGTGACTTTCTGAAACGCGACTTTGGCTTCACCGTCATGCCGCACCTCACGTGTGTGGGTCACACCCGCGCCGAACTTTCCGAGGTCGCCGATCGCATTTATGCCGGTGGTTTCCGCAATATCATGACGCTGCGCGGCGATCCGCCCAAGGGCGAGACCACCTTCACGCCCGGCAAGGACGGTCTCCGCTACGCCAGCGACCTCGTCGCGCTGCTGAAGTCCCGCCATCCCGATTTCTGCCTCGGCGTAGGCAGCTACCCCCAGAAACACCCCGAAGACCCGTCCCTCGAAGCCGACCTCACTGCGCTCAAAATCAAAATCGACGCCGGCGCGGACTTCATTACGACGCAGCTCTTTTTTGACTACGCGCTTACTATCGCTTCGTCGATAAATGCCGCGCGGCCGGCATTACGGTTCCGATCGTGCCCGGCATTATGCCCGTGCTCTCGTTGAAACAAATCCAACGCTTCACCGCGATGGGCGGCACGACGCTCCCGGCGAAACTCAGCACGCGTCTCGAAGTCGCCGCCGAAAATACCGACGTCGTTGAAACCATCGGCATCGACTGGGCGCTCACACAAATCCGCGACCTCCTCGCGCACGGTGCCCCAGGGTACCCTCTCTCCATTCTGAATCGTGGCAAAGGCGCCTCTCGCGTTTGACGACGACAGGAGCGTGTACCCGCACCCTCTCTCCATTCTGAATCGTGGCAAAGGCGCCCTCGCGCTCACCGCGGGCTTAGCCGCCTGATTGCGGAGTTCGCGGAAGCAAAAACGGTCGACGTCTGCCGCTCGGGATCATCCTCGGCGTTGCCCACGCGCCACTCATTGGAGGGTCAATCGACGACTCCTTCGGCTTGGCTCCGCCGTTGCTCACCCTCCTTGACGACATCACTCGAACAACCCGCCCACATCCACCCGCAGCTCCGGCAGCACCGGCGACACCGCCACTTCGCCGCGCCGCACGATCCGCGTCTCGCCATATTTTCCCGCCACCGGCTGCGTAAAAATCTCGATCACGCCCTTCTCCGGTAACACGAGCCAGTACTCCGCCACACCCGCCTCCGCGTAGATCGAAGCCTTTTCCCGATCGCTCTCCTCACTCGAAACCGCGACCTCTACTACGAGGACGGCCCCGTCGGGATGTCCGTCGCGAAAATCTTCCCGCGAGCCCTTCACGATTGCAATGTCCGGCTCGGGCTCGGAATCGACCAGCGTCACGGGTTGCTCTTTGCGGACGAGGTGTCCGGCGAATTCCATCGAGCGCAGTTGCTCGTAAAGTGTATCGACCAAGAAAACGTGCAGGGGTGATTTAGTCATTTTTTCAATAATCGCACCCCGCAACAATTCCGTGCGCTCATTTACCAAGCCCTGCGCGGACATCGCATGATAGCTTTCGACGCTGATCCGCGCCACCCGCTGGCGCACCGTCGGCAATTCCAAGATACTTAACATGTCCGCACCGTAACTGCGTCACTCCCGCGCGCAATGCCGATTCTCGACTTCCCCGCACCGAGACCACGGCACCTGCGCTCCCTCCGAACAGCCGTGCCCATCCGTGTCCATCCGTGGTTAACTTTCCACGTTCCCCGCGTTCCCCGCCTCCTCCGCTTCACCCGCCCGCCAGCACTGGCCGAAATCCCGCCTCGAGCAAAATTTTAGCCATCTTCTCCCGCTGATCACCCTGGATCTCGATCGCGCCGTCCTTGACGGTCCCGCCGCAGCCGCACGCTCCCCGCCTTTTCTTCGTGAGCTCCCAAGAAACAGCCACTGTAAGTCCCTGGTGGGCCTGGAAAGCTGTTTCTTCCCGCCGCGGCCAAAACTTGTTTTGGTGGGGAGGCTCCCATGTAGCAGGGGCGACAAGAGTGTCGCTCATCCGACGGACCGGCGACACTCCTGTC
>CAMDOF010000197.1 GCA_945903465.1 Opitutus sp. GAS368
CTGCCGCTGCGCGTCGGCAAGGCCTCCGCCTACGAAGGCGGCGTGCGTGTGCCGCTCATCGTTTTCTGGCCGGGCGTGACGAAGGCCGGCGCCGTGTCGGACGCGCCCGTGATCACCATGGATCTCTTCCCTTCGCTCGTGGAAATGGCGGGCCTGCCGGCGAGCGCCGCCCGCACCGCGGTCGACGGCGTGAGCATCGCGCCCCTGCTGCGCAGCGGCACGAAGCTCACGCGCGACACGCTGTTCTGGCATTACCCGCACCATCAACATTACCAGCTCGGCGGTGCCATGCCCTACGGCGCGATTCGCTCGGGCGATTTCAAACTCGTCGAATTTTTCAACGACAGGCACGTCGAGCTCTACAATATCCGCGAAGATATCGGGGAAAAAAGCGACCTCGCCACCGCGCAGCCGCAACGCACGGCGCAACTCCGCGCGCGCCTGCACGCGTGGCGCCAGGAAGTCGGTGCCCAGATGCCCACGCCCAATCCCAAGCACGACCCATCCAAACCGGAATTCAACCCACCGCCGACAAAGGCCAAGAAAGCGGCGAAGTAACCGCTTTCGAAAATCTTTCCGATGACTCGCCTCCTCTCGTTTCTCCTGCTCATTGGCGGCGGCGTTGCCGTCATGCGCAACGGCGCCGCCGCCCCGGCGGCGAGGCCGAACATCCTCCTCGTGCTCGTCGATGATCAGGGCTACGGCGATCTCGCCGTGCACGGCAACCCCGTGCTCAAGACCCCGCAGATGGACCGGCTGCACGCGGAGAGCCTCCGCTTCACAGATTTTCACGTGGCCCCGATGTGCACGCCAACGCGCGGACAACTCATGACCGGCGTGGATGCGCTCCGCAACGGCGCGATGAACGTCAGCAGCGGCCGCACGAATCTGCGCCGCGACTTTCCCACGATGCCTGAAATTTTATCGGCCGCCGGCTACCGCACCGGAATGTTCGGCAAGTGGCACCTCGGTGACAACTATCCCTACCGCCCGCAGGACCGCGGTTTTCAGGAATCGATCTGGTATCAGTCGTCGAGCATCCCTTCCGCCGCCGGCTACTTTAACAACGACTACTTCGACGACATCTACCAACACAACGGCGTCGACCGGAAGTTCGAAGGCTACACCACCGACGTGTTCTTCCGCGAGGCGCAGGCGTGGATGAAGCAACAGGCCGCGCGCCACGAGCCGTTCTTCTGTTACCTGCCACTCGCCGCTGCCCACGGTCCGCTCTTTGTCCCCGACCGCTACCGCGAACCCTACCGCCAGCAGAAACCGGCGATCGCGAGTTTCTTCGGCATGATTGCGAACATCGACGAGAACCTCGGCCGGCTCGATGCGTTCCTGCGTGAAAGCGGACTGCGCGAGAACACGATCCTGATTTTCATGACCGACAACGGCACCGCGACTGGCGATCCCGTATTTAACGCCGGCATGCGCGGCAAGAAAATCGCCCTCTACGAAGGTGGCCATCGCGTGCCGTTTTTTATCCGCTGGCCCGCCGGGAAATTGCGTGCCGCCGGGGACATCGCGGCGCTGACACAGGTGCAGGACGTGCTCCCGACGCTGCTCGAACTCTGTGGGGTGGCGAAACCTGCCGCGGCCAAATTCGACGGCACGAGCCTGGCCGGCCTCCTGCGCGATCCCGCCGCGACGCTGCCCGATCGGAAACTCACGATTCAGTTTTCCCGCATGAACGACTCCCGGCCGAAGCCGGGCGATGCGGTGGTGCTGTGGAAACGGTGGCGCTTGGTGTCCGACAACGAGCTCTACGATCTCGCGACTGATCCGGCGCAGGAGCGCAACGTCATCACGCAATTTCCGGAGGTGGCGACCACGCTACGCGCCGATTATGCGAAGTGGTGGTCGGGCGTGGCGCCGCGGGTCCATGAGATCAGCCCAATCCACCTCGGATCGGCGCGGGCGAATCCCACCCAACTTTCACCCTGCGATTGGGTGGACGTGTTTTTCGATCAGCAGGCGCAGGTGCGGCGGACGAAAAAGAACGGCGCCTGGTCGCTCGTGGTTGAACATGCCGGCGACTATGAAATTTCCCTGCGTCGCTGGCCGGTCGAGGCCGATGCGCCGATTACGGCAGCCATGCCCGCCTACCAAGGCGTGGATGGAAATTTTGCCGCGGGCGATGCGTTTCCCGTGGCGAGCGCCGAGATCAAAATCGGCGACGTCCGCGGGCAGCAATCGGTCGGGGGCGAGGACAAGGTGGTGACGTTTAACGTCACGCTGCCGAGAGGCCCGGCGGAGATGCAGACGTGGTTTCGCGACGCAGCCGGACAAGAAATCGCAGGGGCCTACTACGTCTATGTTCGCGCGATGCGTCCAGGGAGTTGACGCCCGGTGGCACTCCTCTCGGGTCCGCACTCAGAAAATCTCATCACTGGGCAGCCTGCTCCGGCCGTGCATTCTTTTCGCACGCTCCTGATTTGCCCGCGCGCACGCTCCGACGTGCTGATCGCGGCGGCCCCCTGCTCTGGGCCCCTGCCGGCGGTTTGTCCCCGGCCACCTGCGGCCGCGAGTCCCACCCGCGGTGCTCGCCGCAGGGCCGTAACGGCGACTGCGGTATTTTTCATGAACGGGCTCTGACAAGAATGGCGAGCGATCCGCGGCAGGCGCCGAAACCACCAGCCAAGGACTAGACCGCGCACAACTTTACCGATGCACGCAGTGAGGACAGCGGATCGCGCTTTGGAATGAACTCCTGGCCGACGAAGCCCTTGAAACCGGTTGCTTTGATGGCACGCATGATCGGCGGGTAATTGAGTTCCTGCTGATCCTGGGGCTCGAACTCATTGCGACCGGGATTTCCCGCGGTGTGATAGTGCCCGATGTAAGCCGCGTTGTCGTTAATCGTGCGGATCACGTCTCCCTCCATAATCTGCATGTGGTAGATATCGTAAAGCAGTTTGAAGCGCTCGGAACCGACCCGCTTCACGAGATCGACGCCCCAAGGCGTGCGATCACACATGTAGTCCTTGTGATTCACCTTTGAATTAAGGAGCTCCATGATGACATTGACGCGGTTTTTCTCAGCGACCGCCATGATGCGCTTGAGCCCGACGGCGCAGTTTTCCAGCCCCTTCTCATCGTCCAGCTTCTCGCGATTACCCGAGAAACAAATCACATTTTTAAAACCGGCCGCGGCGACCTCGGCGATGCGTTTTTCGTAAATCGCGACGAGGGAGTCATGGTGCTCGAGGCGGTTCCAAGCCTTGCCGATACCGCCAACGCTGACCCCCTGAGGCGTCTGGACGACGGGGTTGCTGACCATGGCGCAATCCAAGCCATATTTTTTGATGGTCGGAAAATCTTCTGGGTTGAGCAACTCGACGGACTCCAGTCCGATTTCTTTGGCGGCAGCACAAAACGGATCGAGTGCGATTTCCTTGTAGCACCATTTACAGACGGACTGGCGGATCGAACCGCCCGTGGCTGGGGGCAAGGCGGCCTTCTCGGCCGCGCGAGACTGCGAAAGCGAAGCGAGCGCGGCCGCGCCGGCGAGATTGCGGAGAACGGTGCGACGAGAAATAGGTGAGGGCATTTCAGAGAATGATGAGACCACGAGGGTCGGCGGTGGCGACCTGTTTGGCAAGAGCGCACCTGGCCAGCGGCAGAGCGAAGGTCCGCGGAAGCCCGTGATGCGAACATCGCGATCGGCAGAGACTTGCCGCAAGCGCGCTTCATTGCACCCCGAACGAAGTCCCCCCTCCATTTCCACCTTGTCTTCCTCTCCAATCCAAAACGAACTTCCACGTCTCACCTGTCCAACCGACGGGGTCCACTTTATGTGGGATGAACCGGTCGAGAGTCTTTCGGGTGGCGCCCTCTAGTTTCACAGTCATTTAGCTAAAACCCTCCCCCCGAAAATCCAGTTTCCTCGGAGCTCCCACCCCAAAACAAGTTTTGGCCGTGACAGAAAAAAACAGAGCCAACCTTTCACCCCAGCGCTTAACGGCTGTAGTTTTCTAGGAAAAATAAACCCAATTCCACCATGTCCCCATCCTGTAGAAAAATTGTCGCGTTTACCTTTTGCTGGCTCGCGACCTTCGCCGTGGCTCACGCTCAAACGGGAACCATCCAAGGCCGCGTCTTCAATCCCGTGTCGAAAGAATACGTCCGCAACGCCGAGGCGCGGCTTGAAGGCACGCCACAAGTCGTTTTCACCGAGAACGACGGCTCGTTTCAATTTCTCAACGTCCCAGCCGGTGAAGCCAAGATCGCCGTCACGTTCACGGGCTACAACACGATCACCGAGACCTTCACCGTCTCCGCGGGCCAGATCGCCGTGCGCGACCTCAATCTCACGAGCGCGGCCGCCGTACCGACGACCAAGGACGGCGTCGTGCAGCTTGCCGCGTTCACCGTGTCGTCAGAGCGCGAGGGCAACGCCAAGGCCATCCAAGCCCAGCGCGCTGCGATGAACATCACCACCTCGGTGGCGTCTGACATCTTCGGCGACGTGACGGCCGGCAATGTCGGCGAGTTCCTGAAATACCTCCCCGGCGTTGACCTCGACTACGTCGAGCCGGAGGCGCGCGGCCCGCGCCTCGGCGGCATGGATAACCAATACGTGGGCGTCGCCATCGACGGCATGCGCACGGCCAACGCCGACGCCAACCGCGGCGGCGGTGCCGCTTCCCGTGGCACGAGCTTCGAGGGTTTCTCCATCACCAACATCGAGTCGATCGAAATCAACTGGACGTCGACGCCGGCCAACGATGCCGACACCCCCGCCGGCAACATCAACATGCGCAGCAAGCGCGCCTTCGACCGCCGGGGCCGGCAGGTCAACTACAACTTCAGCACCACCGTCAACAGCGAGGAATTCCGGCTCAGCAAGTCCGACGGGCAGCGCGATCACCCGGATCGCAAAAACGGGCCGAACTACCAATTCGGCTATTCCGAGTCGTTCTTTGACCAGAAGTTCGGCGTTCAGTTCAGCTTGGGCCACTCCTTCCTCTATAACGAGCAGCAGCTCATGACCAACACCTACAGCGGCGCCGCCGCGACCGATCCCGTCAACCCGCGTCCATGGGTCGTGCGCGTGATCGATTTCAAGGATGGTCCCCGGTTCGACACCAAGGATGCCATGATGCTCACGGCCGATTGGAAAATCACGCCGCGCCTGATCCTTTCGTTGAACATGATGTATACGACGGCCTCGTTTGAATACTGGAACCGGAATTTCACGTTCACCGCCGCCAACGATAACAACAACGTCGCCAACGGCCGGCCCAGCATCCGCGGCGATGGCATCACCACCGTCGCGGTGGACCGCACCGCGACCGCCAACGTGGCGAACCTGACCAACGGCGGCGCTACCGCGGACAAGACGACCCAATCGAGGCAGTATTCGCCGAAGTTCGAATACCGGCTCGGGACCCTGATCATCGATGGCGCGATGGGGGTTTCGAAGTCGAGAAACAACTATGAGGCGCTTGAGCGCGGCTTCTCGGCCAGCGAAGGCGGCGCTGCGACCGGCGGATTCACCGCCACGCGCCCGAGTGCGAATTCGTGGGAGTGGACCATGCGCCAGACCTCCGGGGCCGACATGTTCGACCTGCGCAGTTTCACCAGCACCGACAGCCGCGCCGGCGGCACGCGCGTCATCAACGACAATCGCCACTGGATCACCGAGAAATGGACGGGCACCCTGAATGCGAGGTTTGCGCCCCGGTTTTCCATCTTCCAGCGGTTCCCGACGCTCTTTCAGTTCGGCTCGAAATGGGATGAGGAGACACGCGACAACTACGACGATAGCTCATATCAGATCTGGGCCTACACAGGGCCCAACGGCAACACCACCCGGGTGAATCCCACGACCGGGGGGAACGAAAGCGTGACCTTCGGCAACTGGTTGAACGTGGGGCCGCAGTATCAATCCACCAACGTCTTTGAGTTGGGGAGGACCAATGGGTTCACGATGTTCAACGTCAATGGCCAGCAAGGCATGGCGCCGCGAGCCAGCCGCGCCGCCATGGCCAGTCTCTTTAAAGATCACCCGGAGCTGTTCACCCATTTGGGCACGCCCGAGAACTACTACACAAGCTACATCGCGAACAAACGTGACTTTCGCCAAGTCGTCAGCGCCGGTTATGGCCAGGCCGACGTGAGGCTCACCTCCAAACTGCGCACGCTGTTCGGCGTGCGCTACGAGGAGACGCGCAACAACATCACCGATTTCGATCCGCGGACGCGCGCGGAAGTGCTCGCGGCGGGTTACCCCATGAATGCGGTCGCCACCAATGGCGGCCGCGCGCTGACGCTGGCGGGCATGAAGTATCAATTCGAGAGCCAGCCGAAGGTGATCCGGCGCTCAAATTACCACAATTTCTTCCCGTCGGTGAACGTGAAATACCAGATCCTGCAGAACTTCGACTGGCAGATCGGCTGGAACAAATCGATCGGCCGTCCGCCCATCGACAATCTCGCCGGTGTATTTGTGATCGACGAAAACGCGAGGCGCATCACTGCTCCCAACCGGGAGCTCGATCCCGAATTCCACAACAAATACCAGACGCGCCTCGGGTATTACTTCTCGGGCCGCTCGCCGGGCTCGATTACCCTCGCCTTCAGTAAGACCACCTTCCGGAACACGATTCAGAGCATCACCTACCTGCCGGGGGAGTGGGACAATGACGACCCCGATCTGCAGAACTACAGCCTCACTACGACGAGAAACCTCTCGGATCGCGTTACGACGACCAAGAACATGTCCTTGGGCTACCGGCAGACGCTCGGATTCCTGCCCAGCGAGTATCTGCGTGGCGTGGGTGTCTTTGCGAACTACGACCGCACCTATCTGACACAGAGTGGAGACGGCTCCGGCCCGCCGGCACGCCGCGGCACCGTGACGCCGCATCGCGTGTCGGGTGGTTTGAGCTACAGCCTCCGCCGGTTCAGCGGCTCGCTGAACTTTGTCTGGGGCGACGACCGGCCGGATGGCGGCACCTACGGACAATATTACGGCGCGATCACCAAGTTCGACCTCACGCTCGGCTGGAAACTCCACAAATATGCGACGCTCTTCGCGACGGGTCGCAACATCAGCAATCAGCCCGACCTCTGGTATCGGTCGCCTCCCGGTGTGGAGCAGGGTAAGAGCCCCTATTTGCGCCAGATGGAGGCGTACGGTGCGAACTGGGCGTTCGGCGTGCGCGGCACTTTCTGAGTCGCCCTGAGTTGATTCTCCGAGGAGCCGGCGGTTTTCGCCGGCACCTTTTTCTGGCGCACGCTTTGGCCCGGCGCACGGTGAATTGCCTCGTTTTTCCCGCCCCCGCCATGACGATCCCGTGCCTGTTCATTCGAAACGAGCCGAACGGGGTACATCTCTGGCTCAGAGATGCACCCCCAGTAAGTGGCTCGCTCGCGCGGGCGCGCAACTTATTCACCGCCGGGTGAACGTCGTTTCGCCGCAGTTTCGCCGCAGCACGAACGCCTCGACCTGACACCAAACCACGCCGCTGGCTCGGAGAATTTATTCGCGATGGTTCCAATACCCCGAAGCTTACTTCCGCTTGGTCGCGGCTACGGGCGGGAAGTTTGGCGGTGGTACTGAACATTGGATTGCCCTGATCAAAATCCCCGGGGCAGGCTCCAGGGATTTTATTGAAATAAGAGCAACTCCGTTCGAAAGCCTGTCGCTGAAAAGGGACTGAGGACATCCCGTTGCGCCCGAACGCACGCGTCGGACTGAGTTTTGGTGATGGCTGGAAGAGAGGGTCGGCATAATCACTGACGCGCGGGAGAGCCCCGGTTGGAAAGTAATCGGCGGGAAAGCTCGACGTCGCCCACGCTCGGCGGCATCGAGAAGCGTGAGTTTGAACCCGAAATCCACCACCCGCGGCTGGAAATTAACTACGGAACCGGCGGGAGCTTAAAGCGGATATTTGAACGCGAACGCTCGATGACAGCAACAGCCCTAACAACTAGAAAAATCGAACGAAGGCCGCTCGCTCTTTGCTTTCTCGTCGTCGCGGGAGTGGCGGCGTCGGTCGGTCTTTACCAATACACGCACACCCGGCTGGCCCTCGATAACGCCGACGCGCTGGAGCGGCAGATTCAGTCTCACCACGCGCTGGTTCGCGAGACGCTGAACAGGTATCAAGAATGCCTGATTAGCCTCGGGCTCCTGCTCAACGTGAATGAAGCAGTCACACGGGATGATTTTCGTCGAGCGGCGGAATCTTTGCTGGAGCGACATCCTGAGGTACTCGGTTTACAATGGGCCCCCCTAGTCACAGCGGCCGACCGAGCGGAGTGGGAAAAGAAGGTCTCGGCAGATTTTGGCGGGCCCATGCGTATCCGACGACGCGACGCGGAGGGGCGCGATATCCCAGCCCAAGATCAGGCGGAATATTTTCCGATTTTGTACGCTGAGCCGATCGCAACTAACCGCGCCGTCCTTGGCGTGGATGCGGCCGCGAGCCCGCTGGGCGGAGACTTCGCGCGCGCTCGGGCGGAAGGCCAGCTGCTGTTTAGTGGGCGACTGAAGCTTGTGTATGAAACCGATCACGACGCCGGCATCGCCATCATCAAACCCGTGCTCGGCGGGAGGGATGGGGTCAAAACGCCGCGGTTTTCCGGCTTTCTGCTGGGGATTTTTAGGGTGAGGGATATTTTTACGCAACCGTGGCGCCTCACGAACGGCACCACGCTCGACGCCATGTTTATCGACGAATCGGCCACCCAGCCTGACCGCCGCGTCCTTTTTTGCTATCTATCGGGCGAAAAAAACGCTGGGAAGATTCCGACGGAAGCGGAGTTTCGCAGGAACAGCGCCAAGCAAGTCTCGCTCGCCATCGGCGGCCGAAATTGGTCCATCTGCTATCGGAGCGCCCCCTCGCCGCAAGCGGCGTCCCTGCTGCCGCTGGCCTCGCTCGGACTCGGGCTCGGGGCGACTGGGCTGCTGGCCGCCTACGTTGCGGGTACGATACGCCATACCCGAGAGATTCAGCGGCAGGTTATTGAACGCACCACCGAGCTCGTGGAAAGCCGCCGCCAACTGGACAGCCTCATGCAATCGTTGCCGGGGATGGTCTTCCGCGCGACCTTCCATGACGGGCTCCTGCAGATATTATACGCCAGCGAAGGGACGCTGGCGCTCACGGGCTGGTCCGCGGCCGACTTTACATCGGGGCGTGTTCATTTTCGCGATTTGGTGAACAATAAGGACCTTGAGCGAGGGCGGGTGATGATGGGGACCGCGATCATCACCCGCGCGCAATTTGAAATCGAGTATCGGATCGACGCTCGCGACGGCACCGAACGTTGGCTGCTCTCACGCGGGCGTGGCGTCTTTGCTCTGAGCGGCACCCTCGAATTTATCGAAGGACTCACCGTCGACGTGACCGCGCGCAAGCTCGCCGAGAACGAGCGGATCAAGCTCGAGCGCAAACTGCTCGAAGGCCAAAAATTTGAAAGTCTGGGCCTGCTCGCGGGCGGCATTGCTCATGATTTCAACAATCTCCTCACAAGTATTTTGGGCAATGCCGGCATCGTGCGCGGCGCGCTCGCCCCCGGCCATGAGGTTGACGGCAAACTCCAAGCCATCGAAACCGGTGCCAACCGGGCCGCTGAACTCTGCCGCCAGATGCTCGCCTATGCGGGCAAGGGCCGCTTCATCGTCGAGCCAATCGATATCAGTACACTCACCGAGGGCCTCCTGGCGCTGCTCGAAATATCGGTCGCACGGAAAGCCCGCTTGGAGCTCGTCCTCGACCACTCACTACCGGCCGTCATCGCGGACGCCATGCAGCTCCGCCAGCTCGTGGTAAACCTCGTGCTCAACGCCGCCGACGCAGTCATCGAGGGGGCCGGCGAGATCGTGATCACCAGCGGGGCACTCCGAGCCACCCGCGCCGTGCTTGATGCCGCGGTCGGGGGCAGCGCGCTGGCCGAAGGCGACTACGTTTATCTAGAAGTGCGGGACAATGGCAGTGGCATTGCACCTGAAATACTTCCCCGAATCTTCGATCCGTTTTTCACCACGAGATTCGCCGGCCGCGGGCTCGGCCTCGCCGCGGTGCTCGGGATCGTGCATGGCCACCACGCCGCGCTCGGTGTTGAAAGTGCGCTCGGTCGGGGCTCAGCTTTTCGGCTGCTGATTCCCGCCTCCGCCCAGAGAGTGCCGAAACCGCAGCCGCCACGAGCCGCTATGGCCCGGAGATTCCACGGTCGCGCGCTGATCATCGACGATGACGAGAGCGTCCGCTTGGTCGTCCGCGCATTGACGGAATCATTCGGGCTCAAGGTGACGGCCGTGGCCGACGGGCAGAGCGGCCTCAACGCGTTTAGCGCGGAACCCGGGGCATTCGACATCGTGCTTCTCGACTTGCTCATGCCTGGACTCACAGGCGAGGAGACGATGGCCAAGCTGCGTACAATCCAAGCCGACATTCCCGTGCTGATCATCAGCGGCTTTAGCGAGAGCGATGTCATGCAGCGGCTCTCGAACGCCCGCGGACCCTTCAAGTTTTTGCACAAGCCCTTCAAGCGGGCAGAGCTGGAAGAGAAAATCCATCAGCTGATGGGTTAGCGCCCGGTCTCGTGAGGTCCGCGCCTGCGCCTGGGCCCCGTCAGTTGCCACCAGTATTAAACCGATTGCCCTCGCCCGAGAATCATCCTTGCACTGCGCCAGGAAACCCCGGCTCCTTCCCCCCCCCATGAACCCCACTCCCGCAAAACTCATTCGACGCACCCACATGTATTTGGCGTTGTTCCTCACGCCGTGGATGGTCATCTACGCCTTGAGCGGGCTGGTGCTGAATCATCAAGAGACCGTCCGGGGATGGTATGGTGGCAAGTTCAACGACTTCGAAAAAATCGAGGAGCGCCCCTATGCCGCGGCATTTTCAGCCGACGCCGATGCGCGGATGATCGGTGGCCAAGTCCTCGCGGACCTTGGTCTCGCCGGCGCCTTCAATGTGCAGGGCACCCCCAACCAGCCCAAGCTGGTCATCACGCGCAACGCCGCGTTCACCGCGCACCGCGTGACCTACTTCCGCACCGAAAACCGCCTGCTGATCGAAAAGCTCGCGCTCAATGCCCCGATGACGGTCAACCGCCTGCACTTCCGCCACGGCTACGAGCAGCCCTTCATCCCAGCGAAGATCTGGGGCTTCATGGTCGATCTCGCGATCGTCGGGCTGCTGTTCTGGATCGTATCCGGAATTTGGATGTGGTGGGAGATAAAACCGGCCCGCACCACGGGCGCGATCTTCGCGCTGATCGGCTTCGGTGCGTTTAGCCTGCTGCTCGCAACCATTTAAGGAGAACGCACCATGCAAAACTGGAATCTGCTTTTCCGTCGCACCCATCTTTACCTTGGTCTGCTCCTCATCCCTTGGATGCTGGTCTACGCGCTCTCGACCGTCGTCTTCAACCACCGCGAGTTCTTCCGCGTTGTGCACCAGACCGACCCATTATGGCGGCCGCTCTGGGAAAAAGAGGTGACGTTCCAGGTCCCGAGCGATCCCTCGGGCCTGCGCGCGGCGGTGAAAAGCCTCCTCGATGAAAACGGTCTCAAGGGCGCTTTCTTTGCGCGCCGCCAAGGCGAACGTCTGAATATCAACGTGCAGAACTTTTGGCATCCGCGTCGCGTCACCTACGATTTTACCACCAAAAAGCTCCGCGTAGAGGGTAGACCATTCGCTGGGACTGAAGTGCTCACCCGGCTCCACGAACGCACCGGCTACGGGCAAGGTGGCCCGCTCAACAACCTGTGGGCGTTTTTCGTCGATCTATTTTCCGTCGCGACGCTCGCTTGGATCGCCACAGGGCTCTACCTCTGGTGGAAACTCAGCGCCACCCGCACTTGGGGCTGGCTCGCCATCGGTGGCGGTGTCGCCACAATCCTCACGCTCGTGACCACGCTTTAAATTCAAAGTGGCAGCGACCGACCTGATCGAGGCCCGCCCAGTTTGCCCGGAAAGTCCGTCGGCCCGACCATAAGAATACCGAGACGAGGGATCGCGCCTCACCGTCCCCGCGATGCCGGCCGGCCTTTCGAGAAGCCACCGGGCGACTGTCCCCAGGACGCCAAGACAGCGGGTCCCTTTTACCGAAAAGGTTCACCGCAGTGACGGGACGCGAAGGCGTCGGAGTTCCCGGGTGGCGCAAAACTCTGAGTTTTCTTGACGGGGATGGCGCTCACCCGACACGAGGGAAATGAAACCGAGCGGATAAATTCAGGCGGGCGGGCCAGGCCTTGGCTGCGAGCATGGCGAGCGCGCTTCCGATTGCCCACAAACCATGCGTGCATCGGCAGAAAGTGGCCGGCATCCCCAGCAACGTCCTCGGCGCCACCGTTCACCTCTGGGAACTCGCGCCAAATACGCGGGACGGCGGC
>CAMDOF010000198.1 GCA_945903465.1 Opitutus sp. GAS368
CGAGACGGTGCATCGGACGCCGAACCTGGAGCGCATGGCGCGCGAGGGCATGAAGCTCACGCACCTGTATTCGGCGAGCGGCGTCTGCACGCCGTCGCGCGCGGCGCTGATGACCGGGTCGTATCCGCGGCGCGTCAACCTGCACAAGAATGCCCGCGGCGGCGGCGTGTTGCAGCCCGTGGAGCCGATCGGCCTCAACCCGAGCGAAGTCACGATCGCGGAAGTGCTGAAGGAACGCGGCTACGTGACGGGCATGATCGGCAAATGGCACCTCGGTGACCAGGGCCCGTTCCTGCCGACACGGCAGGGGTTCGATTCCTACATCGGGATTCCCTACAGCGACGACATGACCGCCCGCGAGGGCCAAGTGTGGCCGGAGCTGCCCTTGATGCGCAACGAGACCGTGATCGAGGCGCCGGTCGACCGGAATGAACTCACCCGCCGCGAAGCGGAGGATGCGATCCGTTTCATCACCGAAAATCGCGAGCGCCCCTTCTTCCTCTACCTGCCGCACGCGATGCCCGGCAGCACTCAGGCGCCGTTCGCGAGCGCGGCCTTCCGCGGTAAGTCGCGCAACGGACCCTGGGGCGACTCCGTTGAGGAACTCGACTGGGCGGCCGGTCAGATCCTCGATGCGCTCAAGCGGCTGGAACTCGATCAACACACGCTGGTGCTGTGGACCTCGGACAACGGTGCGCCGCGGCGCCATCCGGTGCAGGGCAGCAATCTCCCGCTGGGCGGCTGGGGTTACACGACGGCGGAAGGCGGCATGCGTGTGCCTAGCATCGCGTGGTGGCCGAACCGGATCAAGGCCGGAACGGTGTGCGCGGAATTGATGACGCTCATGGATGTGCTGCCGACGTTCGCCATGCTGGCGGGCGGACGACTCCCACCGCACCCCATCGACGGTCGCAACATCTGGCCGCTGCTCGCCGGCGAAGCCGGGGCGCGAACGCCGCACGAGGCGTTTTACTACTATCAGGGCGACCAGTTGCAGGCGGTTCGCTCCGGGGCATGGAAGCTCCACCTGCCGTTGCCGGCCCGACGAAACGTCGTGGGTAAGGCCGCGCCGGAAAAATCCGCACCGGGCAAGAAAGCACCGGCCAAGGCCGACGCGGGGCCGCAGCCCGCCCGCCTCTACGATGTCGTCCAGGATGCGCAGGAAAGCCGCGATGTGATCGCGCAGCATTCGGACATTGTGACGACCTTGACCAAACTCGCCGACGCCGCCCGCGCCGATTTGGGCGACGTGGACCGGCCGGGACGTGGCCAGCGTGCCGCCGGCTGGGTGTCCGACCCGCAGCCCGTGCGGCTCGGCCGGACCGCGCCCTGAATCGACTTTCGACCCGCCAACGGATCAGACCTCCTCCACCATGAACCTAAAGCCCGACCGCTCCCGTCTCCTCCTTCCGCCGCTCCTCATCGGCGTTCTCCTCTGGTTCGTATCTGGAATCTCAGCCCTCGCCCAGTCCGCCGGCGGCACCATCGAGGGCCGCGTGGTCAACACGCGCAGCGGCGAGTTCGTGGAACGTGCCCGCATCACGGTCGAGGGTTCCGCCGCCGAGACGTTTTCCGATTCCGGTGGCAACTACCGGCTCACGAACCTGCCGGCCGGCACCGCCAAGGTGCGCGTGTTCTTCACCGGTTTGCTCCCCCGCACCGACGACGTGTCGGTCGTCGCTGGACAGATCGCGCGCCACGACGTAAATCTCCAGACCTTCGAGACGCGCGCGGACCCGGCGGCTGGCGGCGTGGTGAAGCTCGAAAAGTTTGTCGTCGGCACGACGCGCGAGATGGATGGCGCCGCAATTGCGATCAACGAGCAGCGCTTCGCCGCGAACATCAAGAACGTGATTTCCGCCGACGAATTCGGCGGCGTGGCCGAGGGCAATGCGGCCGAGGTGCTGAAGTTCATGCCCGGTGTCACGGTCGAAAACAGCGGCGGCAACATGCGCTTCATCTCCATCAACGGCGTGTCCTCGGACAACGTTCCCGTCACGGTCGACGGCTTCAGCCTCGCCAGCTCCGCGGGCGGCACGGCGCGGGCGGTGCAGGTGGACATGGTTTCGAACAACAGCCTCTCGCGCATCGAGGTTTCGTATTCGCCCACGCCGGAGTCCTCGGGCGCCGCGCTCGCCGGATCCGTGAACATGGTGCAGCGCAGTTCATTCGAGCGCTCCAAGCCCGTCTTCACCGGCAGCGTCTATCTCATGATGCGCGACAACGCCCGCGATTTCCAGAAGGTGAACACCGCACGCCAGTCGCCGAGCCGGAACGTGCATCCGGGCTTCGACTTCTCCTATGTCGCGCCCGTGAACCAGCGCTTCGGCTACACGTTTTCCGGCGGACACTCGACGCAGTACTCGGCCCAGGACATCGCCACCATGACGTGGCGCGGGGGCGGCACGTCGACCAACGGCACGACCTTTCCGAATACCTCGTTCGACCGGCCGTACCTCAGCAGCTTCACCGTGCTCGATGCGCCGAAGGTGACCGCCCGCAATTCGGCCGCCGTGATGTTCGACTACCGGCTGTCACGCGTCGACCGGATCTCGCTCGGTTTTCAATTCTCGTCGTTCGAGGTCTGGTTCAAGAACAACACCGCCGTCTTCAATATCAATTCGGTCCTGCCGGGCAACTTCACGACCACGTCGACGGTCGGCCCCGGTGAGGTCCAGCTGAACCGCGACGAGCGTCAACGCGTGAACCGCACGATGATGCCGACGCTCATCTGGCGGCACGAGGGACCGGTCTGGAAGGCCGTGGGCGGAGTCGGCTTTTCCCAGGCCAACGATCGTAACGACGGCAGCCGGGCGGGCTTCTTCCGCAGCTCCGTCGCGCGCCGCACCGGCGTGACCGTGGCGTTCTCGGACATCTTCTATCTCCGGCCCGGCGTGATCCGCGTCACCGACACCGCTTCGGGCGCCGCGGTGGACCCGTATAATATTTCCAACTACGCGCTCGCGTCGGGCGGCGACAGCCAGAACGACAGCACGGACATCCAGCGCAGCGCCTACGGCAACCTGGCCCGCGATTTCTATGGCAAAGTGCCCCTTTCGCTGAAAGCCGGCTTCGACGTGAGGCAATCGATGCGCGACATCCGCACGACCAATCCGACCTTCACGTTCGTCGGCGGCGATGGGCGCAGCAGCACCACGCCGGTGGGCAACGACGATGTCGCGACACCGTTCCTCGACCCCTACAACTCGCAGCGGATTCCGCCCTATGGTTTCCCGCGCACCGACGGGGTGAGCAACCTGCGGCTGCTCGACTTCTACCGCGCGAATCCGGCGCAGTTCACCTTCGACGAAAACGCCGCCTACCGCGCCATCGTCAGCAATTCCAAATATGCCGAGGAGCTCGTGTCGGCGGCGTACCTCCGCGGCGATGTTTCCTTCTTCGACCGCCGCCTTAAGATCGTGGGCGGGCTGCGCGCGGAGCAGACCAACGTGGAGGCCGAGGGTCCGTTCACCGACCCGGCCCGCAATGTCCGCCGTGACTCCCAGGGCCGACCGATCCTCGGCGCGAACGGCCTGCCGCAGGCGATCACCGCGGTGCCCCTCGAGGTGTCCAAACTTACCTTTCTCGAGCGCGCGACGAAGACGGACAAGGAGTACCTGCGGCTCTTCCCGAGCATCAATGTCGGCTACAACCTGCGCGAAAATCTGATCGCCCGCGCCGCCTATTACCACTCGATCGGCCGGCCCGACTTCAACCAGTACGCGGGCGGGGTCACCTTGCCGAACACGGACAATTTGCCGAGCCAGACCAACCGGATCACGGTGAACAACGCGGGCATCAAGGCTTGGACGGCCAAGTCGACGAGCGTCCGGCTCGAGTACTACTTCGGCGGCGTCGGGCTCGTGTCGGTCGGCGCGTTCCGGCGCGACTTCGACAATGCTTTCGGTGGAAGCGTTTTCACGGCAACGCCCGAGTTTCTCGCGCTCTACGGCCTGGAAGACGCGACTTACGGCATCTACGATGTTTCGACGCAGGTCAACGTGCAGGGCACGGTGCGCATGACCGGCGTGGATGTGAGCTACAAGCAGGCGCTCACGTTCCTCCCCGCTTGGGCGCGGGGGGTGCAGGTTTTCGCCAACGGCAGCGCCCAGCGGGCCACGGGACCGAACCTCGGCAGTTTCTCGGGATCCAACTACATCCCGCGCAGCGCGAGCTGGGGCGTCAGCCTGACGCGCGAAAAATACAGTCTCCGCGCCAACTGGAACTACCGCGGCCGCCAGCGGCGCGGCGAGGTGGCGGCCGGCCCGAGCATCGAGCCCGGCACCTACAATTGGTACAACAAGCGGCTCTATCTTGATCTCCAGGGCGAGTACACGGTCTGGAGGCGCTTCGCTGTGTTTGCGAATCTGCGCAACGTGGGCGCCGCCTACGAGGACACCGAGATCTTCGGTCCAAGCACGCCGCAGCACGCGCAGTTCCGTCAGCGCCTCGACCACGGGTCGCTGTGGACGATGGGCGTGAAGGGGACGTTCTGAGGTGGAGCGGCCTGTCCCCAGGCCGCTTTCAGGAGCTCCGCGTCGCCCTAGGCGATGCGCCGACCAACCAGCGGCCTAGGGACAGACCGCTCCACCGACGTGCACTGGATCGATCTTCGCACGAACTCGTGTGATTCGCGTCGCGGCCGCATCACCACATCATTCGATCCGCCGGCAAACCAATCTGCTTTGCCGCGCGCGTCGTCCAGCTCCACGCGCAGCCGAACGGGTCAGCTTTGGGGTTTGGGGGGCGATCCGATGGGGTCAGTCCGCTGATGGCAATGTCCGCGGCGAGAGATCGCCGCGCACGGCGGCGGGATGACCCCTCTGCAATGGCGTCGCGATCCAACGATACGGCGCAGCCACCGTGGTTCGCCGCGTCCGGGCGATGGCGACCTTCCAACCGACGCTTTTTGGCGCGCTGGCCGCGTCCGCCAAAGACTTGCCGGCTTCTTTCAACGCGGCGTCCGACGCCTGTTGCCACCGCGCGCACTTGATTTCGGCGATCTCCGTGGCGGACATTTCCGGTGACAACGCCAGCTGGGCGGGTTGGCGTGCGCTCGCCCTCCGCCAGCCTGCTGGGCCAATCGCCAGAATAGGCGCCGCGCACAGTGCGATCGTCGTCGCGCGTTGCCGCGATGTTTGCCCAAGGGTCGAGGTATGGGCGCCAGGGATCGCTTTGGGTCTCGAGCCCGAGAGACGGCAACCGTTCGGCGGACTGGAACCAATCGCGTGGGGTCGCTGGCAGGCAGGGTCAAAGGCGGCTGCTCCGCTATTCGCCTACGGCCCGATGTATCCATTACGCAGTTACACTGGTCGGCAGGGCCAGAGGCGGCTGCTCCGCTATTCGCCCACCCGGTCGGCGGTGACAACTCCGGCGCGAACGGGATGGAGAGGGAGGTAATCGCAGACCCGGGCGAGATGGGGGGCGTCCTCGACCAACGGGGCCTTGGACCGACCCTGCCACCCAGGGCCCTGCTGACCGTGGAATCGAGTCAGCCGCGTCGCGAACGTAGATTGCAGCCCGGGCATCCTCTGCACGAGGTTCGGTTCCGGTGTTGCGAGGGCGAGCCTGCGTACGTGTATCTGCTTTGTTGATACGCTTCCTGCATGAGGTTCGGTTCCGGTGTTGCGAGGGCGAGTCTGCGAGCGTGTATCTGATTTGTTAATACTCTTCCTGCACGGGGTTCGGTTCCGGTGTTGCGAGGGCGAGGGGGTAGGGGAGGCGCCTGACCACGCACGCAGGCACCTGCCAGCCGAACGGCACCGCCGCCTCATCCAGCGCGATGAGGAACGCGTTCGTAGGCCCGAACGCAGCGAAAACGTCGGGCGGCAGATTTCCGCGATTAATGACATGATAACGGGCTCCCGGGGATTGAATGCGAAGACGTCGCGCCATACCTCGAATCCACCGCTCCTGCCGTAGCAACACTTGACGTGCCGATACCCCATTTTGGGGTTATGCCGAGCTGGCGTCCGGCCGCTGGCCATGCTCGCGCCGAGACGCCCGTTCACGTCATCACGAACCCCGCCGGCCGGGACATCCTCCATTGCCATGAGCGGACTGACCCCGTCCGGATGCTGACCCTGTCCGGATGCTGACCCTGTCCGGATGCTCCCCAGAATCGCTTATGCGGGATTTTCTCGGAGGGGTCTGATAGATTTGATGGGCTAAAATTCAGGAAAACTAGTGGAATGTCCCTAAAGTCCGACAGGCGGCTCGTTCGTTTCAAGGTGCGAGCGAGGGACGCGGGAGGTATCGGTGGCTTTTGGCCGGCGCCGAGCCTCTGGCGTTGTTGGCCGAACCGTGCGGGCGGTTCGTTCCCGGGCCCTTTTGCTGGGCTGGCTTGGGGCTGAGCCGGAGCGCGGAATCCGCTCGCCACTCTTTCGTGCGGATAGATTATTCGGGCTCGCCGTCGTTCAACGTGCGTGCTGAAACTTGCAACCTTACTTAAGCTTTGCCGGGCTTTTTCCCCTCAACCCTTGTCGTTACCCAGCCTCCCTGTCCACGCGATGAAACCGTTACTTTGTGTTCTGTCGATGTGCGCCCTCGTCTCGCCCAACGTGGTGGCGGCGGCTCCGGTCGCGCGCTGGGATTTCGGAGAGGAAGATGTCTCCCGAGTCGTTCCGGTGGGCGCGGTGCAACGGGATGCGGTCGGGCCCCGTCCACCGGAGTTTCCCGATTTCGAGATAAATAATACCGCGGCACAGTTTGCCGGGGTTGGGGCGCACTTTGCACTCGCCGATACTGGGGCCGGCAGCGTGCTGGATTTCACCAACGGCGACGCGATCACCTTGGAAGCTTGGGTTAAGGTTGAGGATTGGCGTGCCAACGACACGCTCTACGTCATCGGTAAAGGCCGCACGGGTGCGGCGGGTTTCATTGCTGACAACCAGAACTGGGCGCTGCGCCTGCGGGCGATCGGCGGGCAATTCTCGCTGAATTTTCTCTTCGCAACCAGCCGGGACGCGACTGCGTCGAAAAAAGACGCCCACTGGCATCGATGGACGAGCGCGCGCGGCTTTGGTCCGAATACAGGGTGGCACCATGTGGCGGTGACGTATCGTTTTGGCGAGCCGGAAAGTATTCGTGGCTGGGTTGATGGAAAACTGCAGCCGGGGAGTTGGGATATGGGTGGAGCGACGACGGCGGCCCCGGTGGTTGATGATGACGCGGTTTGGATCGGTGCATCGATGAAAGGATCGGCGTCGGCAAGTTTTCGCGGAGCGATGGACGGGGTGGCGGTGCATCGCGATATTGTCAGTGATGCGGAGCTTAAGACCCGTTATCGGCGGGTGGGTGGCCCCGTGCTTGCGAAGGCCGCGCCCGCGGCCCCCGTGGTGATGCCGGCGCTGGGGGTTTTGCCCGTTGGTCGGGTGCTGGCCACCTTTCACGAAGGCATGCCGGCCCACGACCGCTGGCTGCTGGCGACAGAAAAATTACCAGCGGAGAATGCGCGCTGGATGGGAACGGAATTTTTGTTGCCGCGGTTGCCGCAGCGTTTTGACGAATGGGGGATTCGGGCGAGTTGGCAGGCGCCGGTCTTGGCCCGTTTGGCGGCGGATGTCGCCCTGCCGGCAGGTACGCATCGCGTGGTCCTGCGGGCCCGCGGCCTCACGCGCCTTTGGGCGAACGGGGCGGTGGTCGCGACGACCCGTGCGCAGAAAAGTGATAGTGGCGGGCACGATCCCATCACGCGAATCGCGGCACCCCCGCTGCCTGGCTTGCGGTCGGTGATTTTTGGGATCGAAGAAGTTTTTGGCGAAGTCGTGGTGCCGGCCAGTGGCCCGGTGCGCTTCGTGGTGGAAAGTCTCGTGGGAGGAAAGCGCTACCGGCCGGAGCCCGGCGAGCTGACGGTGGCGGTCCAGACGCCAGACGGTCGGTCGTACGCGGTTTTACAAGCGGGTGGGGCGGCGAGTGGTGAACCGGTTGCGCTGACGGATGCCGCGGTGACGGCAGCGCTCAGTCGCGCGGAAGCTTCGCTGGGTGCTCTGGACGACGCCACGCGCCGAGTGGGCGGCGCGACGCAAACTTCTTTTTGGCAGGATCGCCACGAGGCGGCGCGCCAGTGGTCGCAGCGGCAGCCGCGCTTGGTCGTGCCGGCGGGCCCGGCCCACCCGATTGATGCGTTCCTCGCCGCGAAGGTGGCGGGCGCGGAACGGGCGGCGGCACAGACGCCGTTGGCCGAAGCCCAGAAGTTTCACGAAGAGGTCCTGCCCATTTTGCGGGAGGCGTGTTTTCGCTGTCATGGCGAGAAAGAGAAAGGCGGCCTGAAATTAAACACGCGCGCGGCGGCTCTGGCCGGCGGCGAGTCGAAGCGACCGGCGATTGTGCCGGGCCGGGCGGCAGCGAGCGAACTGGTTGCGCGGATCAAGCACCCTGATGAGGAGGAGCGCATGCCGCCGACTGGCGACGCGTTAACTCCGGCTCAGATTGCGGTGCTCGCGGCGTGGATCAATGCGGGGGCGGAGTGGCCGGCGCCGCCGCTGCCCCCTGAGATCATCACGCCGGCGCCCGTTTTGGGTGACGCCGCTTTTCTGCGTAGGGTCTATTTCGATACGGTTGGCGTACCGCCGGCGGAAAGGGACGTCCGCTCGTTCCTGGCGGATCGTTCGCCGGATAAACGCGAACGCGTCATTGATCGTTTGCTCGCGGATGAGCGGTGGGCTGACCACTGGGTGAGCTACTGGCAGGACGTGTTGGCGGAAAACCCGAGCATGTTGAAGCCCAGCCTGAATAACACGGGCCCTTTTCGCTGGTACTTGTATGATGCTCTGCGGGACGGCAAGCCGATGGATCAGCTGGTGACGGAGTTGATCTTGCTCCGAGGCAGCGAGCGGGAGGGCGGCAGTGCGGGCTTCGGCATGGCGGCGGATAACGACGCTCCCTTTGCGGCCAAAGGTCATGTCATCGCCACGGCGTTTCTGGGGATTGAGCTGCAATGCGCCCGGTGTCATGACTCGCCTTATCACAGCACGAAGCAGCGGGATCTCTACGCGCTCGCGGCTTTTTTTGCACGGAAACCGGTGACCGTGCCTAATTCCAGCGTCGTGCCGGCGGCATTTTTTGAAAAGAAGGCGCGCGAGTCGCTCATTAAAGTGACCTTGCCGCCGCGCGAGGCGGTGGCGGCGATCTGGCCCTTCGCGAGCCTCACCGGGGTGACGGACGATGCCTCGCTCGATGGGTTGCTCCGGCAGCCGCAGGATAAGCGGGAGCGGCTGGCGGCGTTAGTGACGGCACCGGCCAACACGCGGTTTGCCCAAGTGATCGTGAACCGGGTCTGGAAGCGCCTGTTCGGGGCGGGCATCGTGGAGCCAGCGCACGATTGGGAGGGCCGCGATGTGAGCCACCCCGAGCTGTTGGCGTGGTTGGCGCGAGAATTTGTGGTGAATAATTATGATCTCCGGCGTCTCGCTCGGCTGCTGTTGACCTCGCAGAGTTATCAACGCGCGGCCACTGGGCGTAATTTATCCGCGCCGGCGGCTCAGCGGTTTTTCGCAGCGCCAGAGCCACGCCGGCTGACGGCAGAGCAGGTTGTTGATTCGCTTTTTGCAGTGGCGGGTCAGCCGATTGACGTGGAGGAGATCACGCTGGATGGAGAGGCTCGTCGGCCGGCCGACTCATTTATTTCATTGGGTGTACCGAGGCGTGCGTGGATGTTTGCAAGTCTCTCAAATGAGCGGGATCGCCCGAGCCTGAACTTGCCGCGGGCGCAACTCGTGGTGGATGTTTTAGAGGCGTTTGGTTGGAGTGGTTCTCGGCAAAGCCCGCGGACCGACCGCGAATCGGAAGCGAACGTGCTGCAGCCGGGGGTGCTCGCGAATAGTGTGGTCTCGCTCTGGGTCACGCGGGCGGCGGTGGGCAGTGAGTTGGCAGAGTTGGCGGTGAACGCCGCCTCGCCGGAGGCTTTAGCGGAGAGCTTGTGCCTTCGTTTTTATGGCCGCTGGCCAAGCCGGGCCGAGCGGCTGGCCTTGGTGCGCACGTTGACGCCGGGATTTGCCGAGCGGGTGTTGCCGTCCAATGAGGTGCGCCCCGTCCCACGTTGGCCGGCCCTGCCCGCGGTCTCGTGGGCGAACCATCTGGTAGCGGAGGCGAACTCGATCAAATTGGAGCTCGAGCAGCGGGCGCGGGCGGGCCCACCGGCTGATCCGCGCCTGCGACCGGCTTGGCGCGAGTCATTGGAGGACGCCGCGTGGGGCCTGATCAATACCCGGGAGTTTGTCTGGCTCCCCTGATCGCATGATCCGCAATTCATCACCGCATTTTTTGACTGCCCCCGTGGTGGCTGGTGGCGGCACGGGTGGGGAAACTTTTTTTAATTTATGAACCGTCGTGAATTTTTAAATGCCTCCGTCGGGGCGGCTTGGTTACCCCAATGGGCGCGGGCAGCTGGTGCGGCATCGCCTCTGTTAAAAGGCAAAGCGGAGCACGTGATCTCGATCTGGCTCGGGGGTGGGATGGGACAGATTGATACCTTCGACCCTAAACGTCGCGGGGATCCGCTGAAGAAGCTCGCGGGCTCCTATTACGACAGCATGCCTACGGCTGTTTCGGGTGTGCAGGTCTGCGAGCACCTCAAACGGACGGCGCCGTTGATGGATCGCGTGACGGCGGTACGGAGCGTTTTTCACGACGTCATCGACGAGCATGCGGCCGCGACGAATCGGATGCACACGGGGCGTTCGGTGAGCGGCTCGGTGGCGTATCCCTCGCTGGGTTCGGTGGTGGCGCATGAGCGGCGTGCCTTGCAAGACGGGGTGCCTCCGTATGTTTTAATTGGATACCCTAACGTGACGCGGGGTCCTGGTTTTTTGGGATCGCGCGCGGGTTATCTTTACCTGACGGATACGCGCCATGGGCCGGCGGGTCTTTCGCGGCCTGAGGGCATGGGAGCGGACCGGCAGGCGAGACGGGACGCGCTGCTCGCGGATTTGCGGGGCCAAGGAGCCGAGGTGAAGGACGCACGGTTGCGTGATTACGAGGCGGCGATTGATCAGAGCATCAGGTTGAGCGGGCCTGATTTTACGCGGAGCTTCCGTTTGAATGAGGAGAAGGCGACCTTGCGGGAGAGTTACGGTGGAGAATTTGGTCAGCGGTGCCTCTTGGCGCGCCGGTTGGTCGAGAGCGGCGTGCGCTTCATCGAAGTGTCGCATAATCTTAATTTTATCAACGGCACGGGTTGGGATGTGCATAATGGTGGGATCAAGGAGCAGCACGGGTTGATTGGGGACTTGGACCAGGCCTTGGCGGCGCTGATCACGGATCTGGAGGCGAAGCGTTTGCTCGACCGCACCCTGATTGTGATCACGAGCGAGTTTGGACGGCCCCCGGAATTTGATAGCGGCGGTGGGCGTGGGCATCAGGGGCGCGCTTTTACCTGCGTGCTGGCGGGCGGTGGCCTGCGCCACCGGGGTGCTTTTGGGGAGACGGATGAACTCTCCAAAAAAATCGTCCACGATCCGGTGAGTGTGCCCGATTTATTTGCGACCATCCACGCGGCCGTGGGAGTGGATTACACGAAGAATCTCTACGATGGCGACCGGCCAGTCCCGATCACGGACGGCGGGCGACCGATCTCAGTTCTATTTGGCTGAGGCTCCGACGCGACTCGCCCCCGGTGTCTATGATTATTCCGAGGACCCCGGCGGACTTAGCCGCTGGAAGGCGTTTGTGGCTCAATATCCGGCTCTTTATGAACTGAGGCTCCCGAAGAATTAATGCCCAGCGGCCTTGATTTTCAAAGTCCGACAGGCTCTCAAGAAACAGCTGCTGCAAGTCGTTGGTGGGAAAAGAAAGCTGTTTCTTCCCGTCGGTGCCAAAACTTGTTTTGGTGGGTGGGCTCCCAGGCAGCAGGGGCGACAAGAGTGTCGCCCATCCGACGGACCGGCGACACTCCTGTCGCCGATGGTGGGCATGGAAAGCTGTTTCTTCCCGTCGGTGCCAAAACTTGTTTTGGTGGGGAGGCTCCCAGGCAGCAGGGGCGACAAGAGGGTCGCCCATCCGACGGACCGGCGACATTCCTGTCGCCGATGGTGGGCCTGGAAAGCGGTTTCTTCCCGTCGGGGCCAAAACTTGTTTTGGTGGGGAGGCTCCCAGGCAGCAGGGGCGACAAGAGTGTCGCCCATCCGACGGACCGGCGACACTCCTGTCGCCGATGGTGGGCATGGAAAGCGGTTTCTTCCCGTCGGGGCCAAAACTTGTTTTGGTGGGGAGGCTCCCAGGCAGCAGG
>CAMDOF010000199.1 GCA_945903465.1 Opitutus sp. GAS368
CGGCGCTTCACCAGCGACGATGGGCAGCTTCCCCTGCGTGGACTTCTCGACGTAGCGCTGCAACTCCTGCGCCGCGGTGACGACCGAGGCGGGCGCACCGGCGGCATGCACGATGACAAACCGGCTGCGACCGTCCTGCACGAGCACGATCTCCGGCGATGCTCCGTGCGCCGGTCGTCCTCCAATCGCCAGCAGCGCGAGAGCCGAGGACACCCACAAAATGACTTGATACGGATTCATCGAAGTTTCGGTCCGAAAATTCTGCGCACCCTCGCAGATCGAACGTCGCCGTCAGGATAAATTTCCGCGGGTCCGCGATACGATATTATTCCGTGCGCGAGTCTCAATTCGGGTGTCGTATTCGCCTCCAGCCACACCGCATCCAGCGCCTTGGGCTTCTCCATCAGCGCAGGCAAATAACCCGCGATGGCGTCGTGATGCCGAGCCCAGACGGTCGAACCCGCCCTGGTGGCATCGAGCGCCGAGTGCGAAAGCCACGCCTCGACCGGTGTGCCGCCGATGGCCGAAACAACCAGGCCGAGGGGCGGGGCTTCAACTCCCGCTGCAGTGCGACGGAAAAATTCCACGCCACGGCGGAATATTTGCCCCCATTTTCCGCCGCCGCGACCACCCAGGCACCCGGCACATCGTCGAGCGGCGTGTCCGAGCTGGCCCGGTCCTTCATGAAAAACCGGATCGAGCCGCGCGCGGCGACCGCTTCCCGTTGCGCCGTCAGCATGAATTGCGAGGAAACTGGATTTGCGGCGGGGAGGGGTTTGCGCGTGTTGGTTGCAAGCAGGTGGAGACATCTCTTCCTGAAAATGGCCCGCACGGCTTTTACTTTGGCCGCCCGAACATTCCTGAAACCCAGGAGGCGACCCGCCTGGCGGTGGGGGTTTCCCGAAGGCGTTTCGCGCAAGCTCCGAGCGCGTCCGCGTCCGCCGACGCGCCGCCGCCGTAGCTCGTGCCGGTGACTCCGATGCGTGACGCATCCACATTCGGCTCGCCCGCGACGAACGCGATGGCAGCGCGGATGTCCGCGCACTGGTCCGCAAAATCCATCTGCCAGCGAATGGCCCGCGCCTTGACCGTCACCTCGCCCTTCTCGTCCGGCGCCGGCATCGGCTCCAGCATCAAGAGCTTGCTCTCGCTCTCGCCCCAGCCTCGGTAATCGAAGGCTAGGAAAACGTAACCGTTGTTCACAAACATCGGCCCCATCCGTGCAGGGCTGCCCTTCTTCGTGCCCCCGTCCCCGCAATGAACACGACCGCTGGCAGCTTGTCTTCCGACTTGAGTCCCTTTGGCAGATAGAGATCGCCGGCCATCTTCGTTCCGTCGCTCCGGATCGTCACGGCCCGACGTTCGACGTTCTCCGGCAGGGGCGGATATTTTTGCGCTTTGGCCGCGGCAACTGACTTGTCTTCCGCCGCCAAGAGCGAGACGGCAAGTCCGGTGGCGTCGATCAGAAAATAGAGCGGCGGCAGGCTTGGCTGAGACGCGTGGTGAGGACAAATGGCCCGTGATTTTCCTCCAGCCAATTCGCGCTGCCTAAAGTTCCCGGATGAAAATATTGCGCCAGCGGCAGACCGCTCCGGGCGCCCAGCGATCCTTGCCAAGGAGATCGTTCGGGCCGTTGCTGTGCACCTCCAGCGAGAGGTGCCCGCGGCGGCCGATCTGAGCGAGCATCTCCTGCGCATCGAACTTCGGCCACGTGATCGTCGCCGTGTCCACCTCGCAGATCTTTGTCCCGTTGATCCACGTTGTCAGGCGCGGCAGTTCGCCCACGCTGCGAATCTTGAAGGTGTTCCAGTCGCCGAATTTCCACGCTTTGAGGAATTCCTCGACGGGCGCGGCATAAGAGAGGAGGCGGCGTTTGGCTGCCGAACCGGACTCGATCGTGGTCGTCGGATCTTCCTGCTGCAATCCGATCGGGCGTCCGTCTTTGTCCATGATCGCGCTGAACTGGTAAGGCATCGCATGGAAGCCGGCCAGGCCGTTGCCGTAGAATCCGCCAATTCCACCGGACCTCCGGTGATCGATGAGCACCTGGATGCCGACGTTGCCCGGTGGCGTGGTGCG
The DNA here is from genome assembly GCA_945903465.1 of Opitutus sp. GAS368. GTDB lineage: Bacteria > Verrucomicrobiota > Verrucomicrobiia > Opitutales > Opitutaceae > ER46. Next base: position 2,080 of record CAMDOF010000199.1, read on the forward strand.
CACGAGCACGCCGGTGTCCACGGCCCAATCCGGCTTGGCGTCGATCAGCAGTTCGAAATCGCCGAAGGCGTCATCAGAAACCAAATACCCACCCAGCCCCGAGGCCGGCGGGTCCTGTTCGCCCACGAGGATGCCGTCCTGCACGGTCCAGCGGCCGCGACTGCGAAGCGCCTTCGCAAAAGGCGAATTCGGATCGGTCGCGGCGCCGGTCTTCCCCTGCTTGGCCGCCTGCGCACGCGGCAGGGCGTGCCAACCGGCGAGGGTCCTGCCGTCGAACAGCGAGCGAAACCCCTCCGGCGGCGCCGGCGCGGCGAAGAGATCGGATCGGGGCCGCCACCCAAGTCCGGCGGCCAGCAACGCGGAACCTTGACGAATGAATCTCCGGCGGGAGTGCAGGGGTTTCATTTCGCCGCGATTTCATACTGCACATACGCGAAGCGTTTGCTGTCGGGCGACCAGCTGTTCACATTGATGGTGCCTTGCCCGCCGTTGAACGCGATGATGTCCGCCTGCTCGCGGCCGTCGGGCCGCATGCGGCGCAGAATGATATCCTTGTTGGCCGGATGCTTCAGCGTGCCGGGAGGGAAGCTGATATAGACGACCCATTTGCCGTCGGGCGAAATGTGCGGGAACCAGTTCACGCGCTCGTCGTGCGTGAGCTGCTCGATACCCGTGCCGTCGGTCCGCATGCGGAAGCATTGCGCGTGGCCGGGAACCTTCGCGTTGAGCTCAGAATTGAAGTAAATCCATTTGCCGTCGGGCGAATACTCGGAGCCGTCATCGGGCGCGGGCGTGTCGGTCAGGCGCGTGTCGGGGCCGCCCGCTGCGGGAATCGTGTAGAGGTCCAGCCGGCCAAACGGATCGTCGCCCGCGACCTCGGCGCCGACGTACGCGAGCGTCTTCTCATCGGGCGAAACGCCATGGAGAAAATACTTGAACTTCCGCGCGGCCGGCTGCTCGTTGGACACGCGCCGCGGCTGGCCGCCCGCGAAGGGCACGGCGTAAATGTGCGCGGCGGCGCTGAAGTAAATCGTCTTCCCATCCGGCGAAAGCACGTGGTCGTTGTTCGCGTTTTTCACGTCGCCGGTGGGAATCTTCTCCGGCTGACCGCGGCCGTCGGCGGCGATGCGCCAGAGCGAGCCGCCGCCATTGCAGACGAGCCATTTGCCGTCGGGCGACCAGTTCGGCGCCTCGAGGCTGTTGGGCGTTTCATAAACGACACGCCGGTCCGAGCCGTCGATCCCGATGGTGGTGAGCTGCGCGATCCGCTTCGGCCCGGACTTCGCCCCGGCGGCGGCGCCGACGCCGGACTTGGTGAGTTTCACCTGGTCGAACGTCGAGGTGGTGAGGGTGATTTTCGTGTGCGACGACGAGGCGAGGCCGACGAACACCGCGGCCTTGAAGTCGAGCTTGAGGGTGCCGGTGAGCCACCAGGTTTCGCCGTCGAGCGATTCGTAGCCGCTGCATTCGTGGCCGCGGCGCACGAGCTTGAGCCAGCACGGGAATTTTCCCTTGGGCACGCTCGGTTTTGGCGCGGCGGCATCGGGAAAGATCCGCACCGTCTTTTCATTCGTCTTTTCGCGATACGTGAACTGCGTGCCGTCGACGGCGGTGACGCATTGCGTGATGCCCCGCGAGCCGCCGTCGGGCGATTCGCGCAGGCACAGACCCGCCTTGGCGTGGCCGACGTTGCCGGGGTTGTCCATGCTCGTGACCCGCGCGATCAGCACGACGTCGCCCTCGACGGCTTGCCAGACGAAATGAAACCCGTCCTCGAGCCCCCACGTGTCCATCGTGCCCTGCAGCGTGAACACGCCGTCCGCGTGCTTCGCCGTACCCGCGATCAGCGCGCTCTGGCCGACCTGTGCCGACCCAATGTCTTGGTTTTTCCATGGCGCGGGCAGGGTTGGGGAATCGGCGGCTTGGGCCGAGGCGATCGCCGCGGCGAGGAGAAGGATGACGAGTCGTGTCTTCATGTTCGGATTTTGGAGTTGGAGTTCAAAGGGTCAATCGGCCGGCGGAAGCGAGGCCGTGCAACCGGAGCGACCCCGAAAAGTCGGCGCCGCGCAACCGCGAATCGTGGCGATCGTTGTCGAGCAGTTCTGGTGGCGTCAACGGAGGTCCGGTGAGGAAGACGGAGAGCGTGGGCAGAAATTCGGATCGGCAGGAGCAGGCCGTTCGTGGTTCGGCAGCGTGAAGGCCGCGGGTGCGGTCGCGCTCAAAGGTCGAACCTGAAGCGGAGCGGTTCCCTCCACGGGGGCGACCGGCGGCATGAGGAATATCTGGGGTTCCCTCAAAATTCCACCGTCGCCGTGGTGACGTACGGGCGCGGGTCGGTGGAGCGCACCCAATAGGAGTGGTTGCCCTCCTCTTCTTTCACGCCGAAGACATGGTTGATGTTGAGCTGGAGCTTCCAGTTCAGGCGGCCGAATTTCCGGCGGTAACTAAAAAACGGATTCGTGACGATCCAATCCTTCTTGTCGGTGGCGGGCAGCACCACGGCGCTGGCCATGGCGACTTCGGTAAGGGGTTTGCCCTGCACATAGCGGGTGGAAACGCCGGCAGAAAAGCCCTCCAAACGGCCCTCGGTAAACGTGTAATTGTCGCGCGAGGCCTGCCCATCGAGATCCCACCGCACCTTCACGCCCGAATCGCTCGAAGAGCTCCTCCCCAAGGCAGGCTTCCTCGGCGGCCCGGCCCCGCTGCCAGGAAACTGGGTTTGCGGCGGGGAGGGGTTTAGGGGGAGGGGCATCGCGGGATGGGGTTAGCTGGTGGAAAATGAACCGATTTTGGGAGGGCGGCGGGTTCGGATGAGGCTCGGGACTTGGATAGGGGAACAGCGGTGGCGGAAAGGGAGATTGTAACGTCCCGACCCCTTTTTCGCGTGACCTTGAAACCGTTTTGCGTGGCGGAGAGTTCAGGTCTCGCCCGGGGCGAGCGCGTGGGCCGTGGCCTCGCAGGATTTCACCGGCGCGGCTTGGAGGATGGGCAAGATGAGTGGCAAAATAACCGGGACAATTTCCTCCGCCGACGGGCGGTCCGGGGTCTTGAGCCATTCCTTGATGGCCCCATAGATTGCCCAGCTGGCGGTGGTGGCCACCATTTCGGCGGACGGCTTCCCCGCACCGGCGGTTTTCGAAATACCCGAAAGCAAGACCCGCTGGATCGCATTCGTGATAGCCGCCTCAATCAGGGGTTCGAAGGCGCTCTTGGTCGCGTTGTCCGTGCAGCCGCGATGGTGCATCGCCAGGTAATCGCAGGCCGCCAGAATGATCGGCCGCGCCGCCGTCGCGCAGGTGCCGTCGTAACTGACTTTCCGCTCATGCAGCAACACGTGAAAGCCACCGGCAACCAGCGCATCGAGCAGGGCAAACTTGTCCGTGTAGTGATCGTAGAAGGTGGCACGGTTTACCGCGGCGGCATCGGCGAGATCCTGCACCGAAATCTCATCAAAACTCTTCGTCTGCATGAGCGTGCGCAAGGCTCCCTGGAGTGACTGGCGGGTCCTCCGGACGCGCGGATCGCGAACTTCACAATCTGAAATGGGCACAAATGGACGGGTAACCGATTAGGGCAGAGAGGCAAAGAAAAATATAAAGTAAAACAACACTTGACGTTTATCTATAAAACGACATCTGTCGCTTAAGCATCAACTATCGTTTAACCAATTATACCATGTCCGCTGAAAAAATCCTCGTACTCAATTCCACCGGCAAGGTTGGGCGCAATGTTTGTCGGGCGCTCAGAGAAGCCGGCTTTGAGGTGCATGGCACCACGCGGTCAAACAACAACCGTCTGGCCGCCCAGGGCGTGAAGCCGGTGGTATGCAACTACACGCTGCGCGCTGACCTAGACCGAGCCTTGGCCCAAAGTGGCGCCAAAAAAATGTTTGTCATCACTGACTATTTTGGCGCCGCCAAGAAAAGCTCTGACCTGGAGTTTCAGCAAGGCCGCGCGGCCATCGATGCCGCCCAAGCGGGCGGGGTTGAGCATCTGGTGTTCATGAGTGTGGCCGACGCCGAGTTGTTTGATGAGCAGGTCAAACACCTGCACGCCAAGCTGGCCATGGAGAAATACCTGCGTGGATCAGGCGTGCCGTTTTCGATTCTGCGGCCCTGCGCCTTCTTTGAGAATCTGGACGACGCCGCCAACTGGAACCCCTTGAAAAAGGGCGTGGTGAAGTTTCTTTCACTGCAGGACTGTAAATACTGCGCCACCTATGACATTGGCCGGGCGGCCGCTATTCAGATGAAGAACCCGCAACAATGGCTGGGCAAGACGCTCGATGTGATCGGCTGGCAGGGCGACTTGGCGCAGGTGGCGGCAGCCATGTCCAAGGTCAGCGGCCTGCCCGTCAAAGCACGACTGGCCATGCCACTGTTTTTGCGCCGCTTGTTTCTCAAGGATTTGCACCACATGTTTTTGTACTACGAAGTTCAAAAAGGCCCACGAGGAACGCCGCAAGAGTTCAAAAAAATACTGCCGGATGCCTTGTCCGCCGAAGACTGGTTCCACTTCCACGGCCAATACTCAAACGGCGACAAAATCGTCCGCGGTGCCTAGCCGCACTGGCCCAGGTCCGCGCGGTCGCTCCATAACTTTAACCTAAAAACTTCTCCCAATGAAAACCATCTCACTGATCGCCCGCCTCCTGCTCGGCCTTATCTTCCTAGTCTTCGGACTGAATGGCTTCCTTAACTTCATTCCGATGCCGTCGCCGACCGGTGTGGCGGGCCAGTACATGGGCGCGCTGTTCGTCTCCCATTACCTCGTTGCGGTCTTTGCGCTGCAGCTCGCGGCTGGAATTCTGCTGCTGGCGAATCGCTTCGTCCCGATCGCCCTCGTGCTGCTCGGACCCGTGCTGGTTAACATTCTCCTGTTTCACGTCACGATGGCACCGGCGGGTCTGCCCATGGCGGTGATCGTGACCGCGCTTTGGGTGACCGTGTTCTTCAGCGTGCGCAAGGCCTTTGCCGGCATCTTCGTCGCCCGCGTGGCAACCTGACCATGCAGATCGGCATCGACAGTTTTGCCGCGCTGAACGCGGACTCTCCGACCGCCGGAAAAGCGAGCGCGGAGCAGCGCCTCGCGGATCTGCTCGAGGAGATCGAACTCGCCGACCAGGTGGGTCTCGATGTTTTCGGCATCGGCGAACACCACCGCCAGGAATTCCTGGACTCGGCGCCTACGATCATCCTCGCGGCGGCCGCGGCGCGCACAAAACGCATTCGCCTGACGAGCGCCGTCACGGTCCTCAGCGCGGCCGACCCCGTCCGGGTTTTCCAGGAGTTCGCGACGCTCGACCTGATCTCGCACGGGCGCGCCGAAATGATTGTAGGCCGCGGCTCCTTCGTGGAAGCGTTCCCACTCTTTGGTCTCGAGCTCGAGGACTACGCGTCACTCTTCACCGAGAAACTCGATCTGCTGCTCAAGATCCGCCAGGACCCCAAGCTTCGCTGGTCAGGTCAGCACCGGCCCGCGCTCACGGGCCAGGGCATCTATCCGCGACCGCTGCAGGACCCGCTCCCGGTCTGGCTCGGCGTGGGCGGCACCCCCGAATCCTTCGTCCGCGCGGGCACGCTGGGGTTGCCCTTGATGGTCGCGATCATCGGCGGCGAGACGCACCGTTTTCTGCCCCTGATCGAGCTCTATCGCAAAGCCGGCGCTCGCGCGGGCCATGCGCCCGAAAATCTTCGCGTCGGCCTGCACTGCCTCGGCTACGTGACTGACACGACCCCGCAGGCGACCGACGAATTCTATCCGGGCTATGCGAAGGCCTTCACCGACATCGGCCGCGAGCGTGGCTGGCCGCCCACGACCCGCGCCCAGTTTAACGCTGTGAGCGGACCGACCGGCGCACTGAATGTTGGCAATCCCGAGGCGGTCGCCGAAAAGATTGTGCGTGTGAACCAAGTCATGGGCGGCATCTCCCGTTACAGCTTCCAGCTTTCCGTGGCCGCACTTTCCCACTCGAAGCTCATGCATGCCATCGAACTCCTGGGCACCCGCGTCGCTCCGCTTGTCCGACGTGAACTGGGTGTCGCCGGAGCGAAGTCCTGACGGATTTTGTCGCGGGGCCCCGCGGCCTCAGGAGATATCGTTTTTCAGCACCACGCGGTAGCGGGCCTTGCCGGCGCGGAGGTGATCGAGGGCTTCGTTGATCCGAGACATCGGGAACTCTTCGATGATGGGCGCGATCTCACGGCGCGCGCAGAACCCAAGCATCTGGTCCACCACGCTCGGGCCGCCGCTCGGTGAAGCCGACACGGGTTTCTGCTTGGCCAGCAGGCTGAAGACCGAGACCGGGACGCGCTGGTTCACCACGCCAACGAAGTGGATGCGGCCGCGCGGCGCGAGGGCGCCGATCATCGCCTGCCAGTCGAGCGTCGCCTTCGCGGTCACCAAAATGAAGTCGAGCGATCCGGCGACTAACCCTCAAGAAAAACCCTCTGTTAAGCTTTGGGGTGAAAGGTTGGCTCGGTTTCTTTCCGTCACGGCCAGAATCCGATTCTGGGGCGGGGGCTGAAAGGAAACTGGATTTTCAGGGGGATCGGATCCGGCAGGGGTTTAGCTGCGCCCTGAACGCGGCCGCTCCGGCCGGCGTGGCTCTCCGGCCAGGTGGCGCGCGGCCGGATCGCCGCGGGCGGACTGAAGTTCGCCCTACTTTTTTGGCGTTGGCGGGACAGCGAGGGTCTTGCGGAGCCAAGCGACGACTCGGTCTTTAAAATCGGGTGCGAGCTTGGGCCACGGGAGCATGCCGTGCGGGCCGTCCTTGATCGGGAGTAGCTCGCAAGGCACGCCGGCCGCGCGCAGGCGCGTCTGCATGTCCACGGATTGCTGATAGGCGACGGTCTGGTCGGCCGTGCCGTGCACGAGGAGGAACGGTGGCAGGCCGGGCTTGACGAAATTTTGCGGTGAAGCGTCACGCATGAGTTTCAGCATGGTTTCATCGAGCGTGTCGCGGCCGAGGAGTTTGTTGAAACTGGGGATGGCCCCGCCGCGCCGGTGCGCCTCGGCCACGAGATCGAACACGCCGTAAAATGGCACGACGGCAGCGACGCGCGTCGAATCATCGGCGCGCACGGCGGCGAGGGCGACGAGATGACCGCCGGCGGACTCGCCGGAGAGCGCGATGCGCCGCGGGTCGAGCCGATATTCACCGGCGTGGGCCTTCACCCAGCGGATCGCGGTCTCGACATCTTCGACCTGCGCGGGATGGCGATGCGCGGGCGCGAGGCGGTAGTTGATCGAAAACCATGCGAAACCCGCGGTGCTGAGTGGCTCGTGCATCGGCATCATGTAGCCCTGGTTTTTGCCGCCGTCCTTGTCGCCTCCAGTCCAGCCGCCGCCGTGTACGAGAATCACGGTCGGGTGCGGGCCGGGGCCATCGGGCACGTAGGCATCGAGTTTCAAACTCACCCCAGCGGCCTGGCCGTATTCGAGGTTTGTCAGGACGGCCGCGCGCAGCGGGGCGACGGCGCAGAGGAGTGTGGTGAGCAGGAGGCGAGGCAGCAGGGGGATGAACATGACGGGGACGGGTGACTGTAAAGACGGCCACCGCCGGCAAAAGGCGCGGGACGCTCCGACCCGATTCGATTCGCCCCCGCCGCGAGAGCCGCCGGAGTGCCCACATGATCAAGCAACTCGCGCACCTTTGTTTTAAGACGAGCCGGCTCGAGGCGATGCGGGCGTTTTATGGCGAGGGGCTCGGGGCGACGCTGAAATTTCGCTACCTCAACCAGGCTGGCGAGATGATCGGTTGCTAGTTCGCGCCGGGCGAAAAGACGTTCGTCGAGGTCTTCGATCACGCCGACGCGCATCGGCGAAGCCGCTCGCCGAAGCCGCTCGAACCGCTGGAGGAGCCGCGCGATCCTTGGCTGATGCGCTACAACCATTTTTGTTTTCAGGTGGAGAACATCGAAGCCTTCGTCACGCAACTCGCGGCTCGCGGCGTGGAGGTCACCGGCCGCAAAGTCGGCAACGATCGCTCGCACCAAGCGTGGATCAACGATCCAGACGGCAACCTCATCGAGCTGCAGGAATACACGCCGCAGAGCCGCCAGTTCACCGGCGAGGATTTCCGCGAGGTGTGAGCTAAGCTGGCGAGCCCAGCGTGCCGTCTTCGCGCCCCATTTCGAGGCTGGCGCGGCTCAGGAGCCGAAGCGGATGGCCACGTAGTCTTTGGTTTCCACGACGCGGAATCCGAGTTTATGAATCTCGCGGTGGATCTCCGGCAGGTGGGCGGCACCCCACGGAACGACGATGATCTCCGCGGTCGGCAGCCGTTGCTGGAGGACGTCCAACAGGTGGCGATTCCGCTTGGTGAGGAGGTCGTCCCGGAGTTCCTTTTCCCAACTCGGCGGCATCGGCTTCAATAGCACGGGTAAGGTTTCGGGGGTGAGGCCCTTTTCATGGAGCAGTATGACGGACTTGAGCAGGCCGAGCGTCGCAGGAGAAAAATCGCTCATGTCCAGATCCGCGGCCACGAGGGTGCCCCGGGGCTTGAAAAAAACTGCCTGTTCAACGCAGCCGATCAGGGCGGCGGCTCGGGCATAACCTGAGCGGCTTTTCCCGCTTCCCTGGGTGGAGGTCCCGTGTGGGTGCTTCGCGGTTCGCTGGGTGTCCGTCACGCCCTCCATCATGACCACCGAACTTGCCGGCATCGCTGCTCCGAGCGCTTCATAAAACGCGGCATCGGCCACATGAACCATGGGCATGAGTATGATTTTCTTTCCGTCGTCCCGCAGGTAGCTGCGGACCTGCATGGAGAGGCCGGCCGAGCGAAGGGCTACGAAGCCGGCGGAGAAATGTTCCACAGCGAGCTTGGCGGAAAACGCGGAGTAGAGCGCCAGCGCCGGGAAAATCAGAAACAGACCCGCCGTCAGCATCCCCAGCAGGTTTCTCCAGCTGAATTTTTTCTCCACGAGCCGATGCGCGGGAAAAAGTGACCAGCAGTAGTTGAATCCGCCGTGCCAGCGGTGGAGGCAAAAAAGTCCGAGCGCGAACTGCCCCAGAAAAAGCCCGCAGAAAATCAGCAGTGCGCCCTCGGCGAAATAAACGAGGAGCGGCAGGATCGCGACGGTGGTGACCGGAAGAAACAAGCTAATGGGCAGGAAGAATCGCCGGGGGATTCCCGGAATCACGGCCATCAGGCCGAACAAGATGATCCCCGTGAGCAGCATCGCGAAGAGCCCCAGCCCGGCGACGATCGCCAGTTCCTCTCGCCCGAAGACGACGTGAACGATCTCGCCGAAAAACGAGACGAGGCCGCTGCTCACAAAAATGAGCCACGCCACGCTGAGGGTCGCGGTCAGGACCGGATGCGCCGACTTCGAAGCACTGACCAGTAGGGGAGGGGGAGCGGTCAACATCGTGGGCAGGCTCAAGCCACCGGCGGAAATATTCAACGCTGCGCCGCCGGCTGAAGCCGCGGCCACTGCCCCTGGCCGCCGCCGGGCTACCGGTAGCGGAGCCAAAATAGGGGAGAAGCCCGCGCGGAGGCGCGTGGTTGCGCTTCGGCGGCGGATCGCTCTTTTACTCTCATAAAACAGCTTCTGCAAATCGTTGGTGGGAATGAAAATCTGTTTCTTCTCGTCGGTGCCAAAACTTGTTTTGGTGGGTGGGCTCTCAAGCAGCAGGGGCGACAAGAGTGTCGCCCATCCGACGGACCGGCGACACTCCTGTCGCCGATGGTGGCCACGAAGGCGTGCTTCGCTCCCCCACCACCCACCCTCTCGCGCTCCCATAAAACAGCTTCTGCAAGTCGTTGGTAGGAATGGAAATCTGTTTCTTATCGTCGGGGCCAAAACTTGTTTTGGTGGGGAGGCTCTCAAGCAGCAGGGGCGACAAGAGTGTCGCCCATCCGACGGACCGGCGACACTCCTGTCGCCGATGGTGGCCACGAAGGCGTGCTTCGCGCCCCCACCACCCACCCTCTCGCGCTCCTAAGAAACTCCTAAGAAACACCATTTGTTAAACGTTGAGGTGCAACTTTGACCCTGTTTCTTTCTGTCACGGCCAAAATCCGATT
>CAMDOF010000200.1 GCA_945903465.1 Opitutus sp. GAS368
GGGCCGCCCCGCACCGCCGCCAACATGAAGGAGGTCATCAAGGCTTACTACGCCGACGTGAGCTGCCTCGACGAGCAGATCGGCCGTCTCGTCGAGCAACTCAAAGCCGCCGGTCTCTACGAAAACACGATCGTCGTTTACCTTTCCGACAACGGCTACCACCTCGGCAACCACGGCCTCGGCAACAAAATCACCATGCACGAGGAATCGGTGCGGGTGCCGATGTTCATCCATTCCCCGCTGCTTCCGATGAAAGGCGTCCGCAGTGACGCGCTCGTTTCATCGCTCGATGTTTACCCGACGCTGCTCGACTTCGCCGGCGTGGCGGCGCCGCCGCAGCTGATGGGCAAATCGCTCCGCCCGATCCTCGCGTCGCCGTCCGCTGCCGTGCGCGACTACGTGGTCAGCGAGTGCGTCGGTCCGCCGGAGCGGCGAGTCGGCACCGGCCACCGCATGGTCCGCACCGACCGTTTCAAATTTGTCCTCTCCAGTTCGGACGAGCAGGCGTTTTTCGATCTCCGCGCCGATCCGTTCGAATTGGACAACGTGATCCGCGATCCGGCGCGGAGCGAAGACGTTTCCCGGCACCGTCGAATGCTCCGTGAGTGGATGTCTGCCGTCGGCGAGCAACGCCTCCCGCCCGTCCCCAGCAACGAGCCGGCGCCGGCCGCCAAAGCCAAGAAGGCAAAAAAATCGGGATAACATCTTGCTCCGCCCCGCCCAGGAAAACCCCATCCCCATGTCCGCCATACCCCGATTGGCCCGCTACCGCATTTTCAGTCTGCTCCCGATTCTGGCCGTTTTCCCCGAGGCGGCTGCGCAAAAGGCGCCCGTGCCCGCCGCCGGCGAGGAATCGGTCACGCTTTCGCCTTTCGTCCTCACCGTCGACAGCGACGTCGGCTACGCGGCGACGAGCACGCTCGCGGGCAGCCGGCTCAAGACCGAGTTCAAGGACGTCGCCTCGCAGGTGTCGGTCATGACACCGGAGTTTCTGGCCGACATCGGGGCGTATAACAACGACGACGCGTTCGCTTATAGCATGAACACCGAGACCGCCGCCGAAATCGCGGGGGTGACCGCGCAGTTCTTTGGTGAAGGGGGCGGCGGCAACTCCGCCATCAGCCGCACCCGCGGCCTGGGCCGCACGAGCACCACCCGGAATTTTTTCAAGACCGACATCCCCAACGACGTTTACAACACCGGCGACGGCGGGCTCACGATCGCGAGCGGCCCGAACTCGATTCTCTTTGGCCTGGGCGCTCCCGCGGGCCTCGCCGAGTCTCGTTACAACGTCGCCCATCCGTCGCGCGTGAAGCGCAATCTCACGCTGGCCACTGACGCCAACGCCTCGCGTCGGTTCGCGTTCGACTACAACCAGCCGCTCATCCGCGACCGGCTCGGCTTCCGCCTCGATCTGCTCGACAGCGATCGGAAGTTCTCTGCCCGGCCGTCCTACGAAAAAGACCGGCGGATTTTTGCGACACTTGGGTTTTCGCCCAACCGACGCGTGCGCCTCGATCTGCACACGGAACTGATGGAGCGGAGTTCCTCCCGGCCGATCTATGTGCTGCCCAAGGACCAGGTTTCGCTCTGGGTCAATCCGGGGATCGGCAATCGCACGCCCTACAACCAGCCGGACGTCAGCCCGACGCCGCTTGGCCAGGCCCTCACCACGCCCAACGCCACGGCCTATCTATTCAACTGGGCGAGCGGCCAGGACACGGCGCCGACTTACACGTATGGCACCAAGATCACGCAGCCGGGCGTCTACAACTACCGCTATACTCCCGCCGTGCGTCCGCTCGGCGGCTATTTGACGGGTGTCGGCATCGCCACGGATTTTGGCGCCGCCAATTCCGCGACATTCACCGACGAACGCTTTTATCCCTTCAGTAAATATAATATTTACGGCGGCAGCCATCCCTCGATCGCGCGCGCGAAACGCGTGATGGCGCAGGCGACGGTCAGCCTCGCGCGCGACCTTTCGCTCGAGGCCGCCGCCAATTTCGAAACCCGTCGCGAGCGCCAGACCAACCGCTACGCCGCCACCGAGGCGTTGCTCGCCGTCGATCCGAGCGCCTTCCGTTACAACGTCGGCTACATCCCGCTCGACCCGATCGCGGCCGGCGCGCAGCAGGCCTCGAATCGCGCGGCCAACGCCGCCAACCGCACGGCCAATCCTCTCCTTGGCGCCTACTATCTCGAAGGCACGCAGAGCGCCACGATCAACGATGGCACGAATAAAGACGTGCGCGCTTCACTCGCCTATCTGTTCGATGCGAACGCAAAATTCCGCAGCGGCTGGCGCACCTGGCTCGGCCGCCACAGCCTGTCGGCCAATGCCTCCTACAGCGAGGTGGAGCGGGTTTCGCAGCTCTTCGCCCGCATCATCAAGGACGACGGCACGGTGGATCCCGCGACCGGTTTCAAACTCGCTCCGAGCGTCATCACCGCGGCCAATGCCCGGGACGGCACCAGCGCGACCGGCCGCTATCTGGTGCAACCCAACCGCCTCTTCCGCACACGTGCCTACATCGATCCGGCGGACCCGGCCAACCGCTACGACACGGAGGGTGGCCTCGATCCGTTCGGCACGTGGACGTTCAACGACGCGGCGGGCCGGCCCTACCAGGTCGGCCTCTTTGACGTCGGCGGTGGCACGAGCGTCGCCAACGGTCGTCGCACCACGGATCTGTCGAAGGGAATCGCGTGGCAGGCGTTTCTGCTGAAGGAGCGCCTAGTCGTGACGTATGGTCGTCGCTGGGATTCGGTGCGGCTCAAGGAATATGATCCCGCTTACAGCGCGATCAATCTTCGCACCGGACTCGCACCGGTATTCGACAACGTGCCGTGGCGGCGCTACGGAAACCTGCCGACGTTCGAGAACGTGACCAAGTCCGCCGTCGTGCATCCGTTGAAGTGGCTGTCGCTGTTCTACAATCTCTCCACGAACAACGAGGCGGAGCCGGTGGCCGCGCACGATATGAACGGCACACTCTACCCCGTGCCGACCGGCGACAACCGCGACTATGGCATCCGCCTCCAACTCGGCGGGGTCGGCCTCCGCATCAATCAATACCGCACGGCGCAGACCAACACGGATGCCGGCAACACCTACGGCAACGTCGGCACCCGGCGAAACACCATCACGCTGGAGTCGCGCTACCTCGAGATCCAGCGCGCGCGCGCCGCCGCCCTCGGCCAGCCCGTCTATGCGGACTATTATCTGAAATCCGGTGGCAACGACGGTTTCAACGCGATCGACAACCTCGTAGATTACTACCGCGTCTATGCCGACAGCCTCGCGAAGGGCACCGAAATTGAGATTGCCGGGCGCGTGAAGAAGTTCGATCTGCGCGTCGCCGTCGGGCGGACGCAATCGATCAAGAGCAACATCGGCCCGCAGTGGCTCGGCTATGCCACCGACCCGGTGATTATCCAACGCATGGAAAACTTGGAGTGGTATGCGTTCGACAACGTCTCGCGGCAGAACCGGCCCGTGGTCTCCGTCACGCCGACCGGTCAGATTGTCTTCGGCGCCATCGGAGCCACCCCGATCAAGGGTTGGAAGAACATTCCCCGGGCTGACAGCGGCGCGAATTTCAGCACCACGATGTATTCCTTCTACACGGGCACGGTCCTGCCGAATGCGCTCCAGTTGATTCAGTTCAACGGCATGTCCAACCCAGCCGTGCGCGAGTGGCGCTTCAATTCCACCGTCGCCTATAATTTCGGCGCGGGCTGGCGCGGCGGATTCTCCACGCGGTTGCGGGAAAAAGCCGTCGTCTCCTACGCCTCGCGTCCCATCACACTCAACCTCGGTGGCCTGGCGGTGACGACCCTCGCCACCGATCTTGAATCGCCACTCTACAACGAGCGCGCCTGGTTTTTCGATCCGTTCGTCGCCTACACTACGCGGGTCGGGAAAGACCGGCGCCTCACCGCCCGGCTGAACGTCAAGAACGTCCTGGACCAGCGCGACTTCATCCCCGCCAGCATCGTTTCGTCGAGTGCCAACGCGATCAATGTGAACGATCCCCGCGTAGCCTTTTACGGTTGGACCGATCCGAACCGCATCCCCACGATTTATCAGACGCAGGATCCGCGCGAGATCGCCCTGTCGCTCTCGATCGATTTTTGATCGGCACCGGCTGTGTCCGGGCTCCCTCCCACTTTACCCCCACCATGAACCCCCGTCGAAAAACCACCCGCATCCGCGTCGCTGCGCGCGCCTCCCTTCGGACGATCCTGCTCCCAGTTCTGGCCGTGCTGTCCGGTTCCGATCTTCCGGCGCAAAGTGCACCCACGCTGCCCGCCCCGCCGCCGGTCGCACTCTCGCCGTTCGTCATCGAGGAAAATACCGACGTCGGCTACCTTGCGACCAGCACGCTCGCGGGCAGCCGCATCAGCACGCCGCTCAAGGATGTCGCCGCGCAGATTTCCGTGTTCACGCCCGAACTCATGCGTGACCTCGGGCTCACCAATCTCGAGGAGGTTTATCTCTACTCCACCAACGTCGAAAGCTACCTCCAATACACGCCCGGCGGCGACCAAGGCGCCGGCTTTGGGGCGTTTCAACTGCACAACAACAGCCGGTCGCGCGGCCTGAGCGCGGTCACCAATCTGCGCAACTTCTTTTCCACCGGCTTCGACGTCGACGCCTATAACATCGACCGCGCCACGCTCGCGAGCGGGCCCAACGCCGTCCTCTTCGGCATCGGCAATCCCGGCGGGATCACCGACGTCACGCTGAAGCGCGCCCAGTTCAAGAACATGAATTCGGTGAGCGCGCGCTGGGACAACTTCGACGCCCATCGCACTACGCTCGATCTCAACCGCGTGCTCGTGCCCAAGCTCCTGGCCCTGCGGGTGGCCGGCCTCGAGAGCAACAACCGCACGTTTCGCCAGCCCAGCAAGGATGAAAACCGGCGGCTTTACGGCACGCTGACCTGGCGGCCCTTTCCCACCACGACGGTGCGGCTGCACAGCGAGTGGCATTTTCGCGAGGCCGGTCGCGCCCCGATGATTCTGCCGCGCGACTATCTCACCCCGTGGGTCGACGCCGGGCGCCCCGAGTTCAACAACGGCGGCATCACGCCCACGAGTGCCGCCACCTTGACCACCGGCCGAATCACCGCCGGAAGTTTCGGCCGGGTGTTCACGCGTGCGGGTGCGACGCACCTTTTCAGCTACGGCAACACCGCCGGCAGCGGGACGGTTTCCAACTGGATCAACACCGTCACCACCAACGGCGCGAACGACAATGCGCCCAAGGTGCAGGACCAGGCGATCGAGTGGAGCCTCAACCGGCCAGCCCTCTTCAACGCCGACTACAACAGCTACGGCACGGCCTACGCCGTCCGTCAGCGCGGCCTCACGCAGAACGTCTTTGTCGAGCAAACACTCGGCAAGAGTCTCGCGCTCGAGTTTGGCTACATGAAGGAAAAGTCCGACGAACGCTGGGGCAGTTTCATCAACAGCTCCACGCTCCGCGTCCTGGCCGACGCGAACCGCTTTCTGCCCGACGGCGCGACGCCCAATCCCAATTTCGGCAAACTCTACACGCAGGACGGAATGCTCGGCGCCCGCGGGCTCGAAGACCGCGAGGACGCGCGCGTCTCGGCCAGTTACGCGCTCGATCTCACGAAGCGCGCGGGCGTCTTGCGCTGGTTGGGGAGGCACCAGTTCGTCGGGCTCTTCGACTACTATAATTTCACGAACAAGTCGCAGAACCACCGCGGCAAATTCAACGGCAACCCGACCTTTCTGTCCACCGCGGCGCAAAACTCCCTCAGTGTCGCGGAGCGGCTGCTCAACACCCGCTTCTACTACGGGAACGGGAACAACTACCGCGTGTCGCCGCTGCCCGGTGGACCGCTCGATTTTGCCGAACCGATGCGTTTCACGACGGCCGCTGGTGAGCCGTTCACCGTCAGCATGTGGCATGATCCCGACGGGGCTTGGGGCGCGCCCACCGGCACCCGGCAGAACGTCACGTCGCGCCAGCTCGTCGATCAGGCCTACTTGTTCGGCGACAAACTGATCGCTTCCTACGGCTGGCGGGAGGACCGCGTGCGGCGCGTGACGTCATTCGACCTCGCGAGCACGACGCGCCGGCCGGTGCGGCAGAGCAACGGCACGACGGCGGCCACGGGCCTTTTTCCCACGCTCGAGGAATCGGTTTTCCTCCCGGGCTTCGACGCCTACGAGGACGGGCAGTCGGTCAACTGGGGCCTCGTCGGCCGGCCGTTGCCCTGGCTGAATTTGCGCTACGCGAGCTCCAAGAATTTCGCGATCCAGCCCAATGTGTGGTTCGATCCGTTCGGCGTGCCGCTCAAGGGCGCCTTCGGCACCGGCAAAGACTATGGCTTCGGCCTCACGCTTTGGCGCGGGAAGGTGGAGCTGCGCGTGAACCGATACGAGAACACCCAGCAAAACGCGCGGCCCGACAACATCATCAGCGCCCTGACGACCCTGCCGAAGAACATCGAGGCGCGGATTCTCGACGTCGCGCCCGGCACGCCGAAGCAGGGCATGGACCTGCAGCGCTACACCAACGCCAACTACCAGACCACGAACACCGCCATCGCCCGCGGCCTCGACATCGAGTTGATCGCCAATCCCTCGGAGAACTGGCGTGGCTTCATGAGCATCGGTCGCCAGCGCACCGAGACCACCGTGGCCGACACCTGGTGGCGCTGGGTCGACCAACGCCTGCCGGTGTGGCGGACCTTCGGCCGTGGGTGGGATGCCGAGACGCTCACTGTGGCCGGCCCGGAGACGGTGCACCAAGCCTACGACCGCTGGGTCGCGACGCAGCGCGATCCACTGATGGCCACCAGCGGACGGCTCGTCGACAACCAGCGCGAATGGCGCGTGAACGGCACGCTCACCTACAAGTTCACCGGGGAAAAACTGCGGGGCTTGAGTGTCGGCGGCGGTGGACGCTGGCGGAGTCCGCCGAGCCTCGGTTACAAACTGAAAACGTTGGCGAGCGGCCAGGAGGTGCTCGACCTCGAACGGAAATACCAGGGACCGGAGGAGCTCAACCTCGACGGATTCGCGAGCTACCGTCTGCGCAGCGCGCGCCTACTCGGCCTGAAGACTGACTGGCGCCTGCAGCTCAACATCCGCAACCTGCTCGGCGAGGACGGCTACGTTCCGACCCAGGCCAAGACCGACGGGACCACGATGGTGTATACCTACAAGGCGCCGCGACAGTTCATCTTCTCGGTCGAAACAGAATTCTGATCTATGCCTCGGTTGTTTCACCGCACCGCCCTCTGCGCGCTCGTTTTGTGGGCCGGCGGACCAGTTGGCCGAATTTCCGCGGCCGAGCGACCCGCCGCACGGGTTCGGCCGAATATCCTGCTCATCGTTGTCGACGACCTGGGCTGGGGCGACGTCTCGTATCACGGCAGCCGCATTCCGACGCCGACTCTCGACCGCCTCGCGCGCGAAGGCGTGGAGCTCGATCGGCACTACGTCATGCCGCAATGCACCCCGACGCGTTCGTCGCTGCTCAGCGGCATCTGGGCGAGCCGCTACGACCTCACGCACAGTCAGGGCAAGGCTGACACCGGCTTTCCCGCCGGGCTAAGGCTCCTGCCCGAAGTGATGCGCGACGCTGGCTACACCACGTTGCACGCCGGCAAGTGGCATGTCGGGCCCGCACCCGGACAACGGCCGTGGGAACGCGGATTCGAGCAGACCTACGGCTCGCTCCACGGCACGAGCCCGGTGTGGCGCCATAGCGGCACGCCCGGGCCGGACGGCGATTTCTGGCAACGCAACGGCCAGCCATTGACCGAGGTCGGTGTGCATACCACGGATCTCCTCACCGCGCAGGCCATCGCGTGGCTGCACGAACAAGCGGCCCGGCCCGCGCCCAAGCCGTGGTTTCTCTACCTCGCGCATTTCGCGCCGCACACGCCGCTCGATCCGCCGAAGGATTGGCTCGCGAAGTTCGCCCGCGCGGACTTCGCCGGCGACGACGCGGAAGCCGCGCGCGCCATGCGCTACGCCGCCACGGTCGCCCACCTCGACGATGCGATCGGCCGCGTCATCGCCGTGCTGGAGGCGAACCGGCAGCGGGAAAACACGCTCGTGGTTTTCACCTCCGACAACGGCCCGCAGATCGTGCCGCGGGATCCGACGCAGAACGGCGGCACCGCGGGCGAACTCCGCGGCTTCAAGGGGACCACGTATGAGGGCGGCATCCGCGTGCCGGCGTTGGTCTCGTGGCCGGCCCGGCTCAAGCCCCGCAAGCTCGAGACGCCGGTGCTGGTCGTGGATTGGCTGCCGACGTTTGCCGCGCTCGCCGGCATCACGGTGAAGACCGGCCGGACGCTGGACGGCGTGGACGTCTGGCCGCTGCTGACGGGGTCCGTCGCGACGCTCGCGCCCCGGCCGCTCTACCTCAAATACCTCGGTGGCATGGCCGCACTGCGCGAGGGCGATTGGAAACTCGTCACGCGCGGCGAGAGCCGGTTCGCCCGGTCGCTGATGGTCGGCGACGATCGGGCGGATCAGTTGTTCAACCTTACCGCGGATCCCCTCGAGCGGGACGAGCTCGCCGCCACGCGTCCGGAAATTTTGGCCCGGATGCAGGCGCGTTTGATCGAGCACATGGAAGGCGACGCGCCGGCCTTCGCCGACGGCACCATGCAATACTGGTGGTCGCGCGTGCCCGAACAGCAGGCATTGATCGCGCGGCGCACCGCCGAAGTTACCGCCGAAAGGGCGAAGCAGAAATCCGCCGCACCCCGATGAGCGCGTCGCCTGAACCCATCTCGAACCGAACGACCCCACTATGAAACACCACCGTTTGCTCCTCGCGTTTCTGCTTTCGACCCTCGGCTTGGGCCAGCCATCGTTCGCCGCGGAGCGCCGACCCAACGTCCTCTTCATCATCGTCGACGATCTCACGACGACGCTCAGTTGCTACGGCGACCGCGACGCCCGCACACCGCACATGGATGCGCTCGCGGCGCGCGGGGTCAGGTTCGAGCGCGCCTACACGCAGTTCGCGCTGTGCAATCCCTCGCGCGCCTCGTTTCTCACGGGTTGCTACCCCGAGCGCACGAAGGTTTTCAATCTGGAACAAAATTTCCGCGGGGCGTTGCCGGACATCGTGACCATGCCCCAGCTGTTCAAGAATGCGGGCTACGCGACGGGCCGCGTCGGCAAGGTCTTTCACGTGCCGGACCCGAAGTCGCAGTTCGACGTGGTATCCGCCTCCGCCCTCGCGAAGGACAACGCCGTGCTGGAGGAGGCGAAGCTCGCGCGTTCGCGCGAGAGCGCCATGTCCGATCCGCCGATCGCCAAGGGCAAGGCCAACCGGAGCTACAACCAAAACTACGCCGCCTCGGCGCGCCCACCGCAGGATTTCACGGACTACGACATCGCCACCCGCGCGATCGGCGCGCTGGAGGCGTTCAGGGATCAGGCCTTCTTCCTCGCCGTGGGTTTCATCCGGCCGCACACGCCCTACGTCGCGCCACAGTCCTACTTCGATCTCATCGACCCGCGGAAAATCGCGATGCCGCCCTTCTACCGCGCGGGCGGCGAGGACACCGCGCTGATCCCGGACGCCGCGCTGCGTCCAAACAACAATGTCTTCAGCTTCAAGGCGCCCGATGTGCCCACGGCCCGCGAGGCGCGCCGCGCCTATCTCGCCTCGACCGCGTGGGTCGATTCGCAGGTGGGCCGGGTGCTCGCCAAACTCAAGGAACTGCGCCTCGACGGGAACACGATCATCGTGCTCACCGGCGACCACGGCTACCATCTCGGCGAGCACGGCCTGTGGGCCAAGCAGACTCTGTTTGAGAACGGCACCCGCGTGCCGCTCATGGTGGTCGCGCCGGGCGTGAAGCCGGGCGTCAGCGCCGGGCTCGTCGAGCAGGTGGACATCTATCCCACGCTGGCCGAGCTCGCGGGTTTCGAAGTCCCCCGGCACATCCAGGGCGTCTCGCTGCAACCGCTGCTCGCCGCTCCTCGCGGCCAGGGCAAGCCGGCCGTGTTCAGCACGATGGTCTCCACCCACACCCGGCTGACGGGCCACAGCATTCGCACGGACCGGTTTCGCTACATCGAATGGGACGACGGTCGCGCCGGCCGCCAGCTCTACGACTATGAGACCGACCCCGATGAGCTCCGCAATCTGGCCGCCGATCCCCGGCACGCCGATCGGGCTGCCCGACTGAAGGAACAACTCACAGCGCACTTGTGGGCGGTGGCGGCGAATGGCAAGTGATCGCGATGAAAGCCTTTTTTCTCCCGCTGCTCCTTTCGTCGTTCGCACTGCCGCTTTCGTCCGCCGTCGCGCCACCCGCGGCGATCAAGCCCAACATTCTTTTCATCCTCGCCGACGACCTCGGTTGGACGGGACTGAGTTGTTACGGCAACAAGGATGTCGCCACGCCAAATCTCGACCGACTCGCCGCGCAGGGCATGCGCTTCACGCAGGCGTATGCCGATGCGCAGTGCTCGCCGACGCGCGCCGCGTTTTTCTCCGGGCAATATGGCGCGCGCAGCGGCGTGTTCAAGGTCATCCACGAAAAGGAGCCGCCCAAGGCGTTTATGCGTCCGCCCGAGGCGAATCTCGCGATGCAGCCCGAGGTCGCGACGCTCGCCCGCACGTTGCGCGGCGCGGGCTACACCACGGGCCTGAGCGGCAAGTGGCACATCGCCGACAATTATCTTGCCGCCAAACTGCGGGAAAAAGACGGTGGAAAATACTTCGACCGCTACGGCTTCGATTTCTGCGGCGCGGCGAGCGAAATAAATTTTCCGGAGGACAAGGCCGTGACCGCGATCACGGACGACATCCTCGGTTTCATCGAGCGCAGCAAGGATCGGCCGTGGTTTGCCTATGCGGCGCACTTCACGACGCACACGAAACTCACCGCACCGAAAGCCCTCGTCGAGAAGCACGCGGCGCGCGGCTACAAACGCACGAGTTCCCCTGCGGGACGCTACGCCGAGCGCCCCACCGCCGAATATCTCGCCATGCTGGAGCACTTCGACAACGAGGTCGGCCGGCTGCTGGCGCGGCTCGACGCCATGAAACTCGCGGACAACACCGTGGTCGTGTTTGCCGGCGACAACGGCGGGATGTCGCGCATGACCAGCTGCGCTCCGCTGCGCGAGGGCAAGGGCTCCCCCTACGAGGGCGGCATCCGCGTGCCGTTTTTCGTGCGGTGGCCGGCGGAAGTTAAGTCCGGCAGCCTCAGTGATGTGCCGGTGCATGTGGTCGATCTTTATCCGACCTTCGCCGCGCTGGCCGGTGCCACGCCGCCCGCAAATCACAAACTCGACGGCGAAAATCTGCTCCCGCTCTGGCGGCAAACCGGCGCGCTCAAACGCACCGCCCTCTACTGGCACATGCCAACCTACACCGTGATGTACGCCCGCACGCCCTGCGCGGTCATCCGCGACGGCGACTGGAAACTCATCCACTGGTTCGGCGACTATCTCGACACGAAGGGCTTCACGCCCGACGACATGCCCTTTGGCAAACTCCTCACCGGTCCGCGCACCGAACTCTACAACCTCGGCGACGATCTGAGCGAAACGAAGGATCTCGCCGCCGCCCAGCCGCAGAAGGCGAAGGAACTCAAGGCTGCCCTCGAGGCCTGGTGGCGCGACACCGGCGCGAAGTTCCCCGATAAAAACCCGACCTACGATCCCGCGGCGTGGTGGGTGTCGAAGGCCGGTCAGGCGGAAGGGAACGCGAAGGCGAAAAAGAAGATATGAACCTGCTTCCCCGAATTCTCCCCCCGGTAGCGCTTGGAGCAGTGCTCTCGTCAGCGGTTTTCGCCGCCGCGCCGCGCCCCAACATTCTGATCATCCTCGCCGACGATCTCGGTTACGGTGACGTCCAGTGTTACAATCCCGAGCGCGGAAAAATCAAGACGCCACACATTGACCGGCTGGCGTCGCAGGGCATGCGGTTCACCGATGCGCACACCTCGTCCGGCGTGTGCTCACCAACCCGATACGC
>CAMDOF010000201.1 GCA_945903465.1 Opitutus sp. GAS368
AAGCCGCCCGTAAGCACACCGTGCCTTTGGAGCGTATCAGCTTCACGGGTACGTTGGACGCCTTCCGCCACTTCAGCGCCGCGCTCGCGCGTTGTCGCCTCGCTCACCAGCGCCGCCGCGTCTGGGCCGCCTTGTTACGCACCCTCGCGCCGATCTCGTGCCTCTGCGCCCTAACCGCCGTGAACCGCGCGCCGTGAAACGACGCCCAAGGGCCTATGCCCTGCTCAACAAGCCACGGCACCAATACAAAGAAACCCCTCATCGCAGCCGCTGGAAGGCAACATGTTCCAACTAAGCGCCATTCCGGTCTGAGGCTATCTTCTCCTGCGGGCCGCCCGCTCCAACAGAAGCGCACAGGCCTCGGGACCGGCCGATGATTTGCCCTGCATGACACCATGCGCGACATAACGCTCCAGGATATCGAGCGCATCGAGGACCTCACAAGGTCCCAGCTCCGCCCGAACCGTCGAGGGTAAGTTCTCCACGGCGACGAGCGCCTCGATGCTGCTATCGATATTCATGATGCCCTTGGAAATGAAATCGTGGTTCCGCGCCCGCAGCGCGAGCCGCAGGCAGGCGAGCAGCGCGGGGCGCTCCGCATCGTCCTTGGGCACGATGCGGACCAACGAGGCGAGGGCTCGCACCATGATGTAATGGTAGGCCGGCCGAGCGTTGTGTGCATCAGCCCAGCGTCCGGCGCGGGCGCCTTCGGCGATCTGGCCGGGCTGCACGCCGAGGAGGAACTTACGGCGGGCGGCGACGAGGTAACGGTCCTCCCGCGTGGCCTCATAGGCCTGCGCCAATAACTGCATGCTGAAGGAGTTATAATTCCAGTTAGGAACCACGGGCGCGGCTGCCGCCCAATCGGCGGCCTTGAGCGCACCATCTAAGTAGCGCTGGTCACGGGTCACGGCGAAAAGTTCCAGCAGCGCACAGCCGCCCAGCCCGTTGTCGAACTGCAGCCCGCCGTCCTCTGCCGGATCGGCGCTCACCCAACCTTTGCGCACCACAGATCCCAGTTGTCCGGATTTCTCCAAACCGACCAGGTAACGTTCGCTCACCTCGAAGGAACGACCAGACCCGTGGCGTAACGCCGGAAAGGGGATCACGCCTGTACCGGCCTCGGACTGCGCCCAGAGCATGAAATCCCCGCACTCGCGCGCGATGGGCAGCAGCCGGCCTGTCAGTTTAGGTTCAGCCCGCGACGCCGCCAAGCATGCGCGGGTGATCGTCGCGGTCTCGCGTAGGGCGTGATTGAGTTTCGTGGAATTAAGACCCACCTTCCACCAGCGGATTTTCTCGATATGGTCCGCATAAGGACCGAAAGCCTCCGCGACGCGATCAGCCGAAAACAATACCCCGCCGGCAATAGGCGAACGATGAACATCCTTCACCTCGGGCAGGCCGGCCTGGTCTCCGAGGATTCGCAGGGACTCTGCCACGACCGCGCGGACCGCCGCGGGGTCTTGCCCACGCTGCGTTGTAACCAGCCTGGTCCTGAGCTCTTTCAGCGCCTGTCGCTGCGCCGAGCTCAATGCCTGCTCCTGCGCTTGAAGCGCAGTGGCACACACAAGCACGACGAGGAGCACACGCATGCGGAAAGGCTGGCCACTCGACCGAAAGCGTCAAGGGATCGCGTTGAATTGGCATGCGCACAAAGGAGGCGTTGACCGATGTCGGCATTAGAGTGTGACCGGCGGCGCGATCAGCGACTGTTTCTGGCGGTTGGAAAAACAGCTGGGTTAAAACGAGGGCGCCGGCGCCGTTGCGAACGCCGGCGCGGAGTGGAGAACGCGCGGGCGATGCGCGTTTCAGGTTGCTGGTTCGCCCGTGTGGCGGTCTTTCATGCGGTGGGATTTACCTTCGATGACGACGGTCTCGGCGCGGTGCAGGAGCCGGTCGGGAATCGGGCGGTGATGCCGGCGTCGTTGTTGAAGATCGCGGGCCAATGTTTGGAGGCCTTGTTGCTCGTCACCATCAACGAGCCCCGCTCGTAAAGCTGGCTCACGATCTGGAAGAGCAGGTCCGCGCCCGCCGTGTCCAGGGGCAGGTAACCCAATTCGTCGAGGATGAGCAGAGACGGCGAGACCTACCGCTTCAATTCCGCTTGGAGACGGTGCAGGGCCTGGGCCGCGTCACCAAGGCGTTGATGGCATCAACGGCGGCGGTGAAGAGCACGGTGTGGCCGGCCTGACACGCGGCGTAGCCGAGGGCCGTGGCGAGGCGCGTCTTGCCGAGCCCCCCGCGACCGTAAAAGAGGGCGTTGGTGCGATCGGTCACGAAGTGCAGTTCGAAGAGGTGCCGCACTTGCGCCTCGTTGAGCTGCTTTGATTAGGCCCATTTGAACTGGTCCTATTTGAACTGGTCGAGGGCCTTGCGCACAGGAAAACGCGCGGACTGGATGCGCCGTTCGTGCGCGCGGGCCTGGGCGGTCGAGGGTCTCCGCCTCGATCAGGCGGCGCAGGAACTCGGCGTGGACGGAGCGAAACCAGATCGGCGTGGGCGACGACTCGTGCCGCCCGAGCGAAACGAGGCGCTGGTGAGAGTGTATCGCGTAAGTCTGACGCAGGCGGAGTCGCGAAGAACCATCGGGCATCGAGGCCCCATCACGTGCCTCACGGTCCCGGTGCGAACCCATCCTCCGTGTTCGCCTTCGACTTGTACTGGCCGGTGCGGGTGGTGCCGGAACGGTAGTTGTAAAGTTCGATTACCCGGGTGAGTTCAAGAAGACCGATCCGGCCGTCACGGTCGGAGTCCGCGGAGTGCAGGGAAACGGAGCGTACCACCAGTGGGTCGGGCTTAGCCATCGTTTGGGACTGGGCACCCGTTGCCTGGCTGGCAACCAGTGCGACGATCACCTGATCGGCAGTCGTGCCGGCAGGTACACTGAGCGTGTAGGTGAACGTGATCGGGCTGGCGGGGACGGTGGTCCATGACCACTCCAGCAGGTCGCCGCGCTCGTAGGTGGGGCGCGCCACGCCCTCGCTGCCGCCGCTGCCGATGTACTTCCAGCCGGTCGGCAAAAGCGTTGACCAACTGACCGCGGACGGCGCTGTGCCGGTGTAGGTGATGGTGTTGGTGACCGTCACCGCACCTCCTTCCGAATACCCAGGGCCCATCACGGCGTGCGTCACCGCCAAAGGGGATGTCGCCGAAACCGCGACCGTGGCCGCAGCGGAATCAACCGCGATCCCGCCGGCATCGGTGATACGCACCCAGTAATTTGTGCTGACGGAGAGCGTCGGCGTGGTGAAGAGGGCTGCGGTGGCTCCGCTGATCGGGGTGGTCGTCACGCCGGTCGCGCCTTGGTACCATTGATAGAGCAACGAGCCGCTCCCCGTGGCAGATACGTTGAGTTGAGCGCGATCGTTTGCGACGATGGCGACGTTGCCCGGGGGCGCTGTGATGACGACGGAGGAGACGACCGCCAGCCGCACGGCTGTACTCGTCACACTGCCGGAACTATTGGTCGCGGACACGCTGTAACTCGCGTCATCCGCCTTGCCGGCACGGGTGATCGTCAGCGTGGCAGTGGTCGCCCCGTTGATGGCGACGCTGTTCTTGAACCACTGATACGTGGGCGCTTCGCCCGTGGCGGCGGCGGACAGCGTGATCGCCGCACCCGCGGCTACGACCTGCGCCGTTGGCAACGCGGCAAACGCCGGCGCGATGGCTGGGAGCGTTGTCGGGCGAATCACTCGCAGGGCGTGATTTCCCCAATCAGCTACGACCAGGCGGCCAGTGCTATCAACTGCAATACCGACAGGCGTATTAAACACAGAGGACAGTCCATCGCCATCAATATATCCATTGTCATTTCCGGTGCCCGTAAGCATTCCACCGGTATAGTATCCTGCGATATCCGTAACCACTGCTTGGGGGGGGGCTCGCTGAAGTATAAGGAAGACGTTTTGAGTGAAACGAAAAACGGCAATCCTTTCTTATTTTGGAATAACTCTACCCCTTTTTAAATCACACCATCTCTGACAATTTGCCTGCGTCTTAAATTTATAAAATTTAAACCTTGGTAATTGAGCTGCAGTTCTTGTTGTTGAAAAAACATTTATATTTTCGTTTGATGAATACCAAATGTTATAATTTCCATTAGCATCTGGGGCTATTATTTCATCTGTTAGCAAATCAAATAGGTCAAAACTACTTGTCCAATATACATTAGCGAAATCTAGACTAACTACATTTTGTCTTTTGAAATTTGCAGAATTAACCACCAAAGTATTACCATAATAAATTGCAGTTGGTGTTTTCGCAAAAGCACAAACATAATATATTGAACCACCTTTAATGCCGATAACATTAACATTAAATGATCCACTTCCTGCACCAGAATTAATTGATATATTTGTTGAAGCCGGAATTGACCAGCCACCAGCATTAAAATTAGTTGGTAATAGCTTAGGGCTCGTGTAATTAAAGTTTGCATTTGGACAATTATCCAAATTTAAATAAGCTGAGCTTCCTACTAAAACTCCCTTTTCAATAATTATATCTTTAATACCTGCAACAACTGTACCCCCAATTATTATTGGTGAAGTAGTCGAATCTAAAATTTTCGTAGTTACAGTAATCGTTGGATTTGCAGAAGCGTCTTGTTTTTTGCACGAAGTATTAAATGTTAATGCAACAACAAGAAATGCTAACAGTTTGATGATTTTATTTTTCATATATATATATGAGTGATTAAACAATAGTATAGAAAATCTAATTAGACTTTAAATCAAGATTAGATAAGTGACAACTATCTGGTAAAAAAGGTATAATTACAATTGAATATTGTAATATTAAAAACATCTAATTAATCTTTAAGCAATCTTACAGAAACCCATATTCCTTTCTTGGATTAAACATAATTAAACTTTCTTCATCATGACTTAAGCTTGGAGCCTATGAAGATTCTGCATCATTTACTGTACTTGTCCATCAATTAGCATATTGATCAATTCCTTGTTCACCACCAAGAAAATGGGCTTGTCCTCCGGGTAAACCGAAAAATCCAACTTCATTAGTACCATTGCCATTTTTAGACCAACCTTTAGAATTTTTTAATTCACTGGTCTCCTCTAGGGTCGATCTCGGTGGCCGAATCCTTGAGGTCGTAGCGCTGCACCACATCGCGGCGCACCTGGTCGAGGGTGTTCACCAGTTCCTGGCGGTCGAAATCGGACACGACATCGAACGAGTAGGTGCTTATCGATGCAGGGTGCGCTGGGGGCGGAACGGGCTGATCGTAGAAGGGGCCGAGGGAGCGGGCTTTTAAAAGCCCGACCCGTTGCTGGCCTCCCAGCTTCACTCACCCCACTTGCGCAGGTAGATCTCCACGCTCTCGGCCCAGGCCGGCGACAGAACCGATTCACCCCTACTGGCATGGGTGAGGGCAATCGGCCAAGTGCCGATCCGCAGGCCAGCGGCCGACGCGCTGCGGCAAAAATCAAGGTCGTAGTGGTGGAAGGCCAGGCGAGGGTCGAAACGCGCACCAGAGTTCTGCAACCGACCAGCCCTTGCCGCTAAAAGCACCCCGTCCAACAAAGCCACTGGGCTGGGACTAACCCCAAAACGAATCAGCCGCGCGTCGGTAGGTCGCCCATGGCCAATAGCGCCACTGAGAAAGTCGGAATCCCGGCGATCCAAAATACGCTTCCCCTCGACAAGACGACTGGGCATCATCCACCAGGTTTCCTGGTGGGCCTGACGGCGTCGATTACCTGCTACTCCCACCACATCAAACTGAGTCAAAGCCTCCTCCAACCGAAGGCCGACATGCCAATCGTGGATGGAAACGTCGTCGTGGATGAACGCGAGAATATCGTCAGGCGCAGCAGACTCAATCACCTCGTTAAAACAGGCCCCTAGAGAACGATTGTTGTGATCAAACAACCGAAGGCCAAAAGGCCCAAAGGGCTCCATTTGCCGCAAGGATTGACCCAACATAGACGAGGCCATGAAATGCTCATGGCTATTGCGACTAGCCGTTACGAAATTAAGCATGATGCGATATTCTAAAAGGCACCACGAAAAATCCAGGTACGCAAGGGAATCAGCCCATGATACTCCTCCTCCTCTCTCATGAAACAGCTTCTGCAAATCGTTGGTGGGAATTGAAATCTGTTTCTTCCAGTCGGGGCCAAAACTTGTTTTGGTGGGGAGGCTCTCAAGAAACAGCTTCTGCAAGTCGTTGGTGAGCGAGGAAATCTGTTTCTTACAGTCGGGGCCAAAACTTGTTTTGGTGGGGAGGCTCCTAAAAACTGGATTTTCG
Source organism: Opitutus sp. GAS368 (assembly GCA_945903465.1). Taxonomy (GTDB): domain Bacteria; phylum Verrucomicrobiota; class Verrucomicrobiia; order Opitutales; family Opitutaceae; genus ER46. The sequence continues at coordinate 6,272 of CAMDOF010000201.1, forward strand.
AGGGGATCGGATCCGGGAGGGGTTTTTTGACCATCTCCAACCCGATCGGGGGATGGCAGGAGTCTTGCTTACTCAGGAGCATGATCCTTGCCGCACGGCCAAGTCTGACCAACCTCACACGATGAAACATTGTCTGGCCGTCAGTCTCTTTCTCTTCGTATCGCTGGCGGCGTTTGGAGCGGACTCGCTAATGAAGAAGCAGCATGACACGGCGATTCTCGAAGCATTAAACGCACCGGAGCCGAAACGACCGGAGATGCCAGCGAGACTAGCAGGAAACATTGGCCTCGAGGACGGGAAAGAGAAAGTCGTCCGAGGCCAGTTATTCATCACGACCCGCGACGGAACAAACTACAAACTTGGCGTTGTCATCGTTCGCGTCGTTGGCTCGAGGGAATGGACATAGCTCGCCGGCGCCGTCGTCTCCGCCACCACCGTGGCTTGGGCCGTGGAGCTGGTCACGGACCCGCTGACGTTGGCAATGATCGCCCTGAAGCGGATGCCCGAAAGGTCTGCGGTGGCCGGTCCCATGATCAACCTGGCGGTGGCGGTTCCCGTGCGTTGGCCTCCATCCGTCAGGTTGGCCCACGTCGCCCCGCTGTCGGTCGACTTCTGCCATTGGTAGGACGGCAGGGGATGGCCTGTCACGTCCACCGAAAACACGAGGTTCTGGCCTACCTCCAGACTTACATTCTTTGGCTGGGCCGTGATCGTGGAGATGTAATTGATATCCAGCTGCGCGGGAAAACTGGTGATCGCGCCCTGTTGACCCGTGACGGTGACGGCGTAGGTACCCGCATCCGAAAACACGGCATTGGCCACCGTATAGCTCGTCGCCGTGGCTCCCGCTAGCGGCGATCCGTTAAAATACCATTGATAGGTCAGCGTTCCCGTGCTTTGCGTGGCAGCAACCGTGAAGGTGGCCGGGCGTCCAATATTCACCGCCTGGGTGATCGGCTGGGTTGAAATCCTGACCCCGGAAGGAGAGGCCAAGGCGGAAACCAGATTGGTCACGTTTGGTATGCCCAACCCGGTGCAAAGATCATAGCCTGCGACCGCCCGATAGGCACCATTGGTACCGCTGGTGATATCCCTGAAAGCACCGGCGACGGAACCGGAGTAAATGGAGCTGTTGAGCAGCCCGAGGGGACCAAGCCCGAGATTGGACCGCGCTTGGTTCAGGAGGGCGGTAATCCCTCCCCAGATCGGGGCCGACAAGCTGGTCCCGCCAACGGCGCCCCAATATCCAGCCTGATGGACTGCGCCATAGTCGGCGAGCGCCGCCACGTCCGGCACGCAACGCATGGTTTGCACTGCCAATGTCGTTCCCCCGGTCTGCCACGCTGGCCGGGGAAAAAGGGCGCTAATACCCCCGCCGGTGGCGTGGGCCCCGCCGGTCGTGATCCCAGACCAGACGACTTCCGAAGGATTACTGTAGTCCGAGCTCCGCGGCAGGGAGGTGCCTCCGACTCCCGTGACACTGGGGTCGCTGGCGGGATAAGAAACAATCAAGGGATACGACGGATTATAGGCGCCCCCGCCCCCGGGGTTATTGCTGTTCGTCCCAGTATCCCCACTCGATGCAAAAACGGACACTCCCGCAGCTGCCAACTGTGCATAAATCTGGCTAGATGTGGCGACTGCACCCGCGCTCAGATCGTTCTCCAGCGAACAAAAGCTGATGGAGAGGACCGAGATCGGAAGCTTGTTCACCAGCACATCATTGAGGATCTCGGTATTGGTGGCATCGAAGCTTTGAGAGACCACGTACATTCTGAGCTTCGCAGCCGGCGCGAGCGCCCCGGCCCATTCCACGTCCATCGTCGCCTCACCGAAAAGAGAATTGTCGGTGCTGATCGCTGGATTGCCGATCACGGTCAAATTGGCCGTCGTCTGCGCTACGCCCATTCCGGTCCAAAACGTGTTGAGGTCGGTAGGATTTATGCCCGAACACTCGATGAGAGCAATGGTTTGCCCGGCTCCATTCAGAGTCGCGGGCAGCCGGTAGGCTGCCGCGAGCTCCTTGGGCGTGATCCCATAGTTTCCATTAGGCAAAGCACCGGCGGGGTAGTGGGGTGCCGCGGGCGTGTAGAGCGACCGCGACAAATTTGCTCGCTGCGGCCGGATCTGAGGCTGCAGGCCGTTGATGGCAAGCACCGCACCGGAAAACCGTCGCGGTAGCTTCGGCTCACTCAGCGCGGAAGTGAACTCGCCTTGGGGCGTCGAAACCCGGCCAAATTCAACGCGAAATACCCGGGCAATATTTGAGACTTTTCCCCGAGCAAAAATCGTCGTGTGGGTTGCGTCGACCAACGTGATTTCAAAGCCCTGTTGTTCCAGCCACTTCGAAATCTCAGCGTGAACGTCGCGGTTTGGCCGATACTTCGCGGTCATCTCCGTCTCAACGACCCGTTCTTTTCGAGCAACGCGGTCGCGCAGGCCTGCGAGGTCGCGCATCTTTAGGGCGATCGAAAACGGTAGTTGAATTTCCGATTCAAGCGTACTGATCCCCCGTCCCAAAATCCGGCCCCGGCCGAGGGTCTCACGGCGCGCATCGGGCAGCACTACGGATTTCGCTACGATGGTGTCGGCGTCGGATTCCGGAGCGGTCGCGGTGCGGCCGACCTGGGGTGAACCGAGCGCCCAAACCAAGGCGATTCTGGCGAAAATCATACCCAGCGGCAGGCGGACACGATTAATCATAGTCTTAAGCTATAGTCAGTTAGACTTGGACCCAACATCTATTTCGGGCAATTACGGGTGCAATTAGGGCCGATTTTTTCTAATTCGGGAGCCACACGGAAGGAGTGGTCGCGGTGACCAACCCGAAGGCGCACGCGAAGCCGTGCGCGGTGAGGTGATCCTGAACGTCGCGGGTGCTCTTGGGGCAATTTTTATTGCGGCCTTTCGCGGGGCGCAGCCGCGCACCCGCGCAGCCGCGCACCCGCGAAGCCCACGACGAGTCGCCGACACATGCCGAGGATGTGCGCGGCACCGCCACGGCGAGCCCAGCTCTCGTCTTCGTCGAGCGTGTCGTCGAGCCGGTAGTGCAGCGCTGATGCGATCGTCCAGTGGCCGCGTTTTGCGTCGAGCAGCCCGCGGGCGTCGAGCTGCGCATGGCTCGCGCTGATAATCAGGAAACGCGTTTCCTTCGTCTGGCGTCGGCAGCCACGCACGCGCGTGCACAACTGGCCGATCTGGCCCGGCCGCCGGCAGTTGCGGCGCGGGCAGTTGCTGGCAGGCGCCTTTGACGAGTTGCTTCACCCAGAGTTGCTTCGGCCGCTCCTGCGGTTCGTAGAAATCTTGCGCGTGCCGGCCGAACCCCGAGGTCGGGCCCGGTTCGCTCCAACCGCTGACCTTGGAGGTGGTGCCGCGGAAGAACTCCGGATCGACGAAAGTCTCGACCAGCGCGACCGGGTGCCCCCAGCGCGCCAGCCAGTCGTCCGACAAACGCGCGAGTACGCGTGTGAGCAGCCGATGTGAGCAGCCGACTCGCGAGATTCGAGTAGTGCGCGCCGGGCAGAATGAGGAAGCGCGCTTGATTGACGATCAGCGACGGACGGCGGCGGCGCTGTTGGGGCGACCAGCCGATGAACTGATCGCGGTAGTGCAGATGATACGCCGCCGCGCTGAAACTTACCACTGCGAGTCACTCGCCCCGGTCAGCGGTGCGTAACGCAGGTGCTCGCCCACGAGCTTCGCCGCGTGCAGATAATGATGTTCGACGATCAACGCGTCACAGCGGGCCGACTCCGCCGGCTCACTCAGCAACCGCAATAACAGGTGCTCGAGCACGAGTTGTCCGCTCGCACCGGGACGTCGGAATGGTGCTTTCGGTTTGGCGACATATTTCGGTTTGGCGATGCTCGCCAGGCCGGCAGCTCCGACAGAAAATGTTCCGCAAAAAACACCTATCTTTCGACGTCTTCAGGTAATTACTTACCAAAAAAAATCGGCCCTCGGTATTATCTGGGTGGTCGCCTTTACGATTGAAGATTTCGAGGTGTTTCTTGTTGGGGTTGGTTTCCCGCGTTGACCCTTGGGGGGTACCCGCTACGAAGATCCCTTCCTGAATTGAATCGTGTCCACATAAAGACCTATGGGTGCCAGATGAATGAGCGTGACAGCGAGGCTGTCGCGGCGATGTTGCGTGCGCGGGGTTATCGGATCGTGGTGGATGAAAATGACTGTGATATTTTGTTATTGAACACGTGCTCGGTGCGAGACGCGGCCGAGCAGAAAGCGATTGGTAAGGCAGGGTATTTGCAGCAGCGCAAAAAAAAGCAGCCGGACTTTGTCCTCGGGATCTTGGGCTGCATGGCGCAGAACCGTGGGGCTTCCTTGTTGGAGCAGTTGCCGGATCTTGATTTGATCGTCGGCACGCAGAAGTTTCATCAGGTGCCGGGTTATTTAGATAACCTCCAGGCGGCGCGGGCGGCGGGGGTCCCGATCGGTGAGACGATTGTCGATATTGGGGAAGAGGCCGGTTCGCAGAATACGATCAAGGATCATTTGTGGCCGGAGGCAGATGGTGGGGGGGGCGGCGAGGAGGCGCGGTCGGTGAGTGCGTTCGTATCGATTCAGCAGGGCTGCAACATGGATTGTGCCTTCTGTATTGTGCCGAAGACGCGGGGAGATGAGCGCTCGCGGCCGATGGAAGCGATTGTGGCGGAATGCCGCGCGCTCGCGGAGCGGGGGGTGCGGGAGGTCACGCTCTTGGGTCAAATTGTGACGAGTTATGGCCGTCGTGATTACGCCCACACGGGAGGCGTCACGCCCTTTGTGCAATTGTTGGAGCAAGTGCACGCGATCGACGGAATTGAGCGGATCCGGTTTACGTCGCCTCATCCGCGGGGGTTTAAGGATGACCTCGTGGCGGCGTATGGCCGGTTGCCCAAGCTGTGTGGGTATGTGCATCTGCCGATGCAAAGTGGGAGCGATCGAATTTTGCGGGCGATGAATCGTCCCTATACGCGGGCTCGTTATAAAGAGATTGTCGATGCGCTCCGCGCGGTGCAGCCGGAGATGTATTTCTCGACGGATGTGATTGTTGGATTTCCGGGTGAGACCGCGGAAGATTTTGCCCAAACCCGCGAATTGTTCGAAGCGTGCAATTACGACATGGCGTATATTTTTAAGTATTCGATTCGCACGGGAACGCCCGCGGCGACGTTGGGGGAACAGGTGCCGGACGACGTGAAAGAAGGGCGCAACCAAATTCTTTTGGATATACTGCAGAAAAACTCATTGCGGCGGACGGCGGGACTGGTGGGTACAGTGGAGGAAGTCTTGGTGGAAGGCCGGGACAAAAGTGGGGCGCGTTTTACGGGGCGCACACGGGGAAACCGGGTGTGTGTGTTCGACGCGGATCCTCGGTTGATCGGTACGCGGGTGTCGCTGCAGATCGAGCGGGCGAGTGTGAGTACATTGTACGGCCAGCTGGTGCTGGCGGGGGTGGAGACTTAAACGATCGGACGGCCGGACCAAGCGCGTCTATTTCATTTTGGACCTTTTTACGATTTTTTGCCCATGACCCTCACACTCGCCACGCTCATCTGCGGCCTCTTGCTGGTCGCGCTCGGTTTGCCGTTGCTGCTGAACCATTCTGGTTTCACAGCGGTGTTGAAAGCCTTCCCGCGATCGCCGGC
>CAMDOF010000202.1 GCA_945903465.1 Opitutus sp. GAS368
CTATCCGCCCCTCTTGCGCTCGGCCACGGTGAAGAAGTTCATGGTCGGATTTGAGTTGCTGGCCGAGGCGCAGCGCGACCTGACACCCGAGCAGGCCGCACTGCGACTCCGTGAAGCGTGTGAGGCCTCAACCCTCGTCGAGGCCAAAGCGGCTGCTACGTCATGAAAGTTCTTGTCTCCGGTGGCGCCGGCTACATCGGCAGCGTGGCGGTCGAGCGCCTGATCGCCGCAGACCACGAGGTCGTCGTCTACGACAACCTTAGCCAAGGGCACCGTGCCGCAGTTCACCCGCAAGCTGAATTTATCGAAGGGGATCTCGCCGATCCGAGCGCACTGAATGCACTCTTTCAGCAACACCGACCCGAGGCCGTAATGCATTTCGCGGCGCGCAGTTTGGTGGGCGAGTCCATGGAGCAGCCGTTTCTCTATCTTGGCGATAATGTCACCAACGGGCTCAATCTGCTGCGCGCAACGGTGGCGCATGGCGTGCGCCGATTTATTCTTTCCTCGACGGCCAATCTGTTCGACCGTCCGGAGAAGCTTCCAATCGACGAATGTGCCACGATCATCCCCGGCAGCCCGTATGGAGAGTCCAAGTTCATCCTCGAGCGAATGCTGCATTGGCTCGATCGCACCCACGGTCTACGCTACGCGTGCCTGCGCTATTTTAATGCGGCCGGTGCGACAGCGGAACGCGGCGAGGATCACAACCCAGAGAGCCACCTGATCCCGCTCGTGCTCGGAGTGGCCCAGGGCAAACGCCCCGGCGTGACTGTTTTCGGCACCGACTATCCGACCCCCGACGGCACCTGCGTGCGGGATTACATCCATGTCTCCGATCTCGCCGCCGCGCATATTCTGGCGCTCGGGGCGTTGGAGGAGGGCAGTCGCACCTACAATCTCGGCAACGGCCAGGGCTTCTCCGTGCGGGAAGTTATCGAAACCGCCCGGGCCATCACTGGCCATCCCATCCCGGCCACCTTTGGACCGCGCCGGCCCGGCGACGTCGCCACGTTGGTCGCGGGCAGCGCCAAGATCCGCCGTGAACTTGGCTGGCAACCCCAGTTTACCCAGCTGCACGACATCGTCGCCGGCGCGTGGGCCTGGCACCAGCGCTTTCCCCAAGGTTACCCCGAAAATTCCATCCTCCCCTCCCCTCTATGATTACACTCGCCATGCTCGACCACGCTGCCCCCGGCAGCAGTGCCGTATCTCTGCAACTCGCGTTCGTTGACTACCTGATTCTCGGCACCTACTTCGTTTTTGTGATCGGCATCGGCTGGGCGATCCGCCGGAACATGAAAACGAGTTCGGATTTCTTTGAGTCCGGTCGTTCGCTTCCGGCCTGGATCTGCGCCCTCGGCTTCATCGGCGCTAATCTGGGCGCCCAGGAAGTCATCGGCATGGCCGCCTCCGGCGCCAAATACGGCATCGCGACGAGCCACTTCTACTGGGTGGGTGCCATTCCCGCGATGGTCTTCGTCGGCATTTTCATGATGCCGTTTTACTACGGCTCCAAGGCCCGCTCCGTGCCGGAATACCTCAAGCTGCGCTTCGACGAAAAGACCCGCACGCTCAACGCCCTGTCCTTCGCAGTGATGACCGTGTTTTCCTCGGGCATCTCCATGTTCGCGCTCGCGAAGCTGCTCAACGCCATCCTCGGCTGGAATTTCGACGCCTGCATCATCGCCTCTGGTCTCGTGGTGTTGGTCTACATTTACTCCGGCGGCCTGACCTCGGCGATCTACAACGAGGTGCTGCAATTCTTTCTGATCGTCCTGGGCTTCCTGCCGCTCGTGCTGCTCGGACTACAGGACATCGGCGGCTGGGACGGTCTGATGAAAAACTTGGATGGATATTCCGCCGCCAAGGGTATGCCTGGAGCGTGGAGTTCATCGTGGCAGCACATGGGCAGCGCCTCCGCTAATCCTATCGGCATCGAGTGGTTCGGCCTCGTGGCCGGCCTTGGCTTCGTCCTCTCATTCGGCTACTGGTGCACGGACTTCCTCGTTATTCAGCGCGCCATGGCAGCGAAGGACATGAACGCCGCCCGCCGCACGCCACTCATCGCCGCCATCCCGAAGATGATGTTTCCCGCCCTCGTCATTCTCCCCGGCATGCTCGCCATTGCCCTTTATCACAAGGGCGGCTCCGCCAGCATTGCGCTGCCAATTGGCACCGACGGCAATCCCGACTACAACATGGTCGTGCCCGCGCTCCTAGCGAAGTATTTTCCACACGGCATGCTCGGCATCGGCCTGACCGCGCTCATGGCCTCGTTCATGTCAGGCATGGCCGGCAACGTCACCGCCTTTAACACCGTCTGGACCTACGACCTCTACCAGCGCTGGTTCAAACCGGACGCCTCCGACGCTCATCTCCTCAAGGTGGGCCGCATCACCACCGTGGTCGGCCTGCTCATCAGCGCCGTCTGCGCCTATGCCGCCACGAAGTTCAATAACATCATGGATATGCTTCAGCTCGTATTCGGATTCGTGAACGCCCCGCTCTTCGCCATCTTTCTCCTCGGCATGTTCTGGCGCCGCGCCACCGGACACGGAGCCTTTTTCGGACTCCTGCTCGGCACCCTCGCTGCCGCTGTTTTTCACGGCAATACGCTCCCAGCCGGCGAGGCAGCCAGCTTGCTTAAGGGCGGCTGGATCTCCGTCCAGCATACCTTTGCCAGCCCAATGGCCCAGAGCTTCTGGATGGCCATCTGCGCTTTCACCAGCTGCTTCCTCGGGACGTTCTTAATCTCCCTCGCCACCACGCCCAACCGCACCGACGAAGAACTCCGCGGCCTGGTGTATTCGCTGACGGACAAGCCGCAGGAGGCGCCGGGTACGGCCTGGTATGCGCGCCCGATGCCACTGGGGTTGGTCGTCCTCGCGGCCACCGTAGGGCTGAACATCATTTTCTGGTAACCCTCAATTTACCCTAACCTATGCAACTCGATATCCGCCTCCCCATGGGCCTGCTTTTCCTGATCCTTGGCGTGATCCTAATCGGCTACGGACTGATTTCCGACCAGGCCATCTACGCCGCGCACTCGCTCGGCCAAAACGTCAACCTCATCTGGGGCGCTATCTTCGCGCTCTTCGGCGGAGTCATGCTTTGGCTCGCGCGCCGCGCGCGCGAATGAACAACCGTCGCACTCAATAGCGGCTGGCCCCATTACTGCCAGCCGCGTCTCTGGCTGCTACCACGCTTGGATACGCGCGGTGGCCAGCGAACCACTCAGTGCAAGGACGACGAGCCCCCGCGGGGATACCCGCCCAGCGTGACCACGACATCATCGCAGTCGGTGTAGGCGCGCGCCAGCCGGATGGCGTTGGCGGTGGCCTCGCTCCCCGTGTTGAGGATTTGCACGAGGTCGAGGGTCGGCACGGCTGCGCACAACATCTCGGCGAGATTCGCCTCCCAGGGCGTCGTGCCACTGCCCATCAGCGACCAGCCCTCGTCCATTGCCCGGCGGACCGCGGCGTTGATCTCGGGATGATTGTGCCCCAGCAGGTGCGGAGCGAAGGCAGCGTGATAATCGATGAACTCGCGTCCGTCCGCGTCCCAGAGACGGCTGCCCTGGGCTCGCGTGAACACGAGATGCGGCTGCGTCTTGCGGTTGAGGGAAACACGCGATGGAATCCGAATACGACATCTACGACCGTCAGACGTGGAAACAGGCGCGCGCGGAATGGGTCGGCGAGCGCGAGCACGAGAAAATCGCCACGCCTCAGAACGTCACGCCACCGCCGTATTGTCCCGATCACCCCGTGGTGCGCGAAGAATGGGCCCGCTACCTGAATTCTGTTTCCGGCATGGACAAACGCTTCGGCGTCGTGCTCGAAAAGCTGCGCGCCGAAGGCCGCGAAGACGACACCGTGATCATCTTCTTCGGCGACAACGGCCGCCTGGAGCCCCGCGGCATCCACTGGTGCTACGACAGCGGCCTGCGTGTGCCGCTGATTATTCGCTGGCCGAAAACTTTTCCTGCCCCGGCTCGGTATGCGCCCGGCACGGTGAACGATGAAATCGTCAGCCTCCTCGATCTCACCGCCACCACGCTGGCCGCCGCCGATGTGCCTCGTCCGATGTTGATGCAAGGCCACAGTCTCATCGGCGAGCGCATCACTCCACCACGCATTTATGCGTTCGCCGCGCGCGATCGCATCGACGAGACGGAGCAGCGCATCCGCTCCGTGCACGACGCACGCTACCACTACATCCGCACGCTCAGCACCGGCCCCACCTTCTCCTCCCTTAATCGCTACAAGGAAAAGTGTTTCCCCATCTACCCGCTCATGCGTCAGCTCCTCGCCGAAGGAAAACTCACTGGCCCGCCCCTGGAACTTATGCAGCGCACCGGCCCCTCCGAGGAACTCTACGATCTCCGCGCTGATCCGCATGAGATCAAAACCTCGCGCTCTCCCAGCAGTCCGAACACCGCGAGGCTCTCGCTCGGCTCAGCGCCGCCCTTGATACGTGGATGATCGAAACCGGGGATCGAGGGCACATCCCCGAGTCCCGCGAAGTCGTCGCACCGTTCGCCAAGGAAATGCACGACTGGTTCGGCACACCGGCGTGGGCCAACCCGCGGCGATAAAAAACCACGGACCCCACTTCCGCAGAACCGCTCACGCTTGCGGCCGTGCTGCGCGATGAACTATTGGACAGCAGGTGAAATTCACCCGCCGACGGCAACCGGCAGCGCCATTGCCCGGAGTCGTGATTCGTCGGATATTTTCCCATCAAATACGATGGGGCGGTCATGCAGGGCGAGGCCAACTCGTCATCAATGCGGCGTATTTTTGGGAGTGAAATGTCGTAGGCCTTAACGCTCAGGATGTTCGCAGGGTTTTGAGTCACGCTTGCGTCGTAGCGGCGGTTTCTTGCCGGGCCGCCCTACGATGGCAGATCGGCGCGAGGTCCATCCGTCGCACCGCGCTCGTAGTTTCAATCACGGCGGTCACAAGGTTTCGGGCCGAACTCGCGTTGCAATACGATTCGAGCGGCTCGCGCATGACATCGTCGGAAACTCCGGCTTTGTAAAAACAGCCATCTCGACGGCTCCACAACCCGCAAACCGAGAGATTCACACAGTAATTCCAGAAATAATCAAAGCCCTACCGCACAGAATCTTGCGATGCTTACGGTCAAATCATGTGGACCGTTTTTGGAAGTATTGCCGGAGGACGTGGGCGTGGGCCATGACGCCGCAAAGTCTGCGAAACCCGCAGACTTGGAGTTCGCATTGCCCTCGTGCACGCGACCCTATCGTCGCGCCGTAATTCGCGGACTTGCTGGTTGGATCTACATCGATCTCCAGCGACCGGCACACTGGCCTTGGCATCAGCATCCGAACCATGTGAAGGTCATAATAGGGCTAGAAGGTGCCGATTTCCTGATCAAATGGCATACTGAAAATCTCGGAGAGCCGGCGGTGATGGAGATAGAAGGCGAACACGTCTGCGTCGTCCCGGCGGGATTGCAGCATGAGGTCCAATGGCGGATCGAGGCACCGATACTGGTGTTTTATCTGGACACCGATTGGGTCGAGTTGCTCATCCGCCGAACAGTTAACCGGCCCTCACTCGAACCCCTGCGCCGATACGTTCAGTCTGCGCCGGTAATCGACGATCTTTGTCGGCTACTGCGCGACCGTGGATGCGGGTCCCAACCGCCAAACACCGCCGCCGTCGCAGGTCTTGCGGCCGCACTCGCTTCCGAACTGCTTCTGACCGGGGGCTCGCTTCAACCCGAGTCGACGGACTCCGAATCCAAGTTGCCACAATTCGCGTTCGACATCGTCGCTGCCTACGTGCGCGAGCACCTGGCTGAAAAGATAACCCTGCCGGAGCTCGCCCGAAAGGTTGGTTTGAGTCCAAGCTATTTCGGTCAGCTATTCCGCTCACGCTGCGGTCAGTCCCCTATCACCTACCTGATAAGCCAGCGCGCGACGTGGGCCCGTGAACTCCTGTCGACCGGTCGCTTCACGGTAAAGGAAGTGGCCCATGCAGTCGGTTTCTCCGATCAATCACAGATGGCCCGCCATTTTCGAGCCATGAAACGGCCCCCACCCCGGGACTATATTCCACCTCGGTAACCGAGAGGATCGCCGTCACTTTCGAGACAATTACATCACCTCGCGTCTGTTATCGTGGCCGCGATGCGATTCAATTCGGTGGATGCAGGTGTGCGATCAATTCATTTCCGTCAGGACTGATTGCGAAGCTCCGCTGGCGCCTCGATATGCAAGCGACGCGCCTACGGCGGCACGCGTTTCCGACCGCAAGCAGAGTGCAACTCGGTCGAGCCGGACTACGGCAGCTCACACTATGGCGCGACATGGAGGCGGGCGTTCACATGGCACTCCAATCAGCGGGAAATGAACCAGGACCGAATGGTCACTTGCCGGCAAACGGACATGGCTATCTGGACAACCGCGTTCAGTTTGAGGGATTTTATGCGCTCCAGCGCACGCTCGTGGACCAACTTGCCCGGCAGCCGGCTCTCGTTCGCGCATGGCTGAATTCTCTGCCTCCGCGAGACGACGAGGCGACGGAGTCCTCTGGAGCGTCGAAATCGTGGCGCGCCGCGCGCGTCAGCGCCTCCCGACGAAAGATCTTGTCGGGGCTGATCGCAGACGTTGAGGAAAACGCCCAGAACAGCGGTCGGCTCGCCGATTTCCTGCTCACTTCGTTGCCCGTTGAAAGCTATTTCACCATCGCCGAATGCGGCGGCACGCACGGCGCGGCCGAGAGCGCAGCGACCGCTTCCTGTCGGGTGGTCGTTGCAAAGCGAAATGAACTGTTTGAAGCCAATTTCGGATTGGCGAAAGCCGCGGTGCGCGGTCGACGAAACTACGATGAACTGCTCAGCCCCGCACTCGTCGGACTCCTCGCCGCGATCGATCGCTACGTGCCGAACAATGAGACGTCGGCTCGGTTCGGATATTTTGCGAACTTCTGGATTCGCTACCACATCTCCCGCTACACGCAAAAAACCAGCGGTGTCGTGCCACTATCGATCAACCAGCAGCGCATCGTCCGGCGAATTGATCGCTTTCTTGAGCAATGCCGTAACGATGGGCGGGCGGAGCCGACGAAACTCGAAATTTGCTCCACCCTGGGAATCAGTGCGGAGGCCTACCGCTCGTTCTTGCGACGACCGGTCGTTATTTCGCTCGACCAATCCGCCTCCTCGGAGGCTGATGATCGGGAACGGGAGGTGTCGCTCGCCAACGTAATTGCGGCCGAAGGACCGGAACCGGATCAAGCCGCGGAGGATTCCGAGATCGCGCGATACGTGCGAGAACTACTGCGAAAAGAGGTGCCGGCCTATGGCCGAGTGATGCTGTCCTACGCCCGACGCGTTGGCTCGTTGCCGGATGCCGCGGAGGACTACCTATTGGCATTGGAAGGACAGACGTTGGCGCGACTAAACTCACGGGTGAAATCGTGCGGAAACCGCGATCCATGCGGATATATTTTCCTCCACCTTCAGTCCTCCCCGGCATCGAACCCGCACGAGCTGCCCGGCTAAGCCGTCGGCGACTCCGGTTCCGCCTCGGCGTCTTCCGATCCAATCGGTGCCGACACTCCGAGAGGCGACGGACCGCAAACATAAGTCCGTGCGGAAGTCTCCGCGGAATTTCCCACGGGCACTCGCTGATTTGGCACCTCCGCGGTGGCCGCCAGAATCTTTCCGTGAGTTTCCCACCACGTGGTCGCGTCTCGCCATTCCTTCGGTCGATTTTCGCCGTCTGAGCCCAATCCGACATTCACAATCCGCAGACCGTTTTCATTTTTCACGCACTGAAGGAATGTCACCTGACGCTCGCTGGTCGAAGGCAGGGCGGCCGACGCGTGAAGTGCGCGCAGCAGCAGTTCAGGTGCGACCAGGACCTCGGCAACCTCCGGATTTTCCACCGAGGCGACCAAACAGCGGGCCGGCGAATCCGGCAGTCCTGGTTTTAGCCGCATCGTCACCATATCTTTTGATTCTGGCGTCCGCTCTTTCGGCTTAGTCGTTGCAGTCGGGCGCAAATCGTCACCGTCCGCCGACCCGACGATGGCGTTGGATCTTGTTTCGCCACTCGCCGCCAACCCACTCGAAGCAACGGTCGCCTTTCCGGCGACCGCTGAATTTAGTTGGAAAGCTGGAGTCCCAGTTACTGCACTTGTTTTCCCTGAAACGACCGAGGGGGCAGCTTGCTCAGGCAATTTCGGATCGACGGCGACGGCATCGCGGTTCGCAACTTCAACGCCGGTGATGGCGTAACCGAGTTTGGTCAATTCGTGGAAGCACCGGCGCAATTGTTCCGTGACCGGGGAATCTGGCGCGAACTGCAAATCGACCGATTCAGCGAACTGCACGGATGACGTGCCGACCGGTCCCGTCGAGATATCGTCCGCCCACCGCACCTGCATTCCGCGCGAATCCAGGAAAATCTCCCGAGTGTGCCCGGGTCGCGTTCGCGCGTCCGAGCCGGAGGAAGGCTGCGGGCCGTGCAATGCCGATCGATGCTGTGCCGAAGACGAGGCCTGCTCGCCCGCGTCGTTGGCCGCACCGAATAGGTTTCTGAAGAACGCACCAATCCGTGAAAACAGGCCACTATTCTCCGGCGCTTGCTGCGCGCGCGCGCTGACGCTCGCCGCAATGTTTTCGTGCAGGGTCCGAAACGCCTCATACGCCTCGGAACGTGGATCGGCTTTGATGAGTATCCGACGTCCTTCGAGTTCCATCTTCACGTGTTCGTCCCCAACGACGAGATCTTGGAGAACTGCGCTGCGTGCTTCGGGCATGGCTTGATCCTAGCAAGGGCGCCGTTGGAATCCAGGTGTGGAGGCGAGCGCTTGCAGCAGGTCGGTCGCAGCGGCCACCGGGCCGAAATCCGGAGCGTGGTGCGCGCTCCCGATGTTCCATCCGATTATCTGCGCGCAATCCCCGCCAGCCATGCGCCTCACCGACAGCCCAAGAAACCAGACGATTCGCCGGACCGCATTCGCCGAGCGTGCGAGGGAGCTACTCCCCTACTCTGATACGGAGATTGAGGAAGCCGCGCTTGCCCGCTTTGGCCCCGGCTCTCCGCCCGCACCGTCATCTCCCACCTTGTCCGATCGGATCGTATCGAAAATTCGCTTCTACACGTGGTTCGCGGAAGGAAAGCCGGCGGAGTGTAATTTTCGCCCCGAGGTCATGCCTGACGGCGAAATCGACTCGCGCTTTGCCCGATGCTGGCAGGAAGCCGTCAAGGCGACCCCCGGCCTGACGCCCCGCTTTACCTTGCGCGCCGCTGGGTTTCACGTGCCCCTTCCCGGCGGATACTACCGGTTCAACCGTTCGGTGCTGCTGAGCAACGCGACGGACGACGGCAGCGATGTCGTCGTGACCGTCGCGCCGAAATTGCTGCAAAAGAGCGGACTCTACCGCGCGACGATCACAACGGACGGCGTAACTTTGGACTCACTGGACGCGGGGTTTCTGCGCTGGAAAAACGCCCTGCGAATGTTGCGACATTACCGCCAGAGCGTGCGACCGGAAATTCTCCGTCGCCTACGTGCGGGCATCCCCTTCGAGTTTGCGCGCGAGCGTGGCGAGCTGTGCGTTACACTGCGAAGCGGTCGGATGCCGAAGGAGACGAAAGACGACTATAAACGCCGTGCCGCCATTTTCAGCGGCCGCCTCGACCGCGTGCGCGCTGCGCTGGCCGCACTCGCCGGCGAGGGACGGATCGCAGCAGAACAATTTGCCGCCCGCCCAGAGATTGTAGCGGCCGAGTTTGCCCGAGCTCGCGAGACCGCCATCGCCGACTTTCGCGCGGCACGGGACCGTTTCTGGCAATCGGCGCTGGAGAGTTATCACAAAACGACTCTGCCTGATTTTCCCTTTCGCACGCCGAGCGAAGTGCGCGGACGCCTCAAATCCAGCCTTTCGCACCGCCAGCGTGAGCGGTGCGGCCACACTCACGAGTTATTCGTATCGGCGTTTCGTCGAGTCGCCGATTTCGGCTGGAATCCGCTGGAGGAAACCCCGCCGGGCACCCGCTGCGGTGGAGAGACAAGCCGGCAAATGCTCGCAATGGAGTTCTCCGCCTAAACGTCGGGGCCTCTAAGCCGAGCCTTATCTACGGAACATGTGTGCCACCCGCGCCCTGACCCCAATCGAACAATCCGAAATGACCGCGTCACTGGATCACGCTCGTGACCGGCTGCTGTTTTTGTTCGGGCTCTACACGGGATTTCGCGTCCACGAGTTGCTCGCCATCCGTTGCGGCGATGCGTGGAAAGAGGGCGCAGCTCTCCGAGAGATCACTCTCGCGCGTCGCCAGCTAAAGGGCGGCGAAGGCCGGAGTGCCCGTCGGGTCCGCGCGCGGACGGTTCCACTGCATCCCGCGCTACAAGCGGCGTTGCAAACTTTCCTCCACTCCAACTTCCCGAATGAACACCCACCGGCAGACGCGTTTCTGTTCAAGAGCCGCAAAGGCGCGAACGCACCGATTACGGTCGGGCACGCGTGGCGCATCATCAAGAACTCGGCGCGACAACTCGGATTCGGCCAGCGCGTGGCGACACACTCGATGCGCAAGACCTTCGCGCGATCCATCTACGATCAATCCGGCCATGACTTGGTGCTGACGCAGCGCGCCCTGAACCACAGCGCCATCACCACGACCGCGCAGTATTTGGAATCCACTCAGGCCGACGTCGCCGCCGCTGTCCTCGGGCTCGGCGGGCCGCTGCAACCACTGCCGCCGAAATCGTCACTGGGCGAGAAGCCCGCGGCCCAGGCAGCCGGCTAGAAAAACGTCCGCCGCCCTCCCCTGCCACTATCTGCTGCGGTGAATCCCATCCGTCATGATGCTCACGGCCCCCACGACGATCATCAGGATCAACCGTCACTTCGGCTCACCCGAGCAGCGACAACCCGTCGGCTGCTCGCCCACGCGCTGCTCTCGCGCGAGGCCGAGATGTCCCTGGCCGAGAGAATTCGTGCGGGCGATGAGCCGGCGCTGCATGAACTGGTGCGGAACAACCTTCGTCTCGCGCACTATCTGGCGGAGCGGTTCGCCCGGAGCCGTCACGGCCAGCCCGACGCGGAGGAGCTTTTTTCCGAAGGCATCGCGACGCTCTATCAACTCGCGCGCCGCTTCGATCCGCGGCGCAGCCGGTTCGGTGACTTCGCGACGTTCCACCTGCGGTCCAAATTTTATTCGTTGATCAATGCAGCCACACAGGGCCGTCGTCGGCCTGCGCCGCGCGAGGATCGTGTCGCACTGGCTGAGGCCGGCTGGCGCTGGCTGGAAAAAACCGGTCGCGAACCCACGGCAGAGCAGCTCGCCAAATTTCTCGGGTGGAGCGCAGGGCGTGTGCGTTGCGCCGCGGGCCACGTCTTCACCCTCAGCTTGGATGCAACGCTGGCACATCGCAGCGAGACGTTGATCCAGACTCTGGTTGATGAATTCGCCCAGCGCGGCGACCGGCTGGCGCTGGAACATGAACGCATCGAGTCCGTTCGCGTTGCCCTCCAGCAACTCGATCCCCGCGCCCAGGCGATCATTCGCGAACGTTTCGACTTCGTCGCGCGTGTCACCCCGTTGCAAATCGACCGTCCTCGATTGACCGTCGGCGGACGAAGGCCGCGGCTCGGCGGCTCGCTGCACGAAGTCGGAGCCTCGCTTGGTCTCAGTGGCGAGCGCGTGCGCCAGATCCAAAATGCGGCGTTCGTGCAGTTGCGGCGACTCTTATCTGCGTCGCGTGAAGACTCGCCGAAATGAAAATCAGGCCCCGACCCTTGCGCGACTGATCGCCGCTGACCGCGACGGTCTCACGGTGCGCAATCCCGACAACGGCCTGATATTCCGCATCGTTTACGTGAACTGGCAGGGCGTGCTGCCCGCCGTGAAAATCTACCGGAGGCA
>CAMDOF010000203.1 GCA_945903465.1 Opitutus sp. GAS368
CACCGTCACCTCCAGCGCGGCCGTGTTGACCGTCACCGCCGCGCCCGTCGGCCCCGCGATCTCCACCCAGCCCGCCAGCCAGAGCGTGCCCGCCGGCGTTAACGTGACCTTCGCTGTCGTCGCCACCGGCACGCCGTCCCCGACCTATCAATGGCGCAAGGATGGCACCGCGATCACCAACGCCACCAATGCCAGCCTCGTCCTCAGTGCGGTCGCAACGACCGCCGCGGGCAGCTACACCGTTGTCGTCACGAACAGCGCCGGCACCGTCACCTCCAGCGCCGCCGTCTTGACCGTCACCGCCGCGCCCGTCGGCCCGACCATTTCAAGTCAGCCAGTCGCGCAGGTTGTAATCGCCGGTAGCTCGGCGTCCTTCGCCGTTACGGCGACGGGTTCCGGAACATTAACTTATCAGTGGTATTTCACGCCCAAAAGCAGCACGACTCCCCAAATGCTCAGTGCAGCGACGGCGGCGTCTCTCACGGTTGCCAATGTTCAGGCAGCCAATGAAGGTGATTACGTCTGCGTGGTCGCAAATGGTAACACTCCAAACGCCACCTCAACCGCCGCCCAGCTCTCGATTGCCGCCCGGGTTGTCCGCGTAGTTAGTCAAAGCGCAACGAGCGGCGCGACGGCCGTCGTCCCCATCCAGCTTTTAGCTACGGGTTCTGAAAATGCTGTTGGGTTCACGATTAATTTTGATCCCACCCAACTCACCTACGTCTCGAGCGCCCTCGGTGCTCAGGCGTCCGATGCGACCCTGAACGTCAACGCGAATCAGGTTTCGACCGGCAAAATCGGTATCGCGTTATCAAAACCGACGGGGGCAACGTGGGCCGCTGGCACTCAGGAACTCGTTAAAATAACGTTTACGGTGAACGCTAGTCTGAGCCCTGGGGCAATCGCCGCGTTGACCTTTGGGAACGCTCCCGTCTTCAGCGAAGTTTCAGATTCGTTCGCCTTGGCTCTCTCGGCGGGGTTTCAGGCGGGGAATGTTTCGGTACCGGTGGGTTTCGAAGCTGATATGAATAGCAACGGAGTCGTTTCAATTACGGACTGGGTTAAGGTTGGTCGGATTGTGGCTGGCCTAGAGGTAGTCGCAAATGGGATTGATTTCCAAAAAGCGGATTGCGCGGGTCGAGCGACCTTTGGTAACGGCGTCCTCTCGATCTCAGACTGGGTCCAAGCGGGTCGCTATGCGGCTGGCCTTGATCCACTCACGCCAGCCGCCGGACCGACAGCTCCGACAACAACCCCGTGATCTTTAACTTCGCCTCATTATTTTATAAACCTGAGCCAAATATTTTTATGAACTATCGCCGTTTTTTAAAACTTCTCGCCGCATTGGCGATTTCGGGCAGCAGTTTAGTTTGGGCGCAGCGAACCGTTTCAGTGGTCGTTCCTAATGATTCGATCACAGGGTCTGGTACCGCGGCAATTAATCTACTATGTCAAGGTGACGAGAACGCTATCGGCTTTAGCGTGACATTTAACTCCGCTGTTCTTCGATATGACGGTTATACCGCCGGTACGGGTGCCACGGGAGCTACCATAAATCCGAACCCCTTGTTTGCGAGCACGGGTAAAGTTGGTTTTGCGATGGCGCTTTCCTCAGGCGTCGCTTTCAGCGCAGGTTCGAAACAACTGGTGGTTCTTAATTTCACGGCTTTGGCGCCAGCGGCCACGGAGACGATCGCTTTTGGCAACTCACCCATTCCTAGAGAAATCGCAGACTCGCTCGCTAATGAACTTGTGGCGACCTATAATAATCGGACCATCTCCGTCGCCCTGCCGCCCGCGATCGCATCGTTTACCACTCAGCCCACGGCGCTCGCGGTGACGTCGGGTCAGAATGCGACCTTCACTTCGGCCGGTACAGGCAATCCCGTTCCCACCGTCCAATGGCAGAAATCGAGCGATGGCTTAGCCAACTGGACTGACTTGGCTAATGCCGGTCGCATCTCCGGCGTCACCACTAACACGCTCCTGATCACCGGCGCGCTCAGCACCGATGCGGTCAGCTACCGGATCGTCGCCACGAATAGCCAAGGTACCACCAATTCAAACGCCGCTTTGCTGACCGTGAACAAAGCCGCGCAGACGATCACGTTCGCGCCGCTCGGGGCTGTCGCATTCGGATCGGCGCCCTTCACTTTGCAGGCCACGGCTTCCTCGACGCTGCCGGTCACCTACACGAGCTCCAATCTCGCGGTTGCGACCGTCAGCGGAAGCACGGTCACGGTGTTGGCCGCAGGTTCTACGACAATTACCTCCAGCCAAAGCGGCAACTCCGAGTTTAATGCCGCGACCAGTGTGCCGCAAACCCTCACGGTGGGCCTCGCGACCCAAACGACTGCGTTCGGTCTGCTCCCCTCGAAGACGTTTGGCGATGGCCCCTTCAACCTCGTGGCCACCGCCACTTCTAGCCTAGCCGTGAGCTACACGAGTTCGAACCCGGCTGTTGCGACCGTCAGTGGGATCTCGGTCACTATTATGGGGGCTGGGACCACGACCATCAGCGCCATTCAAGGGGGGAACTCAAATTTCGCGGCCGCCTCGACCGTCACTCAGGACTTGGTCGTCAATAAAAAAGCCCAAGTGATCAATTTTGCCGCCCTCGTCCAGAAAACGGCGAGCGATGCGTCCTTCCCGTTGACCGGCACCACTGACTCTGGGCTCGTTGTTACTTATGCGAGTAGCAACACCGCAGTGGCCACCGTGTTGGGATCGACCGTGTCGATCATCGGTGTCGGGACCACGAATATTACCGCGAGCCAAATTGGTAATACTAATTACTTGGCCGCCGCTCCGGTCGTCCGCCCATTTGACGTCGTCACAGCAATTCAGACGATCACTTTTCCACCGATCCCAGCGCAGACTTACGTCGCGAGCCCGAGCCCGACTGTCACCCTCAGCGCCACGACGACGGGTACCGGCCTTGCGGTTACCTATGCGAGCTCCAATCTGGCGGTGGCGACGGTCAACGGGAATGTTCTGACGATTGTCGGTGCGGGTTCAACCGACATCACTGCGAGCCAAGCCGGTAACGCGAATTTCGGTCCGGCCACTCCCAAGGTAAATACCCTCACGGTTAACAAGGCGACTGCGACGATCAGCTTCAGCTCAAACTTGGCGCCAGTGTACTCCGGTGTGGCCAAGTCCGTCACCGCCACGACATTGCCGGTCGGGCTCGCGGTGAGTTTCACCTACAACGGCACCGGTACCGCGCCGATCAATGCCGGCACTTATCCGGTCGTCGCGACCGTGAATGACTTGAACTACGCCGGCACGCAAAACGGATCGCTCGTCATCGCCAAAGCCAGCCAAACCATCACGTTTGCGGCGCTGGCGTCGAAGACTTTTGGTGATGCTGCTTTTCCCCTCACCGCGTCGAGCGATTCCGACTTGCCGGTCTCCTTCACCAGCCTGACGCCCGCCGTCGCGACCGTGACGACCGCGAATAACGTCAGCACCGTAGCCATTCTCACCGGTGGCACGACCACGGTGCGCGCGACTCAGCTGGGGGATGGTAATTACAATGCGGCCGCGCCTGTTGACCGCGATCTCATCGTGGCGAAGGCCGCCGCCAGCGTCGTCCTCGATAGCCTCAATCAAACCTTCAACACGACACCGCGCCTCGCGACCGCCACGACATCGCCCGCCGGGCTCACGGTCAACTTCACCTACAACGGGACCGGCACCGCGCCGACTAATGCCGGTACCTACCCGGTCGTTGCGACCATTGCCGATCCGCGTTATGCTGGTTCCGCCTCGGGCACACTCACGATTGCCAAAGCGGACCAAACCATCACGTTTGCCGATCTGCCTTCGAAGCCCTTGGACTCGGGTAGTTTCAACTTAGGGGCCACGGCCACCAGCGGCCTCGCGATCAGCTATGCGGCCTCCAGTCCGAGCGTAGGGACAGTGGCGACGATCGCGGGAAACGCCGTCAGCTTGGTCAACGTCGGAACACTCACGATTACGGCCAGTCAAGCGGGTGATACTAATTACAATGCCGCCTCCCCGGCGGCGAAAGTACTCACGGTGCTCAATCAGAGCCAGGACGTCGTTTTTGATGCGGGCCAAGTGCCAGCGAAAACGTTTGGCGCCGCGCCCTTTCCAGTGAGTGCGACCAGCAATCGGAGTTTGTTGGTGAGCTTCCTTAGCTCCAACTTAGCGGTGGCGACCGTGGCGGCGAGCAGCCTCTCGGGCAATACTTCGACCGCTACGGTCACGATCGTGGGTGGGGGCACCGCGACGATTACCGCCCGCCAGGTCGGCGACGCCAACACGGCGGCGGCCAATGACGTTGTTAGGACGCTGACCGTGGCGAAAAAAGACCAGGCGATCACGTTCGCGACCTTGCCCGGGAAGATATTTAACGATGCGGCTTTTCCGGTTTCAGCAACGAGTGATTCCGGCTTGGCGCCCGTCATCAGCGTGGTCAGTGGTCCCGCGACGATCGCGGCGGGGACGGTCACGATTACCGGAGCGGGCGATGTCACCCTCCGCGCCGCCCAGCTGGGTAACGCTAATTTCAACGCGGCCGCGAATGTCGACCGCACGTTCACGGTGGCCAAAGCCAGCCAAACCATCACGTTTAGTGCGTTGACGTCCCCCGTGTTGATCAACGCTGGCCCGCTCACCCTCACGGCGTCGGCCGCCCCTTCGGGGCTGCCGGTCACCTTCACCAGTTCGAATGGCGGCGTGGCCTCGGTGGCGAACAGCGTCGTTACCCTGGTCGGTCTTGGCTCTACGACGTTCACGGCGGAGCAAACCGGCTCGGCTAATTATTTGGCGGCTCCCAATCAGACGCGCACGCTCACGGTTAACGCGCTCGCGCCGGTAATCACCGCGACGCCACCGCTCGGCCAGACCGCGGTGGAGAAGAGCTCTTTTGTCTTCGGCCCGATCACCGTCAACCCGCTTTCGGCCTCGAGCAGTCGGGTGTTTTCCATGAGCCCTGTGGCCGGGCTGAGCGTCAATCCGTCCACGGGTATCATCTCGGGCACGCCGACCACGGCGGGATCTTACACGATCGTCTTGACGGTCACCAACGAGACGGCCCCCGCGGATAGCCGCACGATCAATTTGGTCGTGCAGCCGCCGGCTCCGGTTATCACCAGCGGCGCGGCGGTCGCCGTAGTCGCGGGAACGCCGATCAGCTATACCGTGGCAACCAAGCCCGTTTCCGGTCCCGTCTTGGCCGTGACCGGCCTGCCCGGCTGGCTGTTGTTTAACGCAGCGACGGGCGTGTTTTCCGGCACGCCCACGGTGCCGGCGACGCACACCGTCCAAGTGACGGCCACCAATGCCACGGGCTCGGCCGTTCTGCCTTTGTTGATATCGGTTACCCCAAACCCTTCGGCGCCGGTTTATAACGGCACGAAAACCCCCTCCGGCACCGCGGGAGTTGCGTTCTCGTTCTTCAACGACTTCGGCTCCGGTAGCGGCACCGCCTACGCTCTGACGTCGGGGACGCTGCCGACGGGGCTTGCGCTCAACTCCGCCACGGGTGAAATCACCGGCACGACCCAACAGACCGGATCCTTCCCGGTTTCGGTGACGGCCACGCGTTCCTCCCTCTCGGCGACGGCTACTGTGACGATCTCGATTAACCCAGCGGCGAACGCCCCGGTGGTGACGGTCACCGGCGGCAACGTCCGCGCCGGCACGGTAGGGACTCTCTTCGGCCCGATCGCCTTCACCGCGTCCCCAGTTGCCACCAGTTTCTCGATCCCTGCGACCGGGTCCTTGCCGGCTTGGTTATCGGTCGGTGGCACGTCAACTGCGCCAACTCTTTCCGGCACTCCAACAACGGCGGGAACGACGACGATTTCAATTTTGGCCTCAAATACCGCGGGCGCCGGCCAAGCGTCCACGCTGATCATCACGGTAGCGCCCAACCCGCTCGCCCCTGCGATTACGAGTTCGCCGTCAGTGCAGGGTCGGGTTGGCGTACCGCTCACGTATACCTTGGCGGCCAAAGCTGGCAGCTCGGTCGTGGCCCCGCCAGCATTGACCTACGGAATGGTGGGTACGTTGCCGCTGGACCTCGTTTTCAATGGCGCGGCTGGCACGGTCACCGGCACGCCCGCAGCGGGCACCACGGGGCAAGCGACGGTTTATTTTGGGGGCACCAGTGCGACGCCGGGGGTCGGCAGTGGACTGGCCTTGGCGGTTACCTTCAACATCGCCCCGCCATTGACAGTGCCGGTGGTTCAAAGCAACGGCTCGGCGCAGGCGCAGGTCGGTCAATCCTTTAGCTACACCATCGAGGCGAGTAACAATCCGACGTCGTTTGGCGCGACGCCGTTGCCACCTGGCCTTTCGTTGAATTCGACGACGGGCGTTATTTCTGGCGTACCCTCCGCGGTGACGGCCCTCGGGGTACCCGCGAGCATCGGCTTGACGGCGACTAATGCGGACGGTGCCAGTAATCGGAAGGAACTCGCGCTCACCATCGCGCCGGCGCCGGCGACCCCCTTGATCACCAGCGCCGCGAGTGCAACCGGTCGAGTGGGCGTTGCCCTAACTTATCAAATCACCGCGACGGAGACGCCGACGTCATTCGTCGCGATAGACTTGCCGCCTGGCTTAAGTGCGAATCCCGTCTCAGGGGCGATTTCCGGTACGCCGACGGGCTCGGGCCCGTTCACGGCGAGCTTGGCCGCCGCCAACGCATCTGGCCTAGGTGCTTCGGCGCCCTTAAACTTCGCAATCGCCCCGGCGCTGACGGCACCCGCCATTACGAGCGCGGCGACTGCCCTCGGTCAGGTCGGCACCGCCTTCTCCTATCAAATTGTCGCGACACCGGGCCCGATCACGAGCTACGCAGTGACGGGGAACTTGCCGTTGGGCGTGATTTTTAATTCAGCGACTGGTTCGCTCAGTGGCAGTCCGACCAGCCCTGGACCTTTTAGCCTGAGTCTTACCGCAACCAGCGCGGGCGGTACCAGCTTGCCGCAGGCGCTTTCCCTTCAAATTAAACCGGCTGATAATGTTCCGGTGGTGACGAGTCCCGGTTCAGCGACCGCCAACGTCGGGGTTGATTTCACCTACACCATCGAGGCGACCAATCTGCCGACGAGTCGAGATGCCGTTAATCTCCCTGCTGGGCTCGCAGTCAATCCGTTCACCGGCGTGATTTCCGGCAGCCCGACTGCCGTCGGTTCGACCGTCGCCAGTCTCGTCGCGGCAAACGCGAACGGCACCGGTCCGACTCGGGATCTGACGATCAATGTGCAGCCTTCGCTCTCGGCCCCCGTGATTACCAGCGCGAACCGCGCTTCGGCCCAAGTCGGCACGACCTTCTCCTATCAAATTTCTGGGACGAACGCGCCGACCTCCTATGAGTTGATCGGAGCCCCGGCCTGGCTCACCAGCAACAGTGGCACGGGCCTGATCGCCGGTACGCCCACCGAGCCCCTCTCTTTGGTTGTCCTGCTCCTCGCGAGTAACAATGCGGGCCGAAGTGCACCGAGTATGCTTACCGTGACGATCGCGGCGGCCCCGAACACCCCCGTCGTCAGCAGTTCGCAGTCGGCTCAGGGTACCGTCGGAGTCGTTTTTGCTTCCTATACCATTTCGTCCTTACCGGCTCTCGCGACGACCTACTTGGCGGTGGGGCTACCGCCGGGCTTAACGTTAAACGGAGGCACGGGAGTGATCGCGGGCACGCCAACCGCGTCGGGTAACTTCCCCGTTAAAATATCGGGAACTAACGTTAATGGGGTCGGGTACGCTACGACCGTGACGATCCAGATTGCCCCAAGCATCACCTTCGGCCTCTGAGACCCATGTACTCCTCGATTACTCTCATGAAATCCACGTTTTCCCTGATCTCACGCTTGTTTATTGGGCTCGCTGGTTTCGGCTTACTCGCGATGGGCATGCGCGCTCAGACGATTACCGGTACCGCTGGTCAGGTCGGTGTCGCCTACACCTACCAAGTAACCTCGACGGCGACACCTCCGCTGCAATACACCGCGACGGGCTTGCCCGCTGGTTTAGCCATTAATGCGTCCTCAGGTCTAATCACGGGCTCGCCGACGGCTTCCGGAACGGCGGTCGGAACGGTTTCGATCACCTCGAATGGGCTCGTCAATAGCGCAGCGATCTCGATCGCGATTAGTGCGGCCGCGGGTACGCCGAGTATCTCCAGCGCGACCACGCTGAGCCTCACCGCCGGCACCGGGATGAGCACTTACATGGTGACAGCGACGGTCCCCAGCGGCGCGAACCCCGTTACCAGTTTTAACGTCGGCACGTTGCCCGCGGGGCTTGCCTTGGGTGGCACGACGCTGGCGCCGACGATTTCAGGTACACCGACGACGGCCACCAACGGTACGCCCGTGCTGGTTTCCCTCAGCGCGAATAGTGCGGGGGGGGCGGGCGCGACCACGACGTTAAGCATCACGATCGCCTCCGCCCTAGGGACCCCCGTGATCACGTCGGCTGATCCGTCTCCGCTGACGGTCAGCGCGGCGATGACGCCTTATCAAATTGTTGCCATAAACTCACCCACAGCGTACGCGGTGTCCGGTTTACCAGTGGGGCTCAGCCTCAACGCGGTTACCGGCCTCATCAGCGGTACGCCTTCGGTGGCCGGTATCTACGCCGTTTCCGTCAACGCCGCCAATGGAAGCGGCACGGGTACGACCGTCTCACTCGCGTTCACGGTTGGCCTGGTTTCTGCCATCAACAGCGTTCTAGCCGTTAATGGTACTGTGGGGACCGGTTTAAATTACACGCTGACGGGGACCAACACGCCTTCGAGTTTCAATATCGGTAAACTCCCAGCCGGGCTGATCGCCAACACGACTTCCGGCGCGATCAGCGGTACGCCAACCGTGGAGGGGGTGACCTCGCTCTCGGTGAGTGCGAATAACGCCACGGGTGCGGGCGCCACGGCCACGCTGGTCATCACGATCGTGGTCGCTCCAACGGGCGGCGGTTCTTCCGGCGGTAATTCGGGTGGCGGCAGCGTGATCAGTGGTGGGGGAAATTCTAGCGTGCCGGTGCCGGTGATCGCTAGCCAACCCAGTAGCCAAGCGGTGCTGGCGGGTGCATCGGTGACCTTCAGCGTTTCGGCGACGGGCACAGGGTTAAATTTCCAGTGGTTCAAAGCTGGCGCAGTCATTTCCGGAGCGCAGTCGGCTTCGCTGACGATCGCAAATGTTTCGAGCAGTGATGCGGCCGCTTATACCGTCGCTGTTTCCAACGGGGGCGGCGCGGTCACCAGTGCGGCGGCCGTTCTCACGCTCAGCAGCAAGGTCGAAGCCCCCACTATCACCACCGCACCGATTGCGCAGACGGTTGACGCGGGGGCCTCCGCAAGTTTCACCGTGGTTGCCGCGGGCACCGGGCCGCTGACTTATCAGTGGCAGAAAGACGGCGTCGCCATCGCGGGCGCGGCCGGTGCCTTTTTAACCGTCGCGAACGCCACGGCGTCGGCCAGCTATCGCGTTGTGATCAGTAATAGCGCGGGCAGTGTCACTTCGTCGGCTGCGGCGCTCACCGTCCGTCCTCCGGTCGCGGTCGTCGTGCCGATCAACGGGACTTATTTTGGATCCTTCGGTGGTAACGGCGGCAGCTTTGCCCTGCAGATCGCGGCAGATCGTTCAGGTGTATTCCTCGGCTTTGCCAGCGCGGCGCGCGTGGCCCTCGTGAGTCGCGGGGTCGTCGTTGACGCCCTCGGTCGCTTCAGTGTGACGCAGCCGATCGCCTCCGGCTTTACGCCTGGTGCGAGCCCGGCGACTGCCGCGCTTGATGGCGAGTATCGGATCGACGGTACCATCGCAGCGGACGGGACCGTGACGGGTACGGTGTCGGCCTTGAATCTGACCTTTGCGGCGCCTGCCGCGGTCCGCACGGGGACAACCGCCGCGATTGCCGGCTTCTATCCAACGAGCGCGGCCGGTTCGGCTGCGCAGGGTTATGCGCTGGTGAGCCCGGCTGGTCAGGTCCTCGTGGTGAATGTGGTTGGCGCCGTGGCGGACGGTGGGGTCGGCACGGTCTCCGCCGAAGGTGCGGTCGCTCTCACGACGGCGGGGAACGCGCGGGTGGCCGGTAGTGTGGCGGCAGATGCTACGACGATCACCACGACGGTGACGCCGGCCACGGGTGCCGCGACCTCGTTTGTTGGAGCGAACAGCACTCGGAAAGACACCGAGAAGTTGACGAATATTTCGAGTCGCACCTCCACGGGGACACCGGCGAACACCCTGATCGCCGGATTCATTGTTTCCGGTACGCAGGCGAAGCCGGTCTTGATTCGCGGGATTGGTCCTTCGCTGGGGCTTTTTGACGTGAAGGGCGCTTTGAGCGCGGTGCGCTTGGAGGTTTTCCGGGATACGACCTCTTTGGCAGTGGGAACAGACTGGGGCTTGGCGGCCAATGCTGCGACGATCGCAGCCACGGCGAGTCGGGTCGGAGCGTTTCCCCTCGCGAATAACAGTCGTGATGCCTCGCTCTTGTTGAACCTCGAGGCGGGCAGCTACACCGCGGTGGTTACGGGGCAGGCTGGGGCGAGTGGCGTGGCCTCGGTTGAAGTTTACGACGCGACGAACGGGGTGATCGCAAACGATCAGCGTATTATTAATATTTCGACGCGGGCAACGGCGGGTGTTGGTGAGAACATCCTGATTGCGGGATTTTATGTCTCTGGCACCGTGCCGAAGCGGCTCTTGATTCGGGGCGCGGGTCCCTCGCTGACCCAGTTTGGTGTTGGTGGCGCTCTGGCGAGACCCGTTCTCTCCGTGCTTTCCGCCGCCACCGTGGTCGCGACCAACACGGGTTGGAGTAGCTCGCCCGATGCGCCCGCCATCGCGAGTGCTTTCGCTCAAGCTGGCGCGTACGCATTTAGCGTCGGGAGTCAGGATTCGGCGCTCGTGATCAATCTGGCTCCTGGTTCGTACACCGCCCAAGTTCAGGGGGTGGGTAATACGACCGGCGTGGCTTTGATCGAGGTCTACGAGCTACCCTGATTCGGCTCTCCGCCGGGTCGGGAATGCCCGACCCGGTGATTTCCGGCCTCGGTCGGTGCACCCCGCCTCCTTTTTTGGAGGCGTTTTCTTTGAGTTCCGGGCAACCCCGTGGAAGCAATGGCAAGCGGGGCGGCCGGCCCACCCGCGTCGGGCGGGGACGTCGGGATGGGGCCTCTCAATTTTAAAGCTTATTTTCGGAGGCTCGCCGCTTTCCCGGGCGCCGTCGGTAGTCATTCTTGCACAAGCTCCGGCCATTTCTGGGGCCGACCATGGGCTCCCCCTAAAAAACAAAACCGCGAAGTAAACAGTGGCAGATTTTGGTGTTAAGAAAATTTCGGATTCCAAGGAGATGAATCCGTGCAAGCGTGCTTGTTTCGCGTTTCGTCCGCGTCGGCTCAGCGAGCTTCGGTTGAAGCTAACTGGACACATTTACCTTAGCAGGATGGGCTCTCCTCGGAAAATCCTTCGGCCAAAAAACTTCTTTCGGCCCATTTCGGCAACGGGGTGCGCGTCTTCCACCGCACGGCCGATCAAGTTCTGCAGATGGCCCCTGCGCCTCTCGGACCGGAGGGAAACCCGAAACGTAACTGCTCAGGTCGATCCCCGGCCATCACTTTCCCCGACATCCGCGGCGTTCTTGCGCGCGGTGACCATAGTGGTCCGACATAGTGGTCCGCACAGTCCCCTGTGCGGCTCCGAGTCAAGAGACGCCCCTTCCGCACAGGGGACGGTGCGGTGACCACTTTCGCCGACAGTCGCGTCCGGC
>CAMDOF010000204.1 GCA_945903465.1 Opitutus sp. GAS368
GTGGTGGATGCGGACCTGTCGAGTTACTTCGACCTGATCCCGCCAGCGCCAACTGCTGCGACAGGTGGCCAAACGGGTCAGCGATGGCAGCGTGCTGCGCCTTCTGAAGGCGTGGCTGCGCGCGCCCAGCGTGGAAGAGGATGGCGAGACGGGACACCGCAAGGTGCTCCCCAATCGCGGTGGCACGCCGCAAGGTGGCGTCATTTGGCTCCCTGCGGTCGGGCTCTTTGCCCCGCGCTGCTGCGCGTCCCTTCTGCGCTGCGCTGCGTCGCCGCTCTTGGCGAACCTCTACCTCAACGACCTCGATCATGCGGTGAATGAGCAGTGCGAGCAAAAGCCGACGATGGTGCGTTATGCGGATGACCTCCTGATCCTGTGTAAACCGGGTCAAGGGGCGGGGCTGCCAACGCGCCTGCAACGGTGGCTGGAAGCACGCAAGTTAAAGCTCAACGAAGAGAAAACCCGGTTAGTGGATACACGGACGGAAGGCATTGAGTTCCTCGGCATCTCCGTCGCATGGCGGCAGGGGCTGAAGAGCAAACGATGGTATCCGCACGTGGAGCCCAGCGCGAAGAGTCAGGCGAAGTTGCGTGACAAAGTGCGGGCGGTGCTGGAAGTGCGCACGCGAAACCAAGCGGCGGTGGCGGTCCTCCGAAAGGTCAACCAGATCACGCGCGGCTGGGCGGGTGCGTTTCATTATGGACACAGCACGCACGGGTTTGGCCAACAGCAGCTCTTTGTGCGAAACCGGCTGAGACGATGGCTGTGGCGCAAGTATAGCCGCACCCACGGCCCCTTCGAGTTATTCACCGACGACCGCCTGACCGGCCAATGCAAACTGTGGAGCTGGCCGCTCACCGCGGCTTGGAAACGATGAACTCCGCTGAAACCAATCCGCAAGAACGGGGACTCGGTAAGCCGTGTGCGGGAAAACCGCCTGCACGGTTTGACGAGGGGGAGGGCAGCGTGCCGGGCGATCGGTTCGCTACTCTCTCTACTCTACAGCCACTGTTTAATGGTTCCCGCCAACCGTCTCGGCTACGCCAGCGGCTTGACCGGTTACCACCTCAAAATTATGCAGGAGGTGGTTACGTTGATGGTTTTTGTCGTGTTTGCGTGGTGGGTTTTGGGTGAAAAACTGACGTGGAATTACGCGGTCAGTTTTGGCCTGATCATCGCCGCAGTTTACTTCGCCACCGCCTTCAAACCGAGTGGTCTCGTTTGATGCCAAGTTCCGGACGAGCCTAGAATTAAAGGAGGCGAGGTGAACAACCCACGCATCTGTTCATGATATTCAAATTGCGGTAAATATAAAAACGCGGAGGGAGTTCTGAGTATCGTGGATTGGGGGCTATTCTGCTGATTGGCTTCACTCCATCGGTTCGTTTTTTTCGTTATCTTATTCAATAAGTGCGCAATATATCCCGCCGGTCATAATTTATCCGAGGGTTGGTAAATTTTATGATGATTGCTCTTGACAGCATAAAACCATCACCTTTTCTACGCTTTACTTGGCGATGCTCTGTGGCGTAGTCGAGAGTTCATCGATAGCTTAAAATGGTCTCTGTGTTTAGCCTTCAGTTTAAGCACCGAACTGGTCTTATGCGAATCGATAACGTTAATAAAAGTAATCAAAAACTCAGAACCCTTGGGCTATTTGATTTAAAATTGCCTCGTATAATATGAAAAAAAACCCTGTTATAATAAATTGCGCGATGACTAAATTCCCTTGGGGTTTTGGTCTAGTGCTTGGTGCTATTGGCATTTTTTCCACTTGCTCCGCAAGTGCGCAAACGCCTCCGAAGTCAGAGGAACCCATTAAGCTCAATGCCTTTGAGGTAAGTTCGAAAAAAGTTGGCCCTTATCAGGTCTCTGACACCACAAGCGGCGGGAGGATTCGTACCGACATTTTCGAATCAACGCAGGGCATATCTGTCGTTACCAAAGAGCTCATTCAAGATATGGGTGCAACGGATGCACTCAACGCGCTCCAGTTGCTGGCGGGTATTTCCAATAACAGCACGAGTATTGGCGATCGACTCTCCATCCGTGGTTTTCAAGGAGGCATCGGCAGCCTCGACGGTTTTTCTGCGCCGGCTAGTCAAATTAAGGTAGATCCCGCTATCTTCGAGCGGATCGAATTTGTTCGCGGCCCCAACGCGATCCTTTCCCCTGGCGGCCCTCCGGGTGGTACCATTAATTTGGTCACAAAAATTGCCGAAATCACCAACTTCGCACATCTGAATGTTCAAGTTGGTCAATATGATGCCAATCGCGCGGACTTTGATATTAATCGCAAGATTGATAATAATTTAGCT
Organism: Opitutus sp. GAS368; assembly: GCA_945903465.1. Taxonomy (GTDB): domain Bacteria; phylum Verrucomicrobiota; class Verrucomicrobiia; order Opitutales; family Opitutaceae; genus ER46. The sequence goes on from CAMDOF010000204.1 coordinate 2,319, forward strand.
TACCGACTGGTGGTCGCGACAAAAAATCACACGCAAGGTAAAAATCAGGGCTATGCGCGGGGCTTGACGGTATTGCCGTCCCTCACGTGGAGGCTTAGCGCCAACGCACGCTTGACCTTTGAGTACATTTTTACGTGGGGACACGGGCTCAATTTCACTGGCATCCCCTTGGATCCTTCGGTCAGCCCTCAGACGGAGTTCAAAATGCTGAAAGGATTAAATATTCATCAATCTGCTTATGCTGATAATGTGAATGATTTAAGCGCGCAAAATCGGACCAGCACCAATAATTATAGAATACTGTATACGGTAACGATATCCGATCGTTTTTCGATTAGAGCGGCCGCTCGTTTTTGGTCGGGCTGGGATTCTAATAATCAATGGAATCTCTTAGGAAACACCGGCGGGGCGATTGATCCGAAAACGGGATTTTTCGCTCCTGGTTTCACGTTTGGTCCAGCGCCTGATTTTAAAGCAAACCCCGCGGCGCCAATCTCCTCAATGTACGGGGTCAGCCAATCACCGTCAAATTCTTTATACAAGAATTATGAGTTCCAGAACGATTATGTGTATAATTTCAGCTCCGCTGCTTTTACATCAGAAACTTCCGGAGGGATTTCTGGGTCGTTGAGCAAAAATCGTAATACAGGTTATGCTGCCACGAGCGCGGCCATTGATATCTTTCGGATACCTAGCGCGGCTGCATATACGATAAATAACGTTGCGAGCTCTGACCGATTGACAACGACTAAGTCATTACAGGTTTACGTAAATGAAAATGTAAAGTTGCTCGATGGCAAGTTGGTCCTCAATGTGGGTGTTGCTCAGAACTGGTACTATGGGATTATCGAAGATTATCGTAATAAGGTGAGTTACTTTACACATCCCGCGCCTTTGGTTAAAAATTACGGTATCGTTTATCACCCAGTTCGCGATATCTCGTTGTATTTTGGGCATTCGGAGAACGCGTCACAGATCGTACAACCGCGACAAAGTAATGGTGTGACAAAGGAATTGCAGGAGGGTCGCCAAGATGAGGTTGGTATTCGTTATCGGTTCCTCGAATCTAAAGCGGTGGCGAGCGTCGCGTTTTACGATTCAAGTCAGTCAAATAACGGGATTCTTAACCCTGCGTTGTTCTCGATTCCGCCGCCAGTGGTCAGTCCGCCGCCTTTGTTCATGGACCGGGTTGCGCGTGGTTGGGAGTATGAGCTGAACATGGCGGTTTCGGCGAATTTGTCCCTTATTGCGAATTATACCAACTTCAGGAATCGGAGCCCCTATGGGACTCCTTTTCGTGGTGCTTCTGAAAACTCGGGCGGTTTCTTCGCCAATTACAAATACACGCAGGGAGCGCTCAAAGGGCTCTCGTGGGGCATCGGCTACGTAAGCGCCGGAAAGCGTCCGGGAGATACCGGTAGCGGGTATACGGCGGCGAGTACCGATAAGAATCTCATTCGTAATCAACCCACTTTTTATCTCCCCGAGACGAAACTGTGGAATCTGTCGGCGGGTTATCGTTTTTCAAGTAGTACCATGGGCCGACTTTTTATCGATAATGCGAGCGATGCCACTTATTATCGTGGTGCGATTAATCGTAACGGCGTGTATCCGGGTATCCCGCGCAACGTGCGCGCGACGGTTGATTATAGTTTCTGACGATGATGTTTCGGGGCATCATTGACCAAAGTGGTGCCACTTTCTTTTGAAAAACAAATCGGGTTGGGGCCCGTTGCGCAGGGGTCACGTTGTTTTGGCAGGCGCTGAGTCCCTCCCGTCGCGGCAATTAATTGTTTCGGATAGCGTTTGAAGGCTTGACGTGTTCAAATGAACACTTCAAGCCTTTCTTGTTTTCATCGAGTAGCAAGCTCGCCGTATACCTAGATTTGGGGTGCAGGTGGGCTTGCTTTCAAGTCCAGCTTATCTCCACGTTTTAATTCTATCAGTCGCGTGTTCAGTTTAACCTAAAAGTCCGCTCAAATTCAAGTCCGCCATGTCCAAAGCTGCCCCTGCCGAAACCAAGTCGTCCTCCGTCGTCGCCAAGCAAAAAGGCGAGGTCACGCCCGCGATCGCTCATATTCGAGAAAAAAACATCGAGCTCGCGCTGTCCTCGATTACGAAACAATTCGGCGAGGGTTCGATCATGCGATTAGGGAGTAACGCCAAGATGAAGGTCGAGACGTTGACCACGGGTTCTCTAGCGGTTGATCTCGCTTTAGGGGTGGGCGGCTTACCCAAGGGGCGGATTGTTGAAATCTACGGTCCGGAGTCGTCTGGTAAGACTACATTTTGTCTCAGCGTGATTGCGGAAGCTCAAAAGCGCGGTGGCTTAGCGGCCTTTATTGATGTGGAGCACGCGCTTGATCCTAAGTACGCCCGCGTGGTCGGGGTCGCCTTGGACGACCTGCTCGTCTCGCAACCGGATAGTGGCGAAGACGCGTTAAATATCATGGAAACGCTGATTCGCTCCAATTCGATCGACGTCATCGTCCTCGATTCCGTGGCCGCTTTAACCACCAAAGCTGAGCTCGATGGGCAAATGGGTGATATGACCATGGGCGCGCAAGCGCGGTTGATGAGCCAAGCCATGCGCCGGCTAACCGCGGTGGTAAGCAAAACCAACTGCGTGTGTATTTTTACCAATCAGATTCGCGAAAAGATTGGTGTAATGTTCGGTAACCCTGAGACGACTTCGGGGGGACGTGCGCTCAAGTTTTTCGCTTCTGTGCGGATTGATATTCGTCGCAAGGACCAGATCAAGACGCCGGAGGGTAAAGTCATCGGTAATCGAACAAAGATTAAAGTTGTGAAGAATAAAGTCGCTCCGCCGTTTACCGAGGTAGAATTCGATATTATGTACGACGAGGGAATATCGAAAATGGGGTCATTGCTAGATCTGGGGATTGAGCACAAAATTTTGGAAAAGAAAGGAGCTTGGATTGCCTACGAGGGTAACCTTGTCGGCCAGGGTCGTGATGCGGCGAAACAGGCGCTCAAAGACAAGCCGGAGCTAGCGGAGAAAATCCATAAAGCCATTCTTGAAAAGGTAACGATCGTCGGTGGTTCGACGGTTACTGGGGAAGTCGGCGACTAGCAGCCCGGCGGACTAAGCGGCTTGAAGGCGTTTATAGCTCACTATTCGACTTTTTATGAACTCAAGCGCCCCAAGAATTGGGGCCCGACGCGTTGATTTCCAAAGTCCGGCAGGCCGACTATTCTGCAATAAAGTTCATCTAAAAGGGAACGGTTCCTATGGCTCATTGTTTAAAGCGCATGCTTCGAACTAAGCATCGGTTTCTATACATAAAACAAGGCCGGCTCTTTTTGAAAAGGGCCGCTACCTTGGGACTAATATTTTTAATGATCACTGGTCCCGTGGACGCTGCCAGCGCTTCGTCGAAAGACGCTCGAGATAGCGCCCCGGTTTTGACGGCACGCTTGGGTGGTGGCGGGACTTCGTGGTCTAATCTAAAAGAACTCCGCGATGCTGTGTCGGCGGGAAATGTTTCGGCCGAGGCCCAGTTGGGGGAGATGTTGTTGCGTGGAGACAGTATGCCGGCAGATGAGGGTGCGGCGGTGATACTTTTGGAAAAAGCGGCTCGCGGTGGGCACGCTGGGGCGGCGTTTCGAGTTGGGATGTTACTCTCGCAGGGCGAAGGTGGGATTGGTCGCGATCTAGGGGCGGCACTCGCTTATTTTAAGGCGGCGGCGGCGGGAGGAGAAAAGGAAGGTTTTTTCAATATTGGGGCAGCCTTCGCGAGTGCCCGAGGTGTGAAACGTGATTACGGGGAGGCCCTCGGCTGGCTGATCGTCGCCCGGGAATATGGTGCTGACGTGAGCGCGGAAACTTCGTTGCGACTACAAATAAAATCTCAGGTCACTTGGATAGCAAAGGGTGAACGCCGAGCGAAGGAGATTGCCGTCGAATTTACCGGTCGAAAGGTTACGGAATTTTTACCTGTGCTCTCTCTTTTTGAGCCGGGGAGTGAGTCCCGCCAGACGGTAGCTCCGGTTAATTTCTTGGAAATTCTGCGTCCAGAGGTTTCGGTTAAGCTCGTGACGCCAGCGGCTGCCGTTGACGTGCCGCGCACACCAGATCTGCCCAAATAGACTCGGCCGCTACCGATGGCCGCCGTAGGCGCAGTTTAAGTGGTGGGCGTTATGAGTCGCCGTTGATCTTCAAAAGAAGGCATATTGCCGATTGCGAATATTTCGGTCAGCGGCTTGGTTTTATCGTTACGATGCTTAGTTCTGCCACTACCGCGCCCCGAGCAAAAAATGGGGATTCTGAGAGGGAGCTTTTATTTCATGTCCGTGGTCTTGCTCGTGCCTACGGCACGGGTAGCTCTACTGTGGTGGCCTTGGCCGGCGTAGATTTTGATCTTTATGCGGGTGAACTTATCGTACTGCTAGGCGCTTCTGGCAGTGGAAAATCTACCCTCCTCAATCAGTTGGGTGGATTGGATTCACCCACCGAAGGCTCTCTGGTTTACCGGGGCGCGAATCTCGATGAGTTCGACGAAGAGGCGTTGACTCGTTTTCGCCGCGACGCGGTAGGTTTCGTTTTTCAGTCCTACAATTTGATCCCTAGTCTTACCGCTCGCGAGAATGTAGCCCTCATCACCGAAATCTCACGGTCACCGATGACACCGGAGGAAGCGTTGGCGCTCGTTGATCTGGGGAATCGTCTGGATCATTTTCCCGCTCAGCTTTCAGGGGGTGAGCAGCAGCGCGTGGCAATTGCTCGGGCGATTGCGAAGAGACCCGAGGTTTTATTATGTGATGAGCCCACGGGCGCCCTTGATGTGCGGACGGGTATCACGGTACTTGAGGTTATCGAACGGATTAATCGTGAAATCGGTACGTTGGCGGTGATTATTACACACAACGCGATTCTCGCGGAGATGGCTGATCGAGTTTTTACGCTTTCTGACGGTCGCATCGTCAATGTCCGTGTCAACCAGCAGCGCGGATCCGTCCGTGCCCTTGCGTGGTGAGTTCAAAGTCAAGCACTCCGGTGGATGAGGATGACCGGATGAGTATGGTTTCTGCCGGTCGCTTTGCTCGACGTTTTTCTCCTAGCAGAGCGCGCTTTAGATGATTCAGCTCGATCGTAAACTCTGGCGGGATTTGGTGGCCTTGAAGTCGCAGATTCTAGCGATTGCACTCGTGATGGCCTGTGGATTGGCGATGATGATTATGACTCGGTCGCTTATTTTATCCTTGGAAAATACGCGGGATACTTACTACGACGAGCATCGATTCGGGCAGGTGTTCGCGCGACTCAAGCGTGCGCCCGAAAGGGTGCGTGAACAGTTGCTGGCGATCCCGGGAGTCGCGACGGTTCAGACGGGCATTGCCATTCAAGTTACCCTCGATCTTCCAGGATTGCCCGAACCGGCCGTGGGATTGATTAATTCGCTCCCTGAGCGAGGTGAACAGGTATTAAATCGGCTCTATGTCCGTCGCGGCCATTTGCCCTTTGCGGATGCTGGCGGCGGCCAAATGGCGGTGGGGGAGGCCTTCGCTGAAGCCCATGGTATCCAGTTGGGTGATACGATCGGGGTAGTCCTTAACGGCGTAAAAAAAACATTTCGATTTTCTGGAATCGCGCTTTCTCCGGAATACGTTTTCGAGGCGCCACCGAATGCCGCGCTACCCGATAGCAAAACGTACGGTGTTTTTTGGATGCCTTACAAGGAACTTGCCACGGCTTTTCAGCTGTACGGTGCTTTTAACTCAGTTGCTTTGAGCTTGGCGCCAGGTGCGTCCGAGCGGGACGTGATTGCGGCAGTTGATCGGGTTTTGGCGCCCTATGGCGCTCGGGGTGCTTTTGGTCGAGGAGATCATCCCTCGCATCGGCGGGTCGATGATGAGATTCGGGTATTAAGCGGTCTGTCAGTCGTTTTCCCCCTCGTCTTTTTAGGAGTGGCGGCGTTTATGACGAATTCAGTGATGAGTCGGCAAATTGCCCTGCAGCGGGAGCAAATTGCGATGCTGAAGGCGTGTGGTTTTAGTAATGCGCAAGTGGGTTTACATTACTTTAAGTTTTCATTGGTGATGGTTGTGTTGGGGACGGGTGCGGGTGTGGTCGGGGGTGTATTTCTTGGGGCCCAATTAGTGGAAATGTATCATCATTTTTTCCGATTCCCGTCGTTGAGGTTTATGCTGGATAAATGGGTGGTAGTGGCCGCGGCGATGGTGAGTGCGGTGGCGGCTTTCGTTGGTGTGGCGGAGGCGGTGCGTCGGGCGGTTCGCTTGGCGCCGGCGGAGGCGATGCGACCGGAGGCACCAACAAGTTATCAGGTTTCGTTGGTGGAGCGATGGGGTCTTGGGCGTTGGTTGAGCCCTTCGTTGCGGATGGTTTTACGTAACATCCAACGCCGACCGGTGCGAAGTGGGTTAACGTGTATCGCGCTCGGACTCGCGACGGCGATACTCGTGGTGCCGAATTCCTTTCGGGACGGGGTTGCTTTTGTCATCGATTTTCAGTGGGACATTATTCAGCGGCAAACCGTAACGTTATCGTTGGCTGAGCCGGGTCCGGATCGCGCGTTGGCAGACTTCCGGCATATGGCCGGAGTGGTCTGGGCCGAACCGTTTCGTTTTGTGCCGGTAGAGTTGCGGGCGGGTCCGATTTCGCGGCGTGTAGGTCTGCAAGGTTTGCCGGCACAGGGTACGTTGAGCCGTGTAATTGATGCAGGCGTACGGCAGATCTACCTGCCGGTCCGCGGTATGATTATTTCGACGAAACTTGCGGAGATTTTACACGTGCAGGTTGGGGAGGAATTGGTGGTGCGTGTCTTGGAAGGGCGGGAGCGTGAAGTATCGGTACCGGTGGTTGGGCTAGCCGAAGACTTTGCCGGCATGGCGGCTTACATGGAGCGGCGGGCCTTGAATCAGCTGCTTTTGGAGGGGGATCGGATCAGTGGGGCGCATATCGTCGTAAATAAAGCACACTGGGCGGCGTTTTTGGCCGAAGTAAAAAGCACGCCGCGTCTGGCTGGTTGTACAATTAAAAATTCCTTGCGGGATGGTTTTCGCAAGACCACGGCGAAGAGCATCGGATTGTTACAAAAGATGTATCTAGGCTTCGCCGCGGTGGTGGCATTTGGCATCGTTTATAATAGCGCGCGAATTTCGCTTTCTGAGCGGTCGCGCGAATTGGCGACCTTGCGGGTTTTGGGTTTTACTCGCAAAGAAGTGAGCGCGGTCTTGGTGGGTGAATTGGTCGTCTTGACCCTTGCAGCGCTGCCGTTGGGGCTTTTGGTTGGTGCGGGTTTTTCAAAATTGATCATTTCCTCCGTCAATACCGAAACGGTCCGTTTACCGTTGGTGCTCACTTCGGAAAATTACGCCTTTGCCGTTTTTGTGGTGGTTGTCGCATCTTCGGCATCGGCGTTATTTGCCACGCGAAAAATCGCCACCCTCCATCTTGCGACCGCGCTGAAAGCGCTTGATTAATATTTTGTTGCCATGTCGCCCGCTCCCAAGTCGTCGTCCTCACCCAAAAACCAGATACGGTCGTCGCGTCGGTGGAGGCACCTGCCGATAATCGGTGGCATCCTGGTGATGGCTTTGCTAGGGGCGGCGCTAATGCCCAGAGCGGTGCCGGTTGAAGCGGCCTCGGTGGCGGTCGGGCCACTGGTGGTGACGGTGGCGGAAGAGGGGATGACGCGGGTGAAGCATCGCTATTTGGTGGCGGCACCAGTGTCGGGCCAGTTGCGTCGGATTGATTGGAAAGCGGGCGCGGTCGTTGAGGCGGGAAAGACCGTTCTGGCGGTCCTGGAGGGGCGCGGTACTGATTTTTTGGATACACGAAGTCAGGTTCAGGCGGAGGCGCGCGTGCGGGGTGCCGAAGCGGCGCGGGAGTCCGTTCGAGCACACTTGGCGCGGGCACAGGCGGGGGCGCGGCGGTCGGCTTCGGATTTCGTTCGTGTGCAGAGTTTGCGCCGGCAGGGGGCCGTTTCGACGCAAGAGTATGATGCCGCGCAGATGATGGCGACGAGTGGAGTCGAGGAAGTCCGTGCGGTGGAATTTTCTGCCAAGGTGGCGGATTATGAAGTAATCCAGGCCCAAGCGATTTTGGGTCTTGGGCTGGAAGCTGGGGAGAAAGTTACGCCGCTGGCGATTACGTCGCCGATTACTGGCAGGATCCTGCGAGTTTTGCAGGAAAGTGCCCGAGTGGTACCGGCGGGTTTTGCCCTTATGGAGGTGGGTGATCCGACGGATCTTGAAGTTCGGATCGAAGTCCTTTCGCGGGATGGCGTGAGGATGGGACCAGGGGCGAGGGTTATTTTGGAACAGTGGGGTGGTCGGGAGCCTTTGGCGGCGCGAGTGCGGCATGTTGAACCGGCAGCGTTCACTAAAATTTCCGCTTTGGGCGTTGAGGAGCAGAGGGTTTATGTCATCGCGGACCTACTTGATGGTCCGCAGCGGCGGCCGACGCTGGGGGATGGTTTTCGGGTGGAGGCGCGGATTGTTATTTCGGAAAGTTCAGACGTGCTGTGGGTTCCTGCTGGGGCAACTTTTCAGGGAAGCGGTGAGGAGCAGGTCTATGTGGTGGTTGGAGGAAGGGCGGAGTTGCGGAGGATTAAACTCGGTCGGACTAATGGCAGGGAAACGGAAGTCCTCGCTGGTTTGATGGCGGGCGAACGGGTGGTGGTCTACCCCGGCGACAAGGTTACGAGTGGGACGCGGGTGGAAGTGCTGAAGGTGAGTGCCCATTAATAGAGGAGGGAGCGGGGGCTGGTCGCGCGCCAGCGAGGCGAGTGGTCGGGTAAAAGGCTTATCGATGTTGCGTGGCGTTGGATTCGCGGCGGGGATCCTTGGGGCGCGTGGCGGTGTAGCTTCGGCAAGAGTGCGTAACTCGGCGACTGATTCCTGCTAAGCTGGTGGCGATGACAACGACCACCACGATGACAGCAGTATACCATTCCGAGTCGGCGGGTCTGCCATCGCGCGCCCGGCGTTTCATGACTTGGCGGTGCACCCGGCCACGGGGGCTGCGCATTCCCCGGGAACTGTGGCCAGCGGCGACCGCCTTGGCCCGGATCCACGGGATTAGTCCGACGGTCGCGGCGCTCAAACTCAATTATTACGATCGGCAACGCCGACTGCACAGCGGCCAGGCGTGCCGACGCGGGCGTCCTCCCGCCGCGGTCTTCGTCGAGGTGTCGTCGGTGCCGTCATCTTCCGGCGGCGGGGAGCGCGGCATGGTTGAGTGGATCCACCCCGGGGGCGCCCGTCTCATCGTGCACCGTGGCAGCGCCGGGGTCGACGAGCTGCGCGCGTTAGTGGAACTGT
>CAMDOF010000205.1 GCA_945903465.1 Opitutus sp. GAS368
GCACCACGAAATCACCGCGGAAGGTCCACGAGCCGGCGTCCTTCGCGGTGAGCTGCACCGCACCGTCGGCCGCGGGCGCGAGGGTGTAGCGCTCGTTCGCGATCGGTTGGGCGGAAACGGCAGAGAGCACCAGAGCCGCGAGCAGCAACCAAAGCTCTAAGCCAAAACGATTCAGTCCGAGGTGGAGCCCGTTGTCCCCAACGGGCTGATTTGAGAGCGTGCGGTCGAAAACCCGATGGGGACATCGGGTTCCACCATTTAGTGAGTTCGTTTTCAAAGGTAAAACGCACCCCGATCGAATGGACACGGCTAAGCCAATCGGTGACCGTCGGTCCATTCGTGAATATGGTTTCGACTGAATCGTGAAGGCTAAGTGCGGAATCGTGGTCATTGTTTTGAGACATCCGACAAGTCCCACTGGTTGCGCCAGCGAATCACGGGGCGATCGCCCTCGAATTCGATGGGCAGCCAGATGTAGCCGGACGTGATCGGATTTTGCGGCAGGTTGATGTCGAACATCGCAATCCACGCGTCGCGACGGCCGGCGACGGGATAGACGAAGGTGCTTTGTCCGCCGAAGGTTTTTTCGGGGCCGAGATTGTTATGGGGATTTACGCCGCGAACGGGATTGCCAAGGTCCTGATACGGACCGGTGACCTGGTCGGCGACGAACATGCGGGCGGCATTGGGCGCCCAACCGCTGCTGTCGGAACCAAGGAAATAGATTTTGTTGCCACGACGGAACAGCGCGGGCGCTTCGGTTTTGAGGGTGATTCCGGCCAGCTCCACGGTGTCACCCGCCGGCCGCAGGCCGTCGTCGGACAACCGGCCGGCGACGTGAACTTTGTCGGGCTTGCGCACGCCAAGGTGGTAGATCGAGCCGTCGGTGTCGGCAAAGATGGTGAAGTCGCCGGTGCCGAACGGGCTGTTGCCGCCGAGAAAACGCCCTTGGTAGAGAAAGGGCCCCGTCGGCGCGGTGGCGGTCGCGACGCCGACGTAGGCGTAGTCGGTGCCGGACTTCCCGCCCTGAGACTTGGGCGGGTAGAGTTTGAAATAGAGGATGAATTTTTTCGTGGCGGCGTGATAGATCACCTTGGGCCGGTCGAGAATGGAGGCGTCGGCCAAGTCGGCATGAGCGCCCGGCGCGAAGACGGACAGCACGAGCCCGGCATTTTGCCAGTTGAGCAGATCGTCGCTGACGTAGCAGCGGACGCCGGCCTCGTTTTTCTCTGCCTCGGTTTTGCCCGCGATCTTGTGCGCACCATACCAGTAATGACGGCCACCGAAATCGAGGACGCAGAAACCGTGGGCATTGAGGTGCGTGCCCTGCGTGTCGGGCCACGGCTGGCCCGGCCGGAAGTGAGCGTTACGCTGCGGCGTGCTTTCGGCGCACCAACCAATGCCGCCGATCGTGAGGGCCGTGGCGACGGCTCCCACCCCAAGCAGAGACCTGATGAAACGGAGGCCGGCACGACCGAGGCCGGCGTTGGAAAAGAGAGCACAGGGTCGTTGCATAATTTTCGGATCAGCGCGATCGGCGACGGGTTGAACTCAGAAGCGCAATCCGGCGGTGAGTCGCACCGTGCGGCCCTCGGGATAGTAGGCGGCGGTGGTCATCTTTTTTTCGTCAAGGAGGTTGTTCACGTTCAGCGACAGATCGAGCCGCGTGCCGTTCTGCCATTTCTTGAAGGCGTAACCAATCACCGCGCTCCACTCGCTGACCTCTGCGTTGAAAAACGGCACCGTAATCGCGGTGGCGGTGGCGCTCGGGCCAATGCGCAGGTATTCCGCTGCAAACTGATAGGTCAACCCGAGGCGCACGCCGGCGAGGAGACCTTGGCGGAAATTGTAGCGCGCCGCCAGGGAGTAGCTACGGGCGGGTGAATTCTGCCCGCCGAGCGGACGCGTGCCGATGAGGCTGGGCGTAGTGGCGTGCTTTACGATACGCACATCGGTCCAGGCGAGGTTGGCGAGCAGCGTGAGGTTTTCGGTCACCTTGCCACCGACGTCAAAACTCAGGCCGCGCGAGCGGGTGGCCGCCCCCGGGATGGAGCGTGGGAGCGAAAGATCGAGGCCGCCGGGGTTGTCCGGATTGTCGGTGACCTGATTGTCCTGCTCCACGTCGAAGAGTGCGAGGGTGTAGGAAAAGCGGTCGTTGAGCAGCACCCCTTTGAGCCCTAATTCGCCGCCCGACGATCCTTGGTTGCCCAGCAGTGCTCCCGTGTTCGCATCAAACTGTGGCGCGGGATTAAAGCCGGTGGCGATGTTGCCGTAAGCGACCAACTGACGGGCGAGCAAACGGTAGTTCAGCCCCGTGCTGTAGGTGAACTTCTCCTTATTTCCGTCGGCGGTGCCGACCGTGAATTTCCCCCAATCCTGGCGCGCAGATCCGGTCCAGAAGAGGCGACCATCCATCAGCTCGATGGTATGGTTGAGCAGGCTGCCGTAGTAGAAGCGCTCGTTGAAGACCCTCGCCACCGTCCAAGTCTTGGAATCGAACTGCGGATTCGGGTAGTAGCCGGACACCCCGGGATTAAACGGATCGGGGTTCTTCCACGCGTTCAACTGGGCGGTGGTGGTGAGGCCCAGCGCGTTGAGCGCGGCGTTCAGAGGAACGCCGTTGAGCGCCCAGGTTCCCTGATCGTTATTTTGGAAAAACGTATCAAAGGTCAGGAGCGTGCGCTGGGTGATCCGAGTGTTCCATTTTTTCGTCACGTCGATCTGAAAACCTTTTTCCACGTAATCGATGGTCTGATACGCGCCCGCCCGGTCACCGGTCCAAATGCCGCGCCGGGTATCAACCCAGATGCCGGCGAGCGTGTTCAACACGGTCTGACGCGCCGCGGTGGGATTGGTCGCCCAAGTGGCCGGCGTCGAGGTGCCGTCCTTCAAGAAGGCCCGGGTGGAGTAAGCGAAGTTGGCGCGCAAATTCAGATCCGGGCTGATCCGGTGCTCGAGCGTAAAGTAGCTGGAGTCGGAGGAGCGTTTGACGACGTTATGGGCTCCGTTGACATTGAACTGCGCGAGCCGTTCTCCGAGCACCTGATCGGGCATAGAAAACACCGAACCTTCCGTGATGGTCTGGGGGCCGTTCACCCGGGTCCAGCGAGTGAAGGACTGCCCGCCTTGCATGATGCGGTTGGTGTATTCGTGCTCGAGGGTGAACAGCGTGTTCGGCGAAAGCTTGTAGGTGATGGATCCGGAAAGGTTGGTCGTGCGATTATACCAAAAGTCCGTCGGTCGCTCGAAATCGTAGTAGGTGGCGTCGACGCGATAGAAGAGTTTGTCCGCGATGATCGGGCCGGTGATGTCGCCGGCAATGCGTTGGTGGTCGTAGGAACCCGTCACGTAGCTCAAACCCGAGGCCAACCGCGTGCCCGGTTTCTTGGAGATAAAATTGATGACACCACCTGGCGAGACGCGACCGTAAATCGCCGACTGGGGGCCCTTGATCACTTCCGTGCGCGCGATGCTGTTCGAGTCGGGCGCCTGGGTGCGGGCAAAGCCATTGCGGAAATAGGGCACACTGAAGCCGCGCAGCCGCGTGCCACCGCCGCCGCCGGCAGCGGGGTCGCCGGCCGCCATGCCGGAAATAAAGGGTGCCTGTTGGTCGAGATCGAACAGCTGGAACTCCTTCACGAAATCCTCGGTGAGGACCGAAATGGAAAACGGCAGGTTGATGAGGTCGGTAGCGACGCGGGTGCCGGAGGTGCTTTCCGTCGCGATGAAGCCGTCGTCCTTGGAGGTATTAACGCGAAACTCGGTCAATACTTGAACCTCTTCGGAGGCAGGTTTTGGCGCAGTCTGGGCGAGCGTGGCAGCGACGGGCATGATGGCCGCGAGGCACAGGATCGTGCGTGCAGGGTTTGCGGTTTTCACCAGAGGATGGGTTGAGTGAGTTTGTGACCGGGTGAGGTTCGGACGGACCAAGGGCAGCGCGGAACAGTGTGCTTCCAGTGGAAGTGGACGCGATGGTGGTGCCTGTGAAACCCTTCAATTCGTAGACCGCCGGCGGCGCGGCGCGACGACTTTTGGGGTCCGTCCGGCCGCAGGCCGCCAGATCCGGCCGGGATTCGTGCCAACGATCGCCCGCGAACGCGACGCGATGCGATGCGGTCAGTTGCGCAGCGCCAGTTGAACTGGCCGCGTAATCACGTCCGGAGAATCGGACGAGGAACGTCGCGCCGGCGGAGTTTGCGGAGAGCGCCCTCGGGGCGCCTACACTCCCCAACCGGGGCGATAGACGTAGCCGGGACCGGCGAAGACATCGCAATCCGGGCGGTTGGGAAAACGCCCGGAGGCGGCGTCCCACTCGAGGCGGGCCTGGGCGCGCTGCGCGGCGACACCCAGCAACACGACTTCGGTGAGGCCGGCGGCGTAGTCGAAGTTGGAGCCGCACTTGGGGCCGCCGCGGATCGCCGCCGCCCACTCGGGGAACGGCCCGCCTGCGACGCGAGGGAGGGATTTCGGCGGCAGCGCACCCGCCATCGCCTGCATGCGCTCCTCGGGCAGAAGACGGCAGGAGCCGCTGTGCGACGTTACGCTCATGATGCCTTTCGTCCCGTAGAAGAGACTGCCACCGCTTTCGGAGAGTTTGAATCCGGGAACCGGCAGTGGCGGTTTCATCGTGCCATCAAACCACTTCATTTCCACGGGACCGCGTCCGCCGCGCGCCGGAAATTTCCACGTGACAGCGGTCGAGGCGGGAAAGGTTTTCGCGTACTGCTTTGTGGTGGCGGCTTCCACGCTCGAAGGCGACCCAAGATCGAGCGCGTAAAAAGGAGCGTCGAGTTGATGGCACCCCATGTCACCCAGGGAACCGGTCCCGTAGTCGGTGAAGCCGCGCCAGAAAGACGGCACGAGTTCCGGACGATAGGGGCGTGGCGGCGCCACCCCGAGCCAGAGATCCCAATCGAGCGTCGCTGGCACCGGCGTCTCCTTGGGGTTCGCGTCGGGGTCGAAATCGGCCGGGTAAAACCACGGCGTGCGGGGGCGGTCCGTCCAGGTGTGCACCGTGTGGACCTCGCCGATCAGCCCCGCTTGCACCCACTCCCGGGCGAGGCGAATGCCTTCAGCCGTGCGGCCTTGGTTACCCATCTGGGTTACGACCCCGGCGGCTTTGGCGGCGGCATGAAGACGCCGCACTTCGGTGAGGCAACGGCACATCGGCTTCTCGACGTAGACGTGCTTCTTCGCGGCGATCGCGGCCATCGCGATCGGGAAGTGCATGTGGTCCGGGGTCGCGATGGCCACCGCGTCGATCTTGTCCGCCATCTGCTCAAACATCACGCGGAAGTCCTTGAACCATTTGGCATCTTTCAGCCGATCCGTGTCAGGTCCCGCCTTTTTGCCACCGGCGATTCCCGCACGACTGCGTTTTTCGTCGACATCACACAGAGCGACGAACTGTTCGTCGGCGAGACCAGCAAGCGACGCGCCACCGCGGCCGCCCACCCCGACTTGCGCGATGCGCAGGCGTTCGTTGGGCGAACGCGTGCCTTGGCCGCGCAGGCCATGCGGCAAAATCAGAATGGAACTAAACGCGGCTCCAGTCGCCAGAAACTGGCGGCGCGTCGACGGAGATGACGGAGACGATGGCGTGGAGGCAACTGGGGGCAGATTGAGTTTCATCTAAAGGTGAAGGGTTTTTTTCAGTGCGGCTAAAGTGCGGTGCGCTGCGCCACGATCTCCTGCATCCAACGGCGCACCGCCACCGTCGACGGACGGTCTTCGAGATACTCCACGTCGACGTGCACGTGGGCCCCGAGGTTAGCCGGGGCCGAGAACCACAGTCGCCCTTGTAGCCGGGCGGCCCGTTCATCCCAGCCGAGACCGACTTTGTTCCAGCCGGCGCCGTCGGCGGATTTCCACGATCGGCCAGGATTCGTGCCGACAAACGCCCGCCAAAGCGCAGCGATCCGGTCGTCGCGCAGCGCAAGGTAGTTGGCGGCGTATTCACCGCGTGAGAAGCCAACGAAAAAAACCGCACCCGCGTCGCCGCCGAATTGCTCGCACACCGCGCGCACCGCCGCGACGCAGTAGTCCGCGGTTTTTTCGATGTCGCCCCAGCCGTCGATCTGCTCGCGCTGGCCATCCACGCTGATGAACGGTAGATTGAGGCAGATGAATTTTTCCCCGCGCGCCAAACCGTAGGCCATGGTGCCCTGATCGGTGGTGCCGGTCGAATGGCAGAACTTGTGGTAAAAAACGTTACCGGTGTATTCGACAATGACCGGATATTTGCCGCCCGCTTTCCACTCGCGCGGCAGCGTCAGCACATGAGTGACGCTCGTCTTTTCCCATCCCGGCAACTGCTGATACACGCGCCGCCCGGGACCAGGCGATTCGCGGGAGATGTCGGGCACGAGCACGCGCCGCAAGCTGTCGGTCGGCTCGGCCGGCGCATCGCCGGTGGCGCGAAGGCTCCGCACGCGCAGCGACGGCAAAATGCGACTGTCGCCGACGACGAGTTCCAGCCAGCGGATCGAGGCCGGGTTCGTCGCTGGGGTGTAGACATCTTTGCCGGGATAGCGGGTGTGCAGGTCGATCTTGAACGTGCCGCGTTGCCCGGCGGCCAGCGTCTCGCGCCCGGCCGCGGGCCCGCCCTCCGGCGTGAACGTGCTCACGCCGCCCCAGCCATGGCCTGACAGCGCCCAAAAGGTGAAGCGCAGGGGCTTGTCACCCGTGTTTTCGACATCCGCCTCCACGAAGCGAAAACGCGAAAGGTCCCGCGATTGCTCCGGCAGCGGAAAGACCACGCCGCTGTCGAACGCGGGCACCGTGCCTTTGATGTCCAACGCCCCGTCCGTCACGGCCATGGTAACGCCCCGCGCAGTGAGCTGGGACGCATCCAACGAGCGGCCAAAAGTGAACAACTCCGCGGCTCCGGCCGCACCGGTCGCTCCGGTCGCGATGAGAAAAACCCAGGAGCGGAGCAGAAAGCGAAGGGATAGAGGCGATGGGTCCATGCAGTCACGGAGTGCTTACAACGTGGTAGGACTTTCCCTCTTCTGCGGCAAAAACCAACACCTGATCGCGGCCGTCCGCACGGCTGCGTTCAGAGCCAACCTGGAAAGGGGTGCGAGCGCGAATGGTGCCGGAACCGCGGTGGTGGGCGCGCACGGTCGCGGAAGAGAGTATCCCGCGCTCCCACGCGAGATCCACGGTGAAACCGCCGCGCGCACGCAGACCCGTGACGGAGCCTTGTGCCCATGCCATCGGCAGCGCAGGCAACACGTTGAGTTCGCCATTCTGCCGAGCGTCAGTCGAAACCACGTGGCTTTGCAGCAGCATCTCCGCGATCGCGGCCGTGGTTCCGAAGTTTCCGTCAATCTGAAAAACGTTTCCCTCGGGTCGGTAGTGGTTGTCGAAGAGATTCGGAAACGTGCAGTCCTTAAAGAGCGCGACGATGCTCTCGTGCGCCTTGTCGCCGTCTTCCAAGCGGGCCCAAAAATTGATGAGCCACGCGCGGCTCCACCCAGTGTAACCGCCGCCGTGACTCAGCCGTGCTTCCAGGGATTTACGCGCCGCGGCGGCGAGCTTGGGCGTGCGGCGCACGGAAATCTCATCGCCCGGATGCAGCGGGAAAAGATGCGACGTATGACGGTGCCCGGGCTCGTGCTCCTTGAAATCTTCGGACCACTCCAGCAGCCGCCCGTCGGCGCCGACGCGGATCGGGGCGAGGCGGGCGCGTTTCTCGCGCAGGATCGCGGCGAACTCGTGATCCGTGCCGAGCAATTCGCACGCAGCGAGACAGTGGTCAAATAACTCGCGCACGATCGCCATCGTCATCGCCGGTCCCATGTCGAGGCCCGTGCGCGTGCCATCGGGCGCGACGTAGGAGTTTTCCGGTGACGTTGACGGGCCGCTGACCAGCCAGTGGTGCTTCGGATGCTCGACAAGCGTCTCGACGTAGAACCGCGCCGCCTCGCGCATATAGGGCCACGCCCGCTCCGCCAGGAATTTTCGGTCCTGGGAAAACAACCAGTGCTCCCAGAAATGAGCCGCCAGCCACGCCGCCGCCTCGGGCCAGAAAAGTCCCGTCGAGCCGCGCAGATCGCTGCGTCCCCAGATCGTCGTGCGCGTGCTGAGCGCCAGCCCGCCGGCGCCGAAGCGCTCCCGCGCGGTGCGTTGCGCGAGCGGCACCTGGGACTCGGCCAAGGCGAACAACGGCTCGTGGCTCTCCGCGAGACCCGCGACCTCGGCGGGCCAGAAATTCATCTGCGTGTTGATGTTGATCGTGTAGTCGGAGAACCACGGGGGATTCGGCAACGGGTTCCACAGCCCTTGCAGATTCGCCGGCAGCGATCCCCCTCGCGATGACGCGATGAGCAGGTAGCGCCCGTAGTCGAAATACCGCGCCATCAGGTCCGGATCGGCGCCGCCGGCGGCGGCCCGGCGCAGCCGTTCGTCGGTGGGGAGCGCGGCGGTCGCGGGATCGGTGCCGCCGAGGGCGAGCGTGACGCGACGAAAAAACGCTTGGTGGTCGCGCGTGTGGTCGGCGAGCAATTGCGGGTAGGCGTGGCCGGCGGCCGGCGCGAGGGCGCGGCGCGCCGCCGCGGCGGGTTCGGCGTGATCGTAGCTCGTGCCGACCGTCAACAGGAGTGTCACGGAGTTAGCGTGGTCCACCACGAGCGCATTGTCGGTGGCGGTGATACGTCCACCGTCGGCAAGCGCCCGAAGTCCCACGGCAAACTCGGTGCCGCCCTCCGCGCAACGGCCCATCATCATCACAGCATCAGCGCCGTCGGCCCGCGTGATCGCGCCCATCCGCCCGAGCAGAGCACGAAACGTGATGAGCCCCGGCCGGCTCGCGGTGAGGCGAATCACCAGCGCTCCGACCGGTGCGCTGCAAAAAACCTCGCGCGTGTGCGTGACGCTGCCGCGCTTAAACGTCGTGCGCACCACCGCGGTGTCGAGATTGAGTTCACGCCGGTAGTCACGCGCGTGCGCGATGTCGGTTTCGAACTCTAGGCGCAGGTCGCCAAGCGGCTGGAAACTACCGTAGTCGGGACGCGGCACCGTGGTCAGGTGGCGTTTGGCCAGAGCCTCGGCCTCGGCGTGCTTCCCGTCGAAAAGCAGTTCGCGCAATCGCGGAAGATTCTGCCGCACCTCGGGTTTCTCGACGTAGTCGGCGTGGCCCGACCACACGCTGCCCTCGTTGAGCTGGAGCAACTCGCTGTCCGCGCCGCCATGCACGAGCGCGCCGATCCGGCCGTTGCCCACGGGCAGCGCCTCGTGCCACGTGCGCGCGGGTTCGCGATACCAGAGCACGGAGGAAACCGGCGCCGCCGATTGGGCCGGCGCCAATTGGGCCGCGGCCGCCACGCCGACCACAGCGCACCACCAAAGGACGCGACGACCGAAACGCATTTTCATTTGAGGAGCAGACGCCCGATCGGCGATTTCTCCGTGGGCCCGGCGCCTGACTGCACCTCAAACCAGAACTCCAGCGGCGCGTCGCTCGAGACGGGCAGCGTAAAATCGAAGGGATAGGATGCGTCGGACAGGGCGCGGAATTCGCCGCCACCTTGCCGATAGTGGGCCGTGCACTTCGTCACGACGCGCTCCTGATCAGGCAGGTAAACGTAAGCACTCGTGAGTTCGCCTGCGCCGAATGAGAGCACGACGCCCCGCGCGCCGCGCCAGCCGAGGTCGACGACACTTTCCCCCGGGAGGTGCGCGGCGCGTCCGAGAATCTGGTCCTGAAACTCCACGCGCGGTTTCACGCCGCTGATGATCAGCGTGGTGATGCCCTCCGCCGCCACGTCGACGGCGATGCGGGCGTCGGCCGCCAATGGCACCTCGCGGACCCGCCGGTTGTTCTCCCAGACGGTCACTTTCGCGTTGGTACCCGGGGCGATCGTCACGCGCTCGCGCGAGAGCGTGACATGAGATTTGACCGCGGACTTCGACTGGTTGGTGAGCGCGATGGCGAGTTTTGCGTCGCCCCGGGCCATCACGAAATTGAGTTCGGGGTGATCGACCGTGACCGCGCCACGCGGCATCCACAGATAGAGACCGCTTTCGTCGTAGACCTTGCCGGGGCGATCGCCAAACACGCGTTGCTGCAGGTAGCCGTAACCCTCGGCGTAGCGCGCGGGAAAATCGATGGCGCCGCGCGATTTCGCAAACGCGTCCGCCACGAGGTAGTCGAGCAGCAACGCGATCTGCGGCCAGATGTGGTTGTAGTGAATCGAAGTCGCCGAGTTGAGTTCGTCCTTCCCGCGGCGGGCGAAGTCCGGTTTTTCATAGGCAGTCGTGCGCGCGGTATTGATATGGTAGCCGGGAAAACCGGTGTAGCGGCCGATGATCGCGGACCGTGCGATGTCGTGCAGGAACGTATCGTTCTTGAGCGCAGCGATCCGCAGCATCCACGGCGCATAGCAGGCGAGAAAGATCCCGCGCGCGCCCTTGCTCGTCGGGGCCGACTCGCTCGTGAGACCGATCTCGGACGTGCGCCAGGCGGGCACGGTCTCCGGCTCGGCTTTGATCCGGGGAAAACGCGGTCCGGACCGGTAGGCCGGCGCCAGGCCGTCTTCGTGCACGCGCACCTCGCCGCCGGGAATGCGCGGTGCGAGCCAGACAAACTGCGCGTAGTCCCGCGCGCCGGCGTGGGCCGCATCGAGGAAGCGCGGCAGCTTGGTTTCTTCGTAAAGTTCGAACAACTCGATCCACTGCGGGGTGAACGCCGTCCAAAAAAACAACCCGCGGGAATCGGGGTCCGCATAGTCCGCCGGACGCACCCCGACGCGTTTTTTCAAATAAGCGTCGGCATCCTTGATGGCGTGATCGAGCCAGCGCTTTTCCTCCGTCGCACGGTAAAGGCCGAGGGCATTGGACCAGTTATCGCCGCGAATATTGCCCTCGAGATTCAAGACGCGGTCCCGACCGAACAGGCCCTCGGCCGCAGTGCGGAAGAACGGGGTGCGTTTGCCCGACATCGCGTAGAGATTCGCGTATTCCGTGAGCGGCGCGCCCAGCCCGCGGAGGTGGGAAGAGGCCGACTGACCTTTTACTTTGGGATCGGTCGTGAAGAGGAAGCGCTCGCGCGAAACGAAATATTCCATCAACGGCCGCGCGAGCCGCGTGTAAATTTCGGGGCGGTCGGTGACGAGCGCGAGGCCGAGCGGATGCAGGGCGGAGACGTTCTTCACCGCGCCGGGTACATCGGTGTCGTAGGCGAAACCGCGCAGGTCGGCATTGAATTTGGCGTAGTCGCTCAGGCCAAACTCGAGCATGCGCTCGAAGGTGGCGTTGAGCGAACCGAGGGCGTTGTGGCGCACATCGGCGAAGCCGTAGAGCGACCGGGCCATGCGTTCGTAGGTGGCGGAGAGGTTGGCTTTGGCGACGACGAGCCGCATCCCGAACTCGCGCGTTTCGCCGGCCTTCATGCTCGAACCGGCACCGCCCAGCAGCGGTGCGAAGAGCATCGGCTGCGCGAGCCCACGGGCGTTGCGCAGGGCCACGCCGAAGCGCGAGTTGGCGAGGTTCGGCAGCGGCTGGAACGGATACTCCGCAGGATCGGCGAGCACGCCGGTCGTGATCCCGCCGCGCGTGACCAGCGTGGTCGGCAGCGGGCAGCGATAGGCGGCCTCGAGAAACGACTCATG
>CAMDOF010000206.1 GCA_945903465.1 Opitutus sp. GAS368
TTGATCCGGCGCTGACGGGCACGCTGAGCGGATTTATCGCTGGGGATAATGTGACGGCGAGCTACAGCCGCACGGTGGGCGAGACGGTGGGGGGCAGTCCTTACACGATTAGTGCGACGCTCTCGCCGGCGGGCGCGCTGGTAAATTACACGGTCACGAACAACTCGGCGACCTTCACGATCGGGAGTGCGACGCCGACGATCACGGTGACGCCCGGGACCTACACCTATTCGGGGATCGGGCGAGGCCCGGTGGCCGGTGATGTAAACCGGGGCGGATCGACGGGAGACGTCACGCTCAGCTACGCAGGCACGGGCGGGACGACCTATGCGGCGAGTGCGACGCCGCCGATGGCCGCGGGTAGTTACACGGTGACGGCATCGGTCGCGGCGGACAGCAACTATACTGCTCGGGTCGCTTCGGCTCCGTTTACGATTAATCGAGCGCTGCTCACGATTACCGCGAGTAGTGATACGAAGACGTACGGTGCGACGAAAACGTACGGTGCAGGCTCGGTGGCGTTCACCGGCGCAGGTCTCGTAAACTCGGAGAGCATCGGGACTGTGACGATCAGCGCGAGTGGCGGGACGGCGGCGACGGACGCGGTCGGCATGTACACGCTGACCCCGAGCGCAGCGACGGCCGGAACGTTTAGCGTGGCCAACTACACGTTAAGCTATGCTGGCGGCATCTTGAGTGTTACGAAGGCGACGCCGACGATCACGGTCGCGATCGCTCCGGGTGGTTTCACATATAACGGTACAGCGCAGGGCCCAGGGATCGGGCAGGTGAACTCGGGCGGATCGACCGGAGCGATCACGTTGAGCTACGTGGGGACGGGCGGGACATCCTACGGGCCCCTCGCGGATCGGCCGACTTTCCCCGGCACTTATACCGTCACAGCCTCCGTGGCGAGCGACTCCAATTACAACGGTGCTTCGTCTGGATCGACGGCTTTTACGATTGACCGTGCGTCGCTCACGATTTTGGCGGGCAGTGACTCGAAGGTATTTGGTGCTACGAAGACATACGGGGCGGGCGCGCTTGCTTTCGCGGTCGCTGGTCTCGTGAATGGTGAGACGGTTGGTACGGTTACGATCGCCGCGAGTGGTGGCACAGCGGCGGCGGACCCCGTGGGGACCTATTTCTTGATGCCGAGCGCGGTGACGGGCGGTACGTTTAATCCAGCCAATTACGCGATCACTTATGCGCAGGGCACCTTGGCGGTTGGGGCGGCGACGCCGACGATCACGATCACGCCTGGGGCATACACCTATGCGGGGTCACCGCAGGGTCCGAGCGTAGGAGACCTTAGCAAGGGTGGCTCAACGGGGGCAGCAACGTTTAGTTATGTGGGTACTGGCGAGACGGTGTATGGACCGAGCAGCGCTCCGCCGACTAATCCTGGCGTCTATTCGGTGCAGGCGGCCGTGGCGACGGATGGAAACTTCATCGCGGCGACGTCGGCGCCCACCCCGTTCTCGATCTCAAAGGCGCCACTCTCGTTTTCGGCGAATAACGATACGAAGACGTTCGGCGCTGCTAAGATCTATGGATCCGGATCCAGTGCCTTTGCCGTGTCTGGGCTGGTCGGCGGGCAGACCGCGGGTACCGTGACGCTGACGGCGAGCGGCGGCACCGCCGTGACTGATCCTGCCGGGACCTACTCATTGACGCCGAGCGCGGCTGTCGGGGGGACTTTCGCCATGGCTAATTATATCATCAGCTACGTGAGCGGTACGCTGACCGTAATCCCGGCGACCCCAGTGGTGGTGATCACGCCTGGGACCTACACGTATGACGGCACGTCGCAGGGGCCCGGTTCCGGCACCGTCAACAAAGGAGGTTCCACGGGCGGGCTGATCCTGACCTACGCCGGCACGGGCGGGACCCTCTACGGGCCGAGCACGATCCCACCGGTGATCTCGGGCAACTATATCGTGACCGTGACAGTCGCGGCGGACCCCAACTTCCTCGTTGGTTCGGTGGGCCCAGTGGTCTTCACCATTGCGAAACGTCCCGCCTCCGTTACGCCGACGTCGTTGGGCAAGACTTTTGCGGCACCTGATCCCACGCTGACCGGCAAGGCAAATGGGTTTCTGGCGTCTGACAGTATCACTTGGTCTTACAGCCGAATCGCGGGGGAGGCCGTCGGTAACTATGTAATCAAGGCGGCGGTGAGCGCTACTTCGCTGACGAATTACGATGTGCGCCTAGACACGGCGACCTTCACCATCGGCAAGGCGGCGCCGAAGATTACTTGGGCCGCACCGGAGCCGATTATTTTGGGGACAAAGCTTGGTTCGACACAGCTGAATGCCGTGCCCTCCGTGGCGGGGCAGTTGGTCTATTCGCCGGGCGACGGCACCTTGCTCGAGCTGGGAACGCACACCCTTTCGGTGGTTTTAACCCCGGATGACCTAGCGACGTATGCCGGTCCGGTTTCAGCCATAGTCACAATCTCAGTGAACCCGCCCAACGGACCGGTCCCGAGCAACGATACGGCGCGGGCGCGCGAGGCCGGCGGGGTCAATAACGGAACGTCGGGCACGAATCCGACTGGAAACATCCTCGCCAACGACACGGGCACGGGTATCACGGTCCAGCTGATTGCAGGTACGGGTGTACCCAAGACGGGCACGGCGATCTTGGCTGGTAAGTATGGCAGCCTCACAATTGCCGCGGATGGGTTCTTCACCTATGGGGTCAACAACGCGCTTGCGGCGGTCGAGGCCCTGAATGAAGGGCAATCGCTGCAAGAGGTTTTCGACTACACGATCGTCGACCCGTTCAATCGCTCCGCCGGCGCGCGGCTGACGATCACGATCGATGGCACCGACGATGCCCCCATCGCCGCGCCGATCCCCGCGGTCAACGCCGTGGCTGGAAAGCCCTTTGGTCCGCTGACGATCGCCGCCTTTAAGGACGTGGACAACGACGTGCTCACTTACACCCTGTCCGGTTTGCCGGCTGGGTTGTCATTTGATCCGGTGACGCGGACGATTACGGGCACGCCTACGGTGGGAGGTTCTTTTGAAGTGATGATTACCGCCTCCGACGGCGTCCTGAGCTCGAGCGCTTCCTTCAAGGTGCAGTTCTCCGCTCCGCCAGTGAATCAGGTGCCCGTGGGAATACTGAAGTTCAGCAGCGAACCAAGCCGAGTCGTCGGTTCAGACGGTGGTAGCTTCAAGGTGGCGGATCTGGATAGCCCCGTGCTGACGGTCAACCTGGCGTCAGGTCGTGGGTTGTTAACGCTACCCGCTCTTGCCGGTGTGACGCTTTTGCAGGGCACGGGCTTGAATGATCTCAGCGTCACCCTCCGCGGTACCATCGCTGACCTGAATGGGGCGTTGGCGCAGTTGATCTATCAGGCTCAGTCAGGGTTCTTCGGCACAGACACGATCACGATCACGACTACCGACGAGCTGAACAACATCGCCGTGGATCGGATCGATCCGCCGTTTACGGTTGAACTTGCCACTCTCGGCGGCAACTCCGTGTCGGCGACAGTGGCCTCTTTGGCTAATCCGACGAAGCAGGTGACGACCTCTGTCGTGGCGTCGTTCGACGGCGCAATCCTGAGCGGGGCCCAAATTGTGGGGGACGCGGGTGCGGGGTATCTCTCGGTCGGCACGCCGACGCGTCAGGACGGTTCCGTACAGCAGACGGTCGTCAAGGTCGCCGTCTCTTACTCGGATGGTTCCTCGGAGCTCCACGATGTGAAGGTGACGGTCTATAATCCGACGCTCAACTTGGAGACGACCCTGCGTCTCAATCCGCAGACGAGTCTTTACGAGCAGACGGTACGGGTGACGAACTCAACGCCGTATGCGATTGAGTCATATCGGGTAGTAATCCCGACGTTACCGGGCGGGGTTACGCTCTATTCGCGAACGGCGACGGCCGCCAACGGGCAGCCCACGATCGATGATAATCGCCCGATGGCGCCCGGTGAGTCGCGGTCCTTCCTGATCGAGTACTTCGCGCCAAACGTGCAGCGCTTTCAAGAGCCGGCGGTGGTGCTCCAGATTAACTCGGTGGGCCCGACGGTGAGCCCACTCGGCGCCGTGGCGGCGGTTGATCGAGTCGTCGTTGGCTTTAGCAACAACACCTACGTCGAGTTTGGCACGACCACGGACCGCACCTACTGGGTCCAGTACCGCGACGGATCGACCAGTGCGTGGCAGACTTCGCCGATCGCGGTGATTGGCACGGGGAACGTCATTCATTGGCTCGACCAAGGTTGGCCGATGACGACGAGCCTGCCGCCGGCCTCGCGCCAGTACCAGTTGCTCGTTACTCAAGGCACCGCTCCGGTGTTTACTCTGCTGAGTCAGCCGGAGTCGACCAAGGTGGCGGTAGGTGGCTCGACCAGCCTGCGCGTGACGGCATCAGGAGGTGGACCCTATAAGTACCAGTGGTACCGTGATGGTGTGGCGGTGGTTGGGGCGACGGCGGGCACGCTGACGATCGCCAAGGCCGCCCTCATTGATGAGGGCAGCTACGCGGTTTCTGTGAGCGACAGCCGCGCTCTCGTGACCAGCCAGCCGGCGGTGGTGAAGCTGATCACCTCTGATCCTGGCCGAATCATCAACCTCTCGGTTCGTGGGCAGCTCGATCCCTCGGGTCAGCCGATGATCACTGGCTTCGTGATTTCTGGGGAAGGCACGCGCCCGATCCTCTTGCGGGCCGTGGGTGAGACGCTCGCGAGCTTCGGCGTGGCCGCGGTGGCCCGTGATCCGATCATCCAACTTTACCAAGGCTCCAGCCTGCTGGCTGAGAATGATGATTGGTCCGCCGACCTATCGGCGGGTGAGGCACGGGCGGCCGCGGCTGCGGTGGGCGCGTTTGCGCTACCCGAGGCGTCGAAGGATGCGGCCCTGCTGCGCCGGCTCTTGGCGAAAAATTATTCCCTTCAGGTGCGCAGCCGGACCGTCGGCGGCGGTGTGGTGTTGGTCGAGGCTTACGATGCCTCGAGCCGAGCCGACGTCTCCAGCCGGATTGCCAACGTCTCTACACGGGCGATGGTCTCGGCCGGCGACGGGGTGTTGATTATCGGGGTGGTCATCACGGGGGAGACGACTTGCCGAATCCTCGCGCGAGCGATCGGTCCGACCTTGAGTAGTTTCGGTATCACGAACGCACTGGCGGATCCGGTACTCTCGTTGTACCCCGCCGGTTCCAGTGGACCAGCGGCGAGCAATGACGATTGGGAAGCCGTCCGGCCCGCGGTGGAAGCGGAGAACCTGTTTGCCCGCGCGGGTGCGTTTGCGCTCCCCGTCGGGTCCAAGGATTCAGTCATTCTTGCACGCCTCGTGCCCGGCGCCTACTCGTTGGTGGTCGAAGCGAAGGGTAAACTCTCGGGTCAGGTCGTGATCGAACTCTACCTGCTCGACTGACCGGGTCGATCTTTGGGGGTGGTTCTTCGCCGGTCTCCGCGCCGGGATCGGCGACGCTGCGCCGGCCGAAGGAGCTAGATTTGCGCTGGCCGATAACTCGCGAAACGGCGCCGCTCCCAGAGGCTTGGGGAGGGCATTTCCCTTCGGCCGTAACCCGTAGCATCGGTGACGTGAGCCAGCAGGGTTGACGATTTTCAGACGGTGGCATCACCTCGGTGGTGATGCTGAAGTATGTATTTGAGCTCCACCTAAGCCCGACGCAGTATCTGGATTACTATCGAGGAAAAGTACGCCACGTGGTCGTGCGCGGTGCCACCGGGCAAAAAATCCAATTCCCGGCGTCGTTGGTTCAACGATTCGTGAGCGCAGAGGGTATCCAAGGGAAATTCACGCTCACCTGTGACGACCAGAATAAGTGCGTCAGCCTGGAGCGGCAGGCGTGATGGCGGCGGCTGGCGAAGCACGAGTGGCGCCCGTTTTGTATCCAAAATAAAAATACGCAGCGCTTGGTTGCTTCTGGTGGCCGGCGCGCTTCGCCAGGAGAAAGTCCTGACGAGCTCGGCTGGCTGTGCCCAGTGCCAAGGGAATATCCACCGCCCAAAAGATTCCGGCGGTGATTTACCCAGAATCCGCGAGCATCCGAGGGTTTACGGATCACCAACTAATCACCAAGTGCTGGCGTTCGCGGCGATGGGAAAGCGGAGATTTCGAGGGGCGCGGGTATCATGCTGCCCACCCATGGCAGGGTGCGCGCCGGTGGCGTGCGTCGCCTTGAGGAAAAGGCGGGCCGGGCGGGCCGATCGGGCAAGCGCCTCTAGGTTTCTGCAGGTATCTCCATGGGCCCGCGAGAGCTCAAGGGTGTCCCGAGCCGAGGTTAGCCGAGCGAGCAATGCAGGCGGCCGATTGACGCGATCTCCGGTCGCGAGAGCATTTTTATATCACGCGCCGTTGAAACTTGGCGCTTCAACCCCCAGGCAAGGCGCCGGTGCCACATCGGAAGTCAAGGTCGAGAACTGAAAAGTCACTGGTACTATGACTGATACGGTCGCCACAGTTTCTTGATCTCGCCGTGTGAAAATTTGCGGTCATCTTTCGGCTTACCCATGAAATATATCTTTGGATTTTACGCGGGTTTACTCGCGCTGCAATCGCCGGTTCTGGCCGCTTTGGCGTATCCGCCAAAGATGGACGGTGCGCGTGTCGAGACCTACCAGCAGATTGGTGGAGTAACATTAGCGCTCTCTATTTTTGAGCCACCCGCGACCTCCGCCGGCCCCGCGCCGAAGCAACGGCCCGCCATTGTTTTCTTTTTCGGCGGTGGTTGGACGAACGGTTCGCCCGCCCAGTTTGAGCAACATTGTCGCGCGCTGGCGGCGCGCGGGATGGTCGCCATCACGGCCGATTACCGCGTCGCCTCGCGCCACAAAGTGAAACCAATCGACTGTGTTGCTGATGCCAAGGCGGCCGTCCGGTGGGTCCGTACGCATGCGGTCCGGCTCGGCATCGATCCGCAGCGCATTGCCGCGGGGGGCGGCTCGGCGGGCGGTCATCTCGCCGCCGCGATCGCCACGTTGGCTGGTTTTGAAAGCCCAGGAGCGAACCTTAGCATCAGCGCGGTGCCCAATGCTCTGGTGCTCTTTAATCCCGCGCTGGTCCTCGCCCCGCTCCCCGGTCTGAGCCTAAATGGATTCGGCGACCGCGTGCCGGCGGACCGCATGGGCACCGATCCGAAGAATCTTTCCCCCGCGCACCACGTGAAAAAAGGGACTCCGGCCACGATCATTTTTCACGGCAAGGCGGACACGACGGTGCCTTACGTCACGGCCGAAGCCTTCACGGCGGCGATGAAGGCCGCGGGTAACCGCTGTGAGCTCGTCGGCGCCGAGGGTGCCAAACACGGTTACTTCAACTACGGTCGCGGTGATAACGCCGCCTACGCCGCCACCCTCGCCGCGACCGATGCGTTTCTCGTTTCGCTCGGCTGGATTGAGAGCCGCGTCAAATGAAGCACTGAAATGAAACGGATTTCCCAGCCACCCCGGTCTGCTGGCATTCTACTGGTTCTCGCGAGCCTCGCGTTCGGCTGCCTCCAAGCGGCCGCGGCCGCCGCGGGGCCCGCTCGTCCTAATCTCCTGATCATCCAGACCGACGAGCATAATTTCCGCACGCTCGGATGCTACCGCGCCCTGCTACCGGACGATCAGGCTTTTATTTGGGGGGCGGGCATCAAAGTTGAAACTCCGCATCTCGATTGGATCGCGGCGCACGGCGCGATCGCCGACCGTTTCTACGCCACATCGCCTGTGTGCACGCCCTCGCGTGCCGCGCTGATGACCGGCCGCTACCCGCAGAACACGGGGGCAATCCAAAACGATCTGCCGCTGCGCGACGATCTGGTCACCTATGCCGAAGTCCTCCGCCGCGCTGGTTACGCGACCGGCTACGCGGGCAAGTGGCACCTCGACGGTGAGGCTCGCCCCGGGTTTGCCCCCGCGCGGAAATTCGGCTGGGAGGACAACCGTTATATGTTCAACCGCGGCCACTACAAAAAATTGATCGAAGATGAAAAAGGCCCCCGGGTTGGCTCCATCAACGCCGCCGGCCTCCCCACTTATGCGCTCGACGGGGCCGATGCCAAATCGTTCACCACCGATTTTCTGACCGACCGCACGATTGATTTCATCCGCCGTCATGCGGCCGCACCTTTTTGCTGGCACGTGAGTTTCCCGGATCCTCATGGGCCCAACACCGTGCGGGCGCCCTACGACACGATGTTTTTAAGTCTCGATTTTAAACAGCCGCGCAGCGCGCAGTCGCCCGGAAAAAATCTCCCTGCCTACGCCGCGACCCTCGCTGGCGCTTTTAACAAAAAGCAAATGGCGCTTTATTTTGGAATGGTGAAATGCCTCGACGACAACGTGGGTCGGATTCTGGCCGTCTTGCGAGAGACTGGCCAGCTGGAGCGGACGTTCATCGTCTTCACCTCCGACCACGGGGATCTTTGCGGCGAGCACGGGCGCGACAACAAAGGCGTCCCCATGGAAGGTTCCTCGCGCATTCCGTTTCTCCTGCACGCGCCGGGCGTGGTCCCGCCCGGCACGGTGGTCCGCTCCGCGCTCGGCAACGTCGATTTCAAGCCGACGATTCTTGCGCTTATGGGGATCGCCAATCCGACGAAAGACGAAGGCCGCGATGCGTCCCCGCTTTTCCGCACCGGCCGCGCGCCCGCCGATTGGGCCGAGCTTGCTTTCGTGCGCATCGGCGGAGGCCCGAAGCGCGCGCCGGTTGGAGAAGACGGTGAGTTTGCCGAAGGCAGCGGTTGGCTCGGAACGTTCGGCCGCGACTATAAATTTATCGTGGCCCCCGGCGCTGCTCCGAGCCTGTTCGACCTCGCGCACGACCCGGACGAGCTCACGAATCTTTTCACGGCGCCCGCGCAGCGCGACATCGTGCGTAGTCTCGCCACTGCTCTCGCCGACTACGCCGAGCGTTTTCACGATCCCCATTTGGCCTCGTCCCGTGTAAAAGCCGATCTCGAGTGGGCGATGTCGACCCGCGCCGCTTACGTGGCGCCAGACGACGCAGCGCCCGCCCTCGCCAAAGTGAAGCGGAAGGGCAAACAAAAGTAGTTTATCGTAGCCGGCGCGACACCTGAGCGGGCGGCCTTAGGCGGGGGCGGTGCCGCCCCGGAAACCGGCCGAAGGGGAGCAGCGATCCGGTCCGGAGACAGCGAGGGCGCAGGGTCGCCGCGGGTGAGGGCGGCCTAAATTTTGAGCGCGCCTGACCCTCGCCGAAACCGGAGTGCCAAAGGGCTCGGCTTGATGAATTTTATCGGCGGGTGGCCGTCTCCTTGGCGAGTGCTGGTGGGCGGCGGCGGATTTTCGGATTTCTCCTCGGCGAAGTTTGGGTGGTTCTGCGGTGTAATTCTAATCGCCGTTGAGGTTTGGACTTCGACTCACGGCGAGATGCCGGCGTCACCGCCGAAGCTGAATGCTAGAATTTAATAGCTATCGGCATAACTGCGTTGCGTCGATTTCGGTGGGCGATCAGCGCCCCGCTTATTCGGGATGGGTTCGGCCCGTCGCGAGGATCGCTGTCCTGGGCGAGGCTCGGACGGCGCCCCGCGGGTGGAGGCGGGCTCGCCAGGCGGGCGGGAGGCCGCCGGCGTCCACGGGAAGACCCGCTCAAAGCAAATGATCTTTGGCCCTTCGGTATTTTTTCGCTGGGTGTGAGACAAAATTTTTCTGTCAGGCGGCCAGGGGGAGGCCATCATTTCGGGCCGCGTGGGTGTTGAGACGGCGTTTCCAAAATTCGTCGAGGCGACGGCTGCTGTGGATGCAGCGCAAGGGCAGGATATTTTCGGCGCCCGATTCGGACCAAAACATTCCCCGATTGTTTGCAACGCGCGCCGATCACGGTCGTGCCGCCCGCTTCGACGACGCCCGAGCCGATGCAGAAGTCGGCCGCGCGGAAGGTCCCGTACTGCATCCGGCTGACGTTGCTCACAAAATAGTGGAGGGCTTTTTCGACGGCCGATGCCTCGGGCTTGCCCGCGCAGGCGTGCCGCGCCTGTTTGATCAAATCTTCGACCTTGTCCTTGAGCGACCACTTGGCCCAGGGGTGAAGCTGGGCCTTTTAGTCCGGATGCGTCTTGCCGATGAGGGCGTCGAGCACCAGCCCCGCGTGCTCCAGGGCATGGTAGAAATCGACCATTTGGATACAGCCATTGAAGTTGATCGTGGCCATGTTTCCCAGTCGGTTGGCTCCGTCGATGAGCACGACGACCTTGGCGGCCGTGCCGTATCCCCGCCGGTGCGCCTCCTGGCGCAGTATCGGACCGAACTCGTCGACGGGCATGAAGCCGGAAACGGAGGTCGTCGACTCCCAGTCGCGCGCCGGCCGGCCTTTCTCATCGACGCGGTGCTGGGTAAACACACGGCCCAGATACGCCTGGCGGGTCTTGGCTTTGCCGTCGGCCTGCTTGCCTTTGCGGCCGGCGAGTTCCTCCGATACCATCGGCACGCCGGTACCATCGGCGCTGACATCCATGGTGGGCGCGTCGCAGCGCGGGCCGTCGCCCGGTTGGGTTGGTCGCTCCTGCCATGGCTGCGCGGCTCCACCCACCCGTTGGATCACCCGCTGAATCTGCCGGCCAGACACCGTGATGCCGTCGGTCTGCTCCAGATGCCGCTCCGCTTTCAAGTAGGTGGTTTCGTCGACTCCTGCCAAGCGCATGAGCTTGGCCCAAGCCGGGGTGTAGCCCACCTCCCACCCCAGCGCGGCATCGGCGGGGTGATGGCCCTGCGACTTGCCCGCGTCTTGGGAGTAGTCCCGCCCGAGTTCGAAGTGGCCTAAATTGCCCTGCACCCCGAGGGGTTCCTGGCCCTTGAAAACCTCCCCGAGCTTGGGCTGATACGCCGCGTCGATGCGCTCGGCCGCTTGGTGGCGCAAACAGCCGACCAGATCGTTGGCCGACTTGAAAACGGCCGTACGCACCAATAGCTCCAGCTGGGCGACCGCATTGCCCTGGGCTGGGGAGCTTCGGATTAAAACCGGGCGATCAGTTGCTGGATTTCCTCTTCTTGGGCGAGAAGGACTGGTGGCGAGGGAAGTTTTTTTTTGAGCCGGCGATTTGCTGTCGAGTTTCCGCGACCACCAAATCGGCATATTGCCCGGTGAGTTGCTGGAATTGGGCGTAGCCGGCCAGGGCGGCTTGCACGGCGGGAACTTCCTCGGCAGGAATATGGCGAGTCTGGTTCTTGCCGTTCTCCCAGCGCTGGAGCCGGTGATAAGGGCCGGCCGCGCCGGGACGATCTTCGAATGAATAGGCCGAGAGCTTGCCGCGCTCCATGGCCGGGATGGCGGCGATTTGCCCTAGAATCTGTTGTTTGTCGGGTTGGCTCATATTTAGCTAGTTACCTAGCTATATTTACCAAAAGAACAAG
>CAMDOF010000207.1 GCA_945903465.1 Opitutus sp. GAS368
GGAGACGCCCCTGCCGCACAGGGGACTGTGCGGACCACTTTCACCGACAGCTTTTTCCACCCTGAGCAGTTACGAAATCTTGATGAAGCGGCCTCGGGCGCGGCTCATTCCAATTTGCCATCAACTTGAGTCGAATGGCGGAGGGGCGCAGACTTGTTGCGCCCCTCCGAGGAGGGCGGACGGCTTGTGCAGGAAGCGCTCTTTGCGTTGGCGGGTCAGGGAGGGACGGCCGAGCTTGCCGAGTGTTGCCGCTGACTCTGCGGTTGCGGCACGGTCTCAGCCACGAGGCAAAATTGTCGGGGAGGGCAGAGCGGCTAAGCTGCGGGACCAACCTCGGTGATGACGCGGTCGCCGACGCAGCTGCGGCGAGCAGCGGCGGCAGCGTTGCGAATGCGTACGGACCAACCTCGGTGATGACGCGGTCGCCGACGCAGCTGCGGAATTGATTTGGTAATTTGGCCCGAGATTGAAAGATCCGGGGCGAATCTCATGTCGATCCCGTCAGCGCCCTCCCTCCTCGCTTACCGCGAAATCCGTTTGGCTGGCGGGACGACCGAGCGCAATGAGCGCGCGGGCGGCCGGACCGGGCGGCCCCCAACTCAATCGCGGGCATGGTGACCACCGAGCCAGCGGCGGTACCACGCCGGACGCGGTGGCGGCGGGTGGTCGATCGCGCGTTTTCGCTCGGGGCGATCGCGGCCGTGATCTGCTTCTACGCGTGGACGGTGGAATCGGCCGGTGGACTGGGTTCGGCGAATCCCGAAGATTTATACAGTCTGTTGGTCGAGGGCTATCGGAAGGGGCACCTTTACCTCGACCGGGCACCACCGGCCGAACTGCTGGCGCTGGCGGATCCCTACGACCCGGCGCAGAACGGCCCCTATCGATTGCCGGATGCGTCGTATTACCGCGGGCACTACTATCTCTACTTTGGCGTCGTGCCGGCGGTGATTTTGATGCTGCCCTACGCGGTGGTCACCGGTCATTTGCTGCCGACGGGCGGCGCGGTCCTGTTTTTTTGTGTCGGAGGGTTTCTCGCGGCGTGCCGGTTGTGGCTCGACCTCCGGCGACGCTATTTTCCGGACAGTGCGCTTTGGACCGGCGCGCTCGGCGTGCTGGTGCTGGGCATGGGCACGCATGTGCTCGCGCTGGCCCGCCGGCCGATGGTGTGGGAGCTGCCCATCGCGGCCGGCTTTGCGTTTGCGATGCTGGCGCTGGTGGCGGTGCACGCCGCGGTGCACGGGCGTCGTCCGCTCGCGGCCCTCGGCCTCGCGGGGCTTTTTCTCGGGCTGGCGGTCGCTTCGCGTCCGCCAATTCTCTTCGGCACACTCTTGTTTCTGCCACCCTTGTGGCTGCTGATGCGGCGTGAGTCGCGCGCTTGGAAAACGGGGTGGCGTTACGGGCTGGCGGCGGCGGCCGGCCTCGCACTGTGCGGAGCCGCCCTGCTGGCGCACAACTATGCGCGTTTCGACAACCCGCTTGAATTCGGGCAAAATTTTCAACTGACCTCGTCGCGCGAACTCAGCAACCGGCATTTCGGCTGGGACTACGTTCGCCAGAATCTCAGGGTCTACTATTTTTTTCCTTTGCGGTGGTCGTGGCAGTTTCCGTTCGCCTGGGCCCAAACGCCGGGCTGGAGCATCCCGGATTACGCGGGCAGCGAGGAGATGTGCGGGCTGGGTGTGACCTTTCCATTTCTTTGGCTCGCGCTGGCCGCGCCGCTCGCAGTGTGGCAGCGCACCGGGGCGGAGCGGCGCGCGTTGGCCGCCATGGTCGGCGCGATCGCCGGCCTCTACCTCGGAGTCGGCCTGTTCCTGCTGACATTTTTTTCCACCACCGAGCGTTATCTCGCCGAGTTTGCCCCGGCCCTGGCGTTGCTGGCGGTTTGTGGCTGGCTGGGCCTCGAGTGCTGGGCGCAGCAGAAACGCTGGCGGATTTGGATTCCCTTCGGGGCGGCGATCGCGGCGGCGGCCACCGTGCCGGTGGGCGTGCTCGTCAGCTTCAATTACCATGGCAACACTTTCAGCCGCGACAATCCGGCGGCCTGGCAGCGACTGGAGCGGGCGGGACATGGCACGCTGGCGCGCCTGGGAGTCTGGAAAGGTGTCTTCGAGGGACCGCGCGTGCTCAAAATCCGATTTCAAGCGCGGGCGGCCGGCACGGTGGAGACGATTTGGCGGGCGAACGATGCACGGGCCGACGAGCGGCTTTTCGTCAAACATCTGGCTGACCGCGAAATTTGCTTTGGGTTTTCCCGCGGCGATAGGCCCGTGAGTTGGGGCCGTCCGCTGACGTGGCAATCGGGGCACACTCACACCGTCGAATTGCAGCTGCCTTCGCTCTATGGCGGGACGCGCCCGGTCGGTCTGGGTCTACGGCGACTGGAGGAGTTCCGCGAACGCTCAAGCGTGGTCGTCTGGTTCAGCGGCGGGCGGGCGTTGAGTTTGCTGGTTGCGCCGCTGCCGCCTGGAACGGCGCCCGGGGGCGCGGTGGGGGCAGATTTTTCTGGTGACGTGCGCGGCCTGACGAAGCGGGTGTTTCGCTTCGACGAGGTGGAACCGGTGGCGGAGCCCGGCTGGCCGCGCGGGGGCACGCTGCATTTGCGGGTGATTCTACCGGAGCCGCTGGCACCCGAGGGCGAACCGCTTTTTGCCACCGGCGTTCTCTACGGATCGGATCTCGTCGTCGTGCGCGACGCTGGAGCGGGGGCCGTGGCTTTTCATTTTGAACACCACGGGGCGCCGGCACTGGTGACGATGCCGCTGCGGCTCGATCCGCGCCTCGAACACCGAATTGAAATCACGCTGCCTTCCTGCACGACCGGCGCCTACAGCAGTTCTGCCCGCGGCGAGGTGATCCTGCGCGTGAACGGCGGGGAGGTGTTGCGCGGCCGGAGCGATTGCAACGCATTTGGCGCCGGCAGCGAGCTCATCGGACGCAATCCCTTCGACAGCGGATCCGCCCGGGATTTTCGTGGCTGGATTTTGGATGCACGCTGGGTCGGCGACCGGTAAGCCCACGGGCCGAATTATCGCGGGCGCAGCCAGAATCTGCGGCAGAAATCTCAAAAAAAGCGCCGCCGTCCGTCCTGATTTGCGAGACGCCCGGGTTGAGCCGGCCGGCAACGGTTTCCCTTGGAAATGGCGGCCCGCCACAGCCTGAACCTCGTCGGTCATCGGACCCTCTGGAGCCGGCAAGGGCTTCCCCGCCGCCGCGCTCTGCGCCCGTTACGATCTGCAGCACGTGGCCACCGGCGACCGGTCCGCCATCATCTGCCGACGCGCAGAAAGCCGATCTCCTATCAGTGAGTAAACGAGGCGGCTGGCGGTCCGGTGCAAGCCGTCCCGGCCAAGCGGTCGCCGCCCGGTGTTTCCTCGCCAATCCCCACTTTTCTGGTCCCATCAACCAGCCCGACCCCTTTATGCACTTTCGAACTGTCCCCCTGTTTGCGCTCATCATCGCGGCCGGTTTCTGCGGGCCGGCCCTTGCGGCGGATTCGCCGGTTGCGGAGGTCGCGTCCGGCACGCTCACCGGCTGGGTCAGCAATGCGGCGACCGGCGATCTTCTCCGGGGGGCAAGCGTGCAGCTGCCCCAGCTGGGACGCACGGCGCTGACCGATGACACCGGCCGCTACGTGTTCCACCAATTGCCGGCGGGCGAACACACGATTGTCGCGACCTACGCTGGACTCGACGCGGCGCGGGACCGGATCGCGGTATTGTCCGGCGCGACGGTCCGGCGGAATCTCGATCTGACGAGCGGGGTGTATCAGCTGGGGACCTACACCGTCAGCGGGCAGCGCGAGGGCGGTGCCGCCACCATCACGCTGCAGCGCAACGCCAGCAACGTGAAGAACATCGTGGCGATGGATTCCTACGGCGATGTGCCCAACCTGAGCGCCGGCGAGGTGGCGGCGTTGCTGCCGGGCATCTCTGTCACCGTGGCGGACGACGGACCGGTCAGCGGCATCATGGTGCGCGGAATGTCGGCCAGCCTCAACCGGGTGACGGTGGATGGCGGGCTGATCGCCGGCTCCGGCATGAACCGTTCGTTCGCCCCCGAGCGTTACACGGGGGCAAGTTTCGATCAGATCGAATTGACGAAAGGGCAGACGCCCGACAAGGGGGCCGATTCCCTTGGCGGCAGCATCGATCTGAAGAGCCGTTCTCCCCTGAGCATGCGCGAAAAACGCCGGATCAATTACACCGTGGCGGCGCGCTACGCCGCGCCCTTCACCGAGCAGGTCTGGTTCCGGGAGCAGCACCGGCTGCATCCGTTGATCAACGCCGGGTATCAGGAGGTTTTCGGGGTCGCCGGTGGCGAGCGCAACCTGGGAGTCTCGGTGCAGGGTTTTTACAGCGAGAATGCCAACGGGTTGTATGCGACCAACCGGGATTTCGAAAACACCCTGGCGACCCCGGCCTACCTGTGGAGCTACCAGACCGCGGAAAAATATAACAACCGCAAGCAGACCAGCGGGAAGGCGATCGCGGATTTCCGGCTCTCGCCTTCCAGCAAGTTTCGCGTCAACGCAAGCTACGTCGATTCCGAGGAGCCCACGGTCCGAAACTTCCTCACCACGGCCACGACCACGCAGGCGGTCGGCACGACCGGCACCGCTGGTATCCTGCCTGGTTATACGAATCGCATCACGCGGGTGCGGGCCGCCGCCGGCTCCCAGATCAATCTCGATGCGCGGGTCTTCAGCGTGTTCGACCGGACCGGCGAGCTCGGCTTTGGCGGGGAGCACGATTTCAACGGGCTCCAGTTGGACTACAAGGCGGCCTACAGCTGGCAGGAGCGCAACACGGGCAACGGCAAGTCGGGGGCCGCGTTGCAAACCCGCGTCAGCGCCATCGGCTGGATCCTGGATCGCACCCAGTCCGATCTTTATCCGCGGTTCATCCAGACCGAGGGACCGGACATGACCAACCCGGCGAATTACCGGCCAATTGCGAACGGCCTCGTGACCCGCGACAACGATGTCGACGAGGTCGTCCGAGACCTGCGCTTCAATGCCCGCTACCCGTTGCCGACGGCACGGCCGCTCTTGCTAAAAGCGGGAGTCCAGTGGCGTGACGATGCGATCGACGACCTCGCGCGGAACCGCCGTTGGAGCTACCTGGGCACCGCCGCCCTGCCCCACGATCCCTCGGTCATTTTTTGGGACACCACGCGGTCTGGCCGGCCGATTCCGCAATGGGAGCCCGCGATGTTCGTGCGCGAACGAAAACTGGTTTCGCCGGAGTTGTGGCGGGAGGACGAGTACTTTCGCGAGCAGACGAAGTACACCGGCACCGACGGCGTGGTCGAGACCATCACCGCCGGGTATTTGATGAGCGAAGGCCGGCTCGGGCGGTCCGGTCTGCTCGCGGGCACGAGTTACATCGCCGGGGTCAGGACCGAGCAGACCGAGACTTCGGGCTGGGGCTGGGTGCGAGCGCGCACGCCCAGCACCGTGGCGCAGCAACTGGTCGATCCCGTGGGCGCCGCGACGCGGGACTACGCGGACAACCGGCGCGTCACCGGGAGCAGCTACACCAAGTCCTTTCCGAGCGTGCACCTGGCGCAGAATGTGGGCGCGGACTTCAAGGCGCGGCTCAGCTGGTCCACCAGTTTTGGGCGGCCGGGGATGACCAATTTCGTGCCCAACGAAACCGCGAACGAGACCAACCAGACGCTCACCATCAACAACCCGGGTCTCCTGCCGCAGACGGCGTCGAACTGGGATGCAACGCTCGACTACTATTTCGAGCCAGTCGGCAACCTGTCCGTGGGCTGGTTCCACAAGAAGATCAACGATTTCATCGTCACCGGCATTCAGTCCGGCACGGTGGCGCGCGACTCGAACAACGGCTTCGGCGGCGAGTACCAGGGTTTCACGCTGCTCAGCAGCGCCAATGGCGGCACGGCCTACGTGCAGGGCTGGGAGCTCTCGTATCAGCAGCAATTTACTTTTTTGCCCGGGCCGTTGCGGGGACTCGGGCTCGTGGCCAATGTCACAATTCTGGATACCCACGGCGACTTTGGCGGCACGGTGGTGCGCCGGACCGGCGAGGTCGCCGGCTTCGTTCCCCGCACGGGCAACCTGATCATTTCGTGGCGGCATCGGCGCCTGAGCGCGCGGGTCCGGGTCAATTATACGGGCGAGAACATCGTCACTTACAATGCCGCCAGCGCCGCCCGCAGTCTCTATCTCCGGAGCCGCACCCTGATTAATCCGAGCATCGCCCTGGAACTGCGGGCCAACCTGTCGCTCACATGCGAGATTGCCAACGCGACCAACGCTCACCAAGTGCAGTATCGTGGCATCCCCGACCAGATGGCGCTCGACCGCAATAGCGGCACCGCGATCACGCTCGGCCTCGCGGGACGTTTTTAAGATTCGCACGTGGCGGCGCGGCGCCCACCCGGTTGCGGGTCGCTCCCGTGCGCCGGAGAAACCAGCAGGGCACTCAACGGGCTCAGGCTTGGCGCCCGCACCAGCCTTCAAAAACTAAAATCGCTCCCCGCTGGTCACTGGACGGGGAGGACGCGACCGCGGACCTTCAGCGAAGTCCCGCCGTCTGGCGTAGTTTTGTGTCGGATACGCCACGGCCCGGCACGTAATATTCGACGTAGCCCAGCATCATTTCTTCAAAGGTCTGTGGCCCCCAGCGCACGGTTTTACTCGGATCAGGATTCGCCGGATTACCTGCACTATTATCGTACCACGCGGTATAGACGAGCTGCGTGCCGCGCGGGAGGGTAATGGGTTCGTTGAGTTGGTATTGGATCTGCCAGTTGAAGTCGTAGGCGGGAACGTCGAGGAGCCGTTGGCGATTTCCGTTGGCAAAAATCGCCTCGTAGCGGGCCGCTTTGCCCCGGACGTGCATATGCGGCGCAAAACTGAGCACCGTGATCTCGCTCGGAAGCGTGATGCTCGTACTTTCCAAATGGTTCCCTTCGCCGGCGGGAATACGGAGGCGAGGGTTGGCGAGTCCCGCCACCTGAATGATGTGCGCCGGCGGCGTCGGCGAGAAAATGAGCCCAAACCTGGTTTGATCGGTCGTCGCCTTGCCATTCGGCGTGTAGTGCATCTGGAAGCTGATGGTGGCACCAGCGGGAAGTTTTTTCGCAAACCCCGGCGGAAAGCGGACGTGATTATTACCGGGAACGTAGGCCGCGAAAAATCCATCGCGTTCGTTGGCGCCTTCGCGGTTTTTCCCCGCGTCTCTCTCTCCGGCTGGGTGGACGCGGACGATGACGTGGTGAACGACCTCCCGGGCCGTCGGTCGAATCTCGTAGGCTTGGACCCAGCGGTCCTCCCCAAACGTCGTGGCGATGCGAATCGTTTGGTAAGGCATCACGCCATCGGCCTTGATATCCACGGGGCGTGCAAATTGTAGCACGGTGTCGGGCGGACCGATTAACCAACCGGAGTCAAAACTCAGGGGGAGCGGGGCTTCGGCGGGGTCTCCGAGGACTTTCTCGCCCGCCAGCCAACCCAAGAAGTCGGCTTTGTCGGCGGGTGCGAGGGTTCGATCATTTCGCCAGTGGCTCGAGTCGGCGGGTTCAGTGGGTCCGGCGAACCAAGGGGGCATCGCGCCGCGCGTGACTTGTTTGCGAATCATCCCGGCGTGCGCTCGGACGTCCTCGTAAAGCGCGAGACTGAAGGGACCGACGCCGCCTGCGTGATGGCACTCGAGACAGTTGTTCTGAATGATCCGCGAGATCCGATTGTGATAGGTCACGGTGCCGGTCTCGGTGCCCAGAGCGGGGCTCGCCGGGGTTGGGCTGACCGCCGCATCCAGCGCGCAACCTGGTGCCGTGGTTGCCGCGATCCGTGGGCGCTGGCCGGCGATGACGGCGGTCAGTGCCTCGCGCAAATAGGTCTCCCGCGGGGCCGCCAGAGTGTAGCCGAGGCCGTATTGATCGTCGACGGCGCCGCGGAATACCACGGTGCGGGCCGCGTCGACCACAAATGCTTCCGTCGTGGTCTGCGCGCCCAAGCGGGCGACAATTTGGGGAGCGGTGGCGTGCACTATGCGCCCTTTTAAACCCAGCTCACCGGCGAGCGCGCGCAGCTCCGCCGGGGTGTCCGTGGCGGTCGGTGCCACAAATAGAAAAACGACGCCTTGCGCGGTAAAATCTTTTTCCAAGCGGGCGAGCGTCGGCCCATACTTTTTAGCGAGAGGGCAGCTCGTGCCGGTGAGCGCGATGACGACCGCGCGGGCATCGCGAAAGTCGGAGAGGCGGCCCTTTTGACCATGGATATCGATGAAGTCAAAATCAGGCATCAGCCGCCCCACGCCGCGCTCCGCCGGTTTGAGGATTTTCGGGGCCTCGCGTGGAGACGCCGATCCCCCCTCGCTAGTGGCCGCGGCCTCCGCCACGCTCGTCACCAGCGCGCCTGCAGGGGCAGGGGGATCGAGGGGACGAGTGATCGCAGCGTCCTCGGCCGCGGGGCGGAAGCGGCGGACGAGGGCTTGGATTTCCTCCAGGGTGACCACGCCGGTTCCACGCCAGTCGAGGCGATCGAACCACGCGGCGCCGCCGGCTTCTTCGCGCGTCAGTTTCCCGTCGTGATTGCGATCGAGCGTCTGGAAGCGTTCTTCAAGAGTGGCGCCAAGGTTGGCCGAATCGGCGGCGCAGGCGACCGCGGCAAGCAACGGGACGGTGAACGGACGGAGGTTACTCCATAAAATCATAAAGACTTAACGTGGCGGTAAAGGTCGCTGCGCGTAAACTCAAATTGGCCGCCACGTGCCCGCGAGGGACTCGCGAGCGAGTCAATGATTTCGCGGCGCGACCCTGGCGGAGCGTCGACGAGACCCGCGCAAGGCCACGGTGCGGCGGTGGTGGTGGCGGGCGGATTTATCCGGCAGTGATTGCCGTGATGCCAGCGGGTGAAACTTTTTTTCTCTAGGGTTGAAAATCGTCGGCGAGTGCGCGGGAGTGTTCTTGGTTGTTTTCTACCCTCGCTCTCTTTTACCCATGAAAAATATTCTCTTCGCCTTGTCGCTCGCAGTTGGCGGCGCCGGAATTATGCCGGCCGCCGAAGCCTACAAAATTGCGGTTATTCCCAAGGGGACCACGCATGAATTCTGGAAGTCGATCAACGCGGGCGCGGTGAAGGCGCAACAGGAGCTGAAAGCCGAGGGCGTCACTGTGCAGATCATCTGGAAGGGCCCGCTCAAGGAAGATGATCGTGAACAACAGATTCAAGTCGTGGAGAATTTTATCTCCCAGCGCGTCAGTGGCATCCTGATTGCGCCGCTCGACAAACGCGGATTGGTCGCTCCGATTGAAACGGCGGTGCGCGGCAAGATTCCGGTGGTGGTGATCGATTCGGGCGTCGAATCAAAGGCGCCGGCAAGTTTCATCGCGACCGACAATCTTGAGGGTGGTCGCATCGCCGGGCGTGAGCTCGGCAAGGCCTTGGGTGGTAAAGGCAACGTGATTATGCTCCGTCTCCAAGTGGGTTCCGCCAGCACGGAAGAGCGCGAGCAAGGATTTCTCGAAGTCATGAAAAAAGACTTTCCTGGAATCAAGTTGCTCTCAACCGACCAGCACGCCGGTGCGACGAGGGACACGGCGAAGCGGGTGAGTGAGAATCTGCTCAACCGCTTTGGGCGTCAGCTCAACGGAGTCTTCTGTTCAAACGAGTCCAGTTCGGCGGGGATGCTCCTCGCTCTGCGCGACGCGGGGCTCGCCGGCGGGAAGGTGAAACTAGTCGCCTTCGACTCGGGCGAAATGATCAACGCGGGTCTGCTGGCGGGCGATGTGCACGGCCTGGTCGTGCAGAACCCTCTGCGCATGGGTTACCTCGGCGTTAAAACGATGGTCGCGATCTTGCGCGGGCAAAAAGTCCCGCCAGTCATTGATACGGGCGTCGGCTTCGTGACGAAGGCCAATTTCCATTCGCCTGAGATGGCCGATATCGTGCATCCCCCGCTCGATAAATATCTGAAGTGAGCGGCGGCGTGAGTTCTGCAGGGGTCTTGCGCCTGACCGGGCTTACCAAGGCTTTTGGGGCGACGCGGGCGTTGCGGGGCGTGTCGCTGACCATTCAAGCGGGCGAGGTGCACGCGTTGATCGGCGAGAATGGCGCCGGTAAAAGCACCCTCATGAAGATACTCAGCGGCGCCCATCGAGCCGATGACGGGACGATGGAACTGCGGGGAAGTCCGTACCGACCGCGCGATCCCCTGGATGCGCGGCGTCAAGGGGTCGCGATGATTTATCAAGAACTGAATCTCGCGCGGCATCTCTCCGCGGGGGATAATATTATGCTCGGGGTCGAGCCGGCGCGCGCTGGGTGGATCAATCGGCGGGCCTCGGCTGATCGGGCGCGGGCGGCTTTGGCTCAACTCGGTCACGAAGCCCTCCCCCTTGATCAGCCCGCGGGTTCGTTTTCCATCGCGACCCAGCAAATTATTGAGATCGCCCGCGCTCTGCTGACTCAGCCCAAGGTGCTGATCATGGATGAGCCGACCAGCAGCCTTACCCAGGCGGATACCGAGCGGCTCTTTGCGGCCATCAGGCGCTTGCGCGCGCAAGGTGTGAGCATCATTTATATCAGCCATTTTCTGGAAGAGTGTCGGCAAATCGCGGACCGTTTCACGGTCTTGAAGGACGGCGAGACCGTCGGCGGCGGAAAGATGCAAGAGACCGGCCTCGACACCATCGTTACGCTGATGACGGGTCGCGAAGTTAAGGACTTGTATCCGCGATCCACTCACGCCCTCGGCGGAGGGGTGCTCACTGTAAATGGGGTGGCGAGTCCGCCGCGTTTGAAGCGGGCGACGGCGGTCCTCCGCGCCGGGGAGATTTTGGGTTTAGGGGGTTTAATCGGGGCCGGGCGGACCGATTTACTGCGGGCGATATTTGCGTTGGAGACGGTCGCGGCGGGCGAAGTGGTTGTGCTCGGAGGGGATTCATCGACGACCCCGACGCCCCGCAAGCGCTGGGCGCAAGGGTTGGGTTTTCTCAGCGAGAATCGCAAGGAGGAGGGACTGATGTTGACGCAGTCGATCGCGGATAATTTGACCTTAACGAAGCCGGAGCGTTTCAGCCGCTGGGGTTGGTTGAGTCGGCGCCGGCAGCGGGTGGCGACCCAGCGCTGGATCGCCGAGCTGGGCATAAAGTGTCTCGAGGCGGACCAAGTCATCGGGCAGCTCTCGGGTGGCAATCACCAGAAAGTGGCGATCGCGCGATTGTTGGAGC